>JAFRQL010000145.1 GCA_017428655.1 Bacillota bacterium | reverse complement strand
TCTCCCAGCTGGACCTCGATGATGTGAAGGTCGCTGAAGGCCTTTGCCATGTGGCGGACCCCGGCCTTTATACTGACGCTGACGCCGGGCTCAAGGCGGAAGGTCACTCCGCCGATCTCGGCCTCGCCCTCGCCTTCGGTCACCACCCAGGTCTCGTCCCTTCTGCGGTGCAGCTGGTCGCTCAGCTGCTTTCCGGCTTCGATCACCAGCTCCTTTACCAGGGAATTGCTGTCCGGGCTTGTGTATACGACCCTGTACTCGCCCCAGAGCCTGCGCTCGTACATGGGCCTCGCATCGGGCACCAGGTCTTTAAGGCCGGAGGCCTTTCTCGCGCTTACAAGTATGCCGTCGGGAGTCGCGGCAACCACGCTGTCCTTTATGCCCAGGACGACCATGGGCAGGCCTAGCTCGTTGATCACGAGGCTCCCCTCGCAGTCTTTGGCGACTGCGCTGCCTATCACTTCGTCCCCCAGGACCCCGGCCAGGGAATCCCAGGTGCCCAGGTCCTTCCAGGGCCCGGCGCAGCGTATGACCTGCAGGGACTCCTCCTTTTCGACCACGGCGTAGTCGAAGCTTATCTTCGGAGCGTCCTCGTAATTGCGGCGCAGGGTGTCGTGGTCGGAGGTGCCCAGAAGCCTCTCGCAGATGCCGAGAAGGTACGAGAGCTTAAAGGCGAAGACTCCGCCGTTCCAGAGGGCGCCCTTTTCGATGTAGCTTTGGGCCAGGGCGCGGTCCGGCTTCTCCTTGAATTCCAGTATGGGGCTGACCTCGCCTTCCGACGCGGGGATTATGTAGCCGTAGTTTTCGGAGGGGAAGGTCGGTTCTATGCCCATGAGGGTGAGGTTTGCGTCTTCGCAGCGGTCCGCCATCTTTTTTATGCACTCAAAGTAGGCGGGGCCGGCCCAGGGGTCGGAGGGGCAGACGACCACGGGCTCATCTTCTTTTGCTCCTTCTTTTTTAAGCAGGCAGGCCGCCAGGGCTATGGCGGGGAAGGTGTCCCTGCGGGCGGGTTCGGAGCATATCCGGACCAGGCTGCCCAGCTGAGCCCTGATCTGGGGCAGCTGGTTTTCGGGGGCCGCAACGGTGACGCGGGCCGAGGGGTCCGCCGAAAGCAGCATGCGGTACATGCGCTTTACCATGGACTCGGGCTGTCCGTATTCATTTCTGAATATTTCGAGAAACTGCTTGGAGCGCACCCGGTTCGAAAGGGGCCAGAGCCTCTTTCCCGAGCCGCCTGAAAGCATTATGACGTTCATCTTTTTCCCTTTCGGTCGGAATGTATTTTCTGGGGTATCTTATATCATACTAAACGCGGGGGCCTGTGGCAAGAGGCCCGCAGAGCTTGAATTTTAAGTATTTTCGCTGTACCTGTAGGTCCACAGGAGGATGAAGAGGCTCGCCCCCATCATGAAAGCGAAGAGTATGTAGGAGCTCTTGTATTCCCCGCTGCGCTCCGCGATGAAGCCGGGCACCACCGTGAAGATGATGCCGCCCAGGTTGTAGAAGAGCTGGAGCCAGCGGACGGTCTTGGGGTAGCCGGCTTTGGGGGCCAGGTCCGCTGCCCAGAGGGCGGGCCCCATGTTGAAGACCGAAGCCCCGAAGCCCATGAAGAGGGCCGAGGCGTAGCAGGGGACGAGGGAGACGCCGTTCATGGGGATCACGCATACGCAGCCCGCGATGAATATGAGTATGAGGCCGGCGGTGCTGACCTTGGTTCCCAGGCGGTCGGTGATCCCTCCCGAAAGGAGCTTGGAGAGGGCGGTGACCAGGCTGAAGAATGAAAGTATGGCGGCTGCCGCGGCGGCGCTGTAGCCGCAGCTCTTGGCCAGCACCGAGATGTGGCCCGAGAAGGACAGGCTGACCCCGCCGTTAAGGAGCATCATGAAGCCCAAAAG
>JAFRQL010000144.1 GCA_017428655.1 Bacillota bacterium | reverse complement strand
TGTTTTCGATGTCGTACTTCATTTGATGTTTCCTTTCTTTGGTCGGCGCGCCTTTATCTGGCTTTAAAATACCATAGATAGAAATATATGTCAATACTAAATTTTAACAATTTATTCCCGCTTGTTTTTTGTGTCAGGGCGGCGTCCCCATCGGTACAACGGGACGCAAGTGTACCGCCTCATCCGTTGCGGCCTTTGGATAATTATGATAAAATCTTTTCCGTTGTGCCCCGAGGAAGGCGGGATTTTTACGAAAGGTCATGCTATGATAGGTTTTGAGATAGAACAAAAACACGTTATAACCGGTGAGCAGGCTTCGGAGAACGGACGCCTGAAGCTCTGGTCCCTCTTTACCATGTTTCAGGATATCGCGGGGGATCATTCGACCCTGCTGGGCTTCAGCGCCGACAAGATGGCCGCCGACGGGTATTTCTGGGCGGTCACCAATTACCGGAACGAGATATCCAGGCTGCCCGAAGAGGGGGAAGAGGTGCTTTTAAGGACCTGCGTCGGAAGGCCCGCCCACGCCATATTCCCCAGGTATTTCAGGCTCTTCGGAAAGGACGGGGAGCTGCTGGCATCCTGCGCTTCCCGCTGGGCCCTGGTGGACATCAAAAAAAGGACCGCTGCCGTGGGCGCTCCGGGCTTTGAGGTCTTCAACGGTCAGAAGAATCCCTGGGAGCTCAGGGAAGCGGGCCCAGTAAAGCCCGAGGAGACTTCAAGGTCTTTTTCCTTCGACCTGCCCTCCGAGTACATAGACCGCAACGGCCACATGAACAACGCCAGATACTTCGAGATGGCGGAGGACATGCTCGGCAGCGATATAAAGGGCCTTGCTCCCTGCTTTGCCGCCATGGAATACCGGACCGAGCTCCTTCCCGGCACCCCGATGAAGGTCTCCATAGGCAGCGCAGACCTTGAAAAGCTTGGCGCAGGCGCCCATAAGGCCTTCTACCTTTTCGGCGAGACCGAAGAGGCCCAGATCTTCAGGATGAAGC
Source organism: Bacillota bacterium (assembly GCA_017428655.1). GTDB lineage: Bacteria > Bacillota > Clostridia > Peptostreptococcales > Anaerovoracaceae > RGIG2707. Next base: position 7,833 of record JAFRQL010000144.1, on the reverse strand, counting down.
TGGGCTACAGATAATACCGCAGATACCGCGCCGCGAACGATATTTCGGGAGGAAGACCGGCATGACGCAGTTCCTATGGTTTCTTTTGACGATGGCTGTCGCCGTGACAGGCGGTTTTCTCTTTATGAAGCTTAAGGTCCCCGCGGGGGCTCTGGTAGGCGCCCTCCTTTTTACGGGCGTCCTCAGCGTTCTTACGGGCCATATGTTCATGTATACGGGGCTCAAGGTCCTGACGAAGACGGTGGCGGGCCTTTTCATAGGCATGTCGGTGAAGTCAGAGAGCGTCAAAAAGCTCGCCTCCCTCATCAAGCCCGCGGTCATACTGGTCGCGGTCATAATCATCCTGTGCCTGGGCATGGGCCTTGCCATGTACCGGTTCTCGGGCCTCGACGTGGTAACCTCTCTATTCAGCGTCGCTCCCGGAGGGATGCAGGACATGACCCTCATGACCATAGATCTTGAGGGCGACGCCGCCGTGGTCGCGGTGATGCAGGTCCTGAGGCTCCTCAGCGTATATTTCATCTCGATGCCCATCGTAAAGCTGCTGACGAAAAAGAGCGGCCGGCAGGAGGGGCAGACGGGAGCTCCCGAAAGGGGAAAGGGCTCATCCGGGAGGCCGTCAGGGGAGATCCGGAAAAAGCGGATCCTTTTCACTTCTCTTGTCACCCTCGCGGGAGGCGCCGCCGGCTATCTCATCGCGGAGCTTGCCGATTTTTCGACACTCATTCTCATCGTCAGCATGGTCACCGCGGCGTCTGTAAACCTCGCCACGGGAAAGCTCTACATGCCGGTGATCGTCCGCAGGATCACCCAGATGATGAGCGGCGCCCTCATCGGGGTCACCGTTGGCTACGATTCCATCGTGCATCTTAAGATGGCCCTGGTGCCCGCGGTCTTCATCACCATGGGCTTCGTCGTCATAAACGTTATAATCGCCATGATCATCAGCCGCGTCTGCCATATGGACATCGCGACAGCCATGCTCTCGTCCTCCGCCGGCGGCGCGTCGGAATCCGCCCTGGTCGCTCCCGACTTCGGAGCGGATCCGGCCATCGTCTCGGTGCTCCAGGTGACCCGCCTCGTCTGCGTCACGGCCTTTTATCCGGTCCTGGTGAAGTTCATACTGCCTTCGCTGTGATCAGCGAAACTGAAGGGGAAATATAAAAGCGTTCCCGCTGCCCGCGGAAGCGCTGTTTTGTTTTTGATCGACCGGTCCGGATCCTCTCATACCTTGGCGTTCAGCAGCTTCTCGGCCATCTGAGGGGCCTGCTCGAGGATCTTTTTCTCCCTGTTCTTCATCTGAAGGGTCGCGAAGAGGTTGGCTATAAATAATGAGATGATGGTGACCGCAAGTATCACCTTAAAGGCCGGAAGATAGCTCCCGAAGGTCGTGTACACCGTGCCAAGAGCCAGGGGGATCGAGGCTCCCATGGCGACTCCGAAGGCGTTGAAAAGGCCGTACATCGAGGTGTAATGCTTTCTTCCGTAGAGCCTTCCGGTTATCAGGGGAAGGAGCACCGCTCCCAGCACCTGAGACGAGGCGTATCCGAGGATCATCACGGGGACCACCAGAGTGGTCTTCGGGACCAGCACCAGCCCAACCAGGAGCAGGGGAGTGAGGGCGTAGGTGACCCTGAGCACCCTGACGCATCCGAACCTGTCGGAGAGCCTTCCCCCCGCGTACCTTGCGAAGGCGATGGCTCCGAGGCCTATGGAGTGGACCCATCCGGCGGCCCGGGCGCTGAAGCCGGTGTCCTGAAGGTAGGGGAGCAGGGCGTTGCTGCAGGTTCCCGCCATGTAATTCCCGACGATGGCCGCTATGAAGAGCCAGGTGCTGAGGAGCCTTATGGCCTCGCCCCTGGTGTAGCCCCAGAGGGAATCCGGGTCGACGGGCTTTTCCCCGATCTGAGATCTTTCCTCAACATAAGGCTCCAGGCCGATGTCCTCGGGTCTTTCTTTCAGCAGAAAATAGGCCAGGGGGATGGTTATGGCGGCCATGATCCCGGCGAGTATGGTCACCGCGGTCCTCCAGCCCATGGTCTGATCCCAGCCCGTGGCGAGGGGCACCAATATCATGCTCCCCAGCGGGCTGCTCATAAAGACCATGCCTGTGGCGCTTTCGCGTTTATCGATGAACCATTTTGAGAGTATTATAGCGACGGAATAAAAGGAACTGGCTATGAAACCGTAGCCCAGGACTATGCCGAAGGCGTAAAAGCCCCTGACGCTGTGCACCCTGGAGATCCCCAGCAGGGCAAGAGGCCCGGTGATGGCGGTGATCTTCATGGTGTTCAGCTGGCCGAGCCTGGCGAAGACCTTGTCTATGGTCATCAGGGCGAAGATCTGGGTGATGCTGACCACCGTGAAGTAGGCGCTGAACTGCTGGCGGGTGATGGAAAGGTCCTCGCACATGGAGATGGTAAAGACCGACCAGCAGTTGTTCCCGCAGCCGACCACGGCGAAAACCTGAAGGCAGCTGAGAAACACTATGACCCAGCCATAGAAAAAGGGAAGTTTCTTTGGGGACATATATCCTCCGCCGGGCACACAAGCCCGGAAAATCAAACTTCTGTTGCTTCGAGAAGCTCCACTTCGGGGTGGCGCTCCTTGAAATAGGTCAGGGCAAACTGGTTCGCGAAGAGTATGAGGGGACGTTCGAAGCGGTCGAAGACCAGCATGGTCCTTCCGTCCAGCTTCATCTTGAGATGATCCAACTGGTCCGGAGTGGCGGTGCCGTCCTCGGAGCCGGTCTTTACCCAGCGGGCAAGGGTGTAGTCCAGAGGATTCATGCGCACGAGGGCGTTGTATTCGTTCTCCAGCCTGTACTGGAAGACCTCGATCTGCAGCTGTCCGACTGCGCCAATGACGGTCTCGTTGTATTCGTTGTGATAGACCTGGATCGCTCCCTCCTGGGCCAGCTGCTGGACGCCCTTCTGGAACTGCTTTGCCTTCATGGTGTCCTTGGGCAGCACGAGGCTGAAGATCTCGGGAGGGAAAGTGGGCAGAGGCTCGAATTCGATCCTGTCCTTTCCGGTATATATCGAATCGCCGACCATGAAATTGCCGGTATCGTAGATGCCGATGACGTCGCCTGCCATGGCGCTGTCCACGTTGGCCCGCTCGTTGGCCATCAGCTGGGTGGACTGTGCCAGCTTAATGGGCTTGCCGGTCCTCGCCAGGTTCACGGTCATCCCGCGCTCGAATTCGCCGGAGCAGATGCGTATGAAGGCGAGCCTGTCCCTGTGGGCAGGGTTCATGTTGGCCTGGATCTTGAACACGAAGCCGCTGAAGCGGTCGGACAGAGGATCGACCTCGTTTCCGTCAGCGGTCTTTCTGGGGCCGGGGGCGGGGGACCACTGCAGAAAGTGCTCAAGGAACACGGTGACTCCGAAATCCGCGAGGGCGGACCCGAAGAATACGGGGGTCAGCTCTCCCGAAAGGACCAGCTCCTCGTCCATGGGATAGCCTGCGCCCTCCAGAAGCTCGACGCCCTCCCTTAAGGCCTTGAGGTTGTTTATGGTGATGACGTCTTCAAGCTCGGGACCGAAGACGCCCTGATCTCCCAGCTTTATGGTCTGCTTCTCTCTGAAGAGGTAGACCTCGTTTCTGGTAAGGCAGTAAACGCCCTGAAAGTTCATGCCGGAGCCTATGGGCCAGGTTATGGCCGTCGCGGGCATGCCGAGTATCTCTTCGAGCTCGGAGAGCAGGTCGAGAGGGTCCTTGGCCTCTCTGTCCAGCTTGTTCATGAAGGTGAAAATGGGGATGCCCCTCATCTTGCAGACCGCGAAGAGCTTTCTGGTCTGGGCCTCGATGCCCTTGGCAGCGTCGATGACCATGACCGCGCTGTCCACCGAGGTCAGGATGCGGTAGGTGTCCTCGCCGAAGTCGTTGTGGCCCGGGGTATCCATGATGGAGATCACCTTGCCCGCATAGTCGAACTGCATGACGGAGCTGGTCACCGAGATGCCTCTCTGCTTTTCGATCTCCATCCAGTCGGAGGTGGCGAATTTGGAATTTTTTCTCGCCTTGACCGTTCCCGCCTGGTGGATGGCGCCGCCGTGGAGCAGCAGCTTCTCCGTCAGGGTCGTTTTGCCTGCGTCGGGGTGGGAGATTATTCCGAATATCCTTCTTTTTTCGAGCTCTTCTGCCAGCTGGGTCCTGTTCATGTCTAATTATCCTTGATCTTTTTTATCGCCGCCGCACAAAAACAGATGAGAAAACCTCTGCTCCCGGGCATACGGCCATTAATTATATCACAAAACCCGTGAAAATAAAGGCGCAGTTGCTATTATCCGAACTTTGGACAATTGGAGGCGCTCGTTCTGACATACTATTATGAATTACAATGTACGGATATTACATAACGAGTAAATTCTTTCTAAAATGTATAGATGTTGTGGGATCAGTGTTGTATAATTATATATAAAAGGAGTCTGTAAATATATGAAACACTTAATTAATAAAATAGTATTGTTCTTGCTTATTAACTCATTATTGTCATCATCAATAGCATTTGCTGCCGAACGTTCTGTAGCTAAGCAGGAAGTAGAACCGAAGCCGGAGTGTTAGCTCTGGCTTTCTCTTTTGTCAATTGATAAACTCAGCCGACACCCTTCAAATACTCTTCTACCTTCACATACCGCACCCCATCCACGTCCTGTGTCGTACCGCGATACAGGACGGTTTTCTTTTTGATCGGCCCATACCGGTGCTCGGTCATTGCACATTCCCCGAGTCGAGCAGATGACGGGCCTGTTCCGGAACGATTTCTGTGCTGTGTTTGATCTGATATATATCACAGGACGCGGCGGCCGGGTCAAAGCCCACCATATCGAACTCACCGACGGCAAATTGCAGGACGAATACCTGCTTTTTCGGGTTCGCCAGCGCGGTTTCCAGCAGCACGATAACGAATCGTTACCCCATCCTCTTCGGCAGATTTGTAAACATTTCTAAAATCTGCCGATATTCTTGTTGACTGGCCATCAGCTTTCGGCTATAATATAGTCAGAATCAAAATCAGCCGAAAAAGGTGACGTTTTATGGAATACATCAGCCGGCACATGGAATCCCGCATCCGCGAACTCAGCAAGTCCTACTCCGCAATTCTGGTAACCGGACCGCGTCAGGCTGGCAAAACGACCATGCTTCGCTCTCTCGCGGAGAAAGAGAATATCGGACGAAAATATGTAACGCTGGACGATCTCACCGAGCGGGATATGGCAAAGAACGACCCCGCTCTGTTCCTCCAGCTTCACAAACCGCCTGTGCTCATCGACGAGGTGCAGTACGCCCCGGAACTTTTTACCTATATCAAGATCCATATCGACGAACATCACAATCCCGGCGACTTCTGGCTGACCGGTTCGCAGATCTTCCGTCTCATGCGGGGAGTACAGGAATCGCTGGCAGGTCGTATTGCACTGCTGCACATGTCGCCCCTTTCTCAACGGGAGATCATCGGAGCGCCTTGTGTACCCTTTACGACAAATCTGGATCGTCTGCTGGCCGAGCAGGATCAGATTCAGCCGGTCACCACTCCGGAGTTGTTTGCCCGCCTGTGGAACGGGTCAATGCCTGGGCTTATCAGCGAACAGACACCGGATCGGAATATCTTCTATTCTTCTTATCTCTCCACCTATGTGGAGCGCGATGTCCGGAACCTTTCCGGCAGCGTTGACGCTTTGAAATTCAACCGCTTCGTCACAGCCGTTGCCGCTCGTTGCTCCCAACTCCTGAATTATAACGCACTGGCAGAGTATGCGGATATCGACATGCCGACCGCAAAAGCCTGGGTCAATATCCTGGAAACGCTGGGTATCATCTTCCTGCTGCATCCCTATTCCAACAATGTGCTGAAACGCACGATCAAGACGCCGAAGGTGTATTTCTATGACACCGGCCTCATTTGCTATCTGACCCGATGGTCTTCTCCGGAAGTAGCTGAAAGCGGCGCTATGAACGGAGCGCTGCTTGAAAACTTCACCGTGTCGGAGATAATGAAGAGCTACCAAAACGCTGGGCTGGAGCCGTATCTCTACTTCTACCGTGACAGGGACGCCAAGGAGATCGACGTGGTTCTCGAAGGCGACGGCAAGCTCTGCCCGCTGGAGATCAAGAAAACTGCTGCGCCGGACAAACGCCTTACCCGTGTTTTCAGCGTGATCGACAAGTCTACCCTCCAACTTGGCACCGGCGCGATCCTCTGCATGGCGGATCATTTCAGCGCCTTTGACAGGGATAATCTGATCGTACCGATTTGGATGATTTAAAACGGATAATGCACAGAGGAGCAAGGGTGTCAGTTCAAATGACATCCCTGATCCTTTTTATACCCACGTTATACCCAAATACCGTGGGTATAACGTGGGTATAAAACTTAACACCGTGAAAAAAAGCTTACGATTATCGAGAAAGGGACTTCTGGAAGTCTCCTTTGGAAACACGAAAAGGATGGGACGATCAATCCTGCCCTTTCTAAATCTCTCATACCCTACGGTATGAAACGTCCCGCAGGGGAGAATGAGCACTATCCAACACCTGTGTAGGATACCGTCACCAGTCATGACGGTATCCTTCGGTCGCCTTTGAGAATAAAACCCTCATCTGAAATGATAGTATTCTGCTTCGCTTTTACGAAGTGACCCTTACTGTTATTAAGGGTCACTACATCAGAAAACTCAGATTTGAGTGCTAAGCCCTTAATTCAATTAAGGGCTTAGAGGCACCCTCGTTTCAACCGAGGGTCTGCTGTCGGTTATAGCGACAGCAGCATATCTTAATCATTCTATTGCTCTGGACCAGTACCTCGATTTAGGACAGTGATTTTTCCTGAATTATCCCGTACAGATTGACGGGCTAAGATCAAAATAGCAGGTAGGTTATTTTGAGTAACCCACCTCAAGAGGTTTCCTGCGTTCAAAGCAGCTTGGGTAAGGAGAAGGGGGTCACCAGATCAGTGCCCCCTTACTTATGGATAAAGGGTGTCGCCTTAATCTATACCCTTTCCTATACCAAAGGTACTCACTCAATGAGCATCCTCTTTCGAGTTCGGACATCTTTACTTTTCTGTAAACGCTGTTTCAGAATCTTTACTTATTGCTTGCTTCGTGGCATAATAAGTAAAGATTAAAGTGAGGGCTGAACATGATCTCCTACAAAGGGCTTGAAGCAAAACTGAACGAGCGCGGCATCAAACGCTCCGATCTGACGAAAGAACTTGGCATATCCTCTCGGACAATTGCGAAGATCGGACGCGGGGAGAAGCTGTCCCGCGTCGTGATGGAAAAGCTGTGCGGGTACTTTTCCTGCACGGCTGCGGAGCTGTGCAGCGAGGTTTCGGACAATCCGATCCTGCAGACCCTCCGTGAAGAAAAGGCTGCGAAGATCTCCGGCGGGCTGTACCACGAGCTTCAGGTGCGGATGACCTACAACTCCAACCACATCGAGGGCAGCCGGCTGACCGAAGATCAGACGCGCCTGATCTTTGAGACGAACACCCTCGATGCGGGCGACGGCGTGCCGGTGGATGACATTCTGGAGACGGTGCACCATTTCCGCGCCATCGACTATGTGATCGACTGCGCGGACGACATGCTGACCGAGGAGATCATCAAAGAGCTGCATTTCATTCTCAAGCGCGACACCAAGGATTCGACGCTCGATTGGTTCGCGGTGGGAGAGTACAAAAAACGCCCGAACGTCGTGGGCGGACGTGAGACGACGAAACCGAAGGACGTTCCCGCGCAGATGAAGGCCCTGCTCGACGCATACAACGCCAAACGGGAGGTCACGATCCACGATATCATCGCATTCCACGCGGAATTTGAGAAG
>JAFRQL010000143.1 GCA_017428655.1 Bacillota bacterium | reverse complement strand
TCAGGGCTCCGGGAGGATCGTCTGCGTCAGCTCGGTGGCTGCGCCCATCGCGATCCCCTATCAGGCCTTCTATTCGGCCAGCAAGGCGGCGGTCAATTCGCTGGCCATGGCCCTGAGGAACGAGGTCAGGGACTTCGGGATACAGGTCACCTGCGTCATGCCCGGGGACGCATCCACCGGCTTCACCGACGCGAGAAGGAAGCAGTCCGCGGGTGACGACGTCTACAAAAGGAACGCTTCGGCGGTGGCTGCCATGGAAAAGGACGAGCGGGGCGGGATGACCCCTGAGGACGTGGCCGCGGTGATCGTAAAGGCCGCCGAGAAAAAGCGACCCGCGCCCCTTTATACCGCCGGGGGAAAATACAAGGTGCTGGCCCTGCTGTTCAGGCTGCTGCCCGCAAGGCTCGCGTACTACGTGGTCGGGAAGATGTATTCGTGATCCGCGACGTGGGCAGATGCCGTCGGTGCATCGGGCTTTCGCATGGAACCTGCAGGCCTTAGCGCTACAGGCGGGCCGAGCCTTTAGGCCCGTCAGATCTTAACGCCGATCTTCCCCAGTTTTTCTTCGGTCTTTCGGCTGCCCTTGCCCGCCGATCGGCGTCCCGCTTCTCAATTGAAAACTTTTTGCTAACGCCGCCTCGCTTTTTGTTGAGGCGGCGCTTTTTATGTTGTATAATAGACGCAGGGTTTCCATTTATTGATACCGGAGGAAGAATGAACGACCGCTGGCTGAGGCCGGACATACGTGCAAATACTGAGGATGAAGAGCTCAAGACCGCTCCTCTGACGCCTGCTGACGAGGATGCCTCCGCCGTCTTCGAGCAGCCCGCCCTCTACGGAAGGGACCTTCAGCCCGATCTTTCCGCCGCGGAGGGCTTTCCCTGCTTCGTCGACGTGCTGACCGGCAGGGTCACCCCCATAGACACCGGGATCTTCGTCGTCGGCTTCTCCAAAAGATGCGGCCTTTCCATCGACCAGGATCCCAGGACCCACACGGTGAGCAGGTTCCACGCCACGGTCACGGTCGAGGAGGACGGGGTCTACATCTGCGACGAGAGCATGAACGGGACCTTTCTGGGAAAAGATCCTGCGGACCGGGCCGGGTTCTTCCGCCTGCCCAAGGGCAGCAGCGTCCTGCTGAGGGACGGGATCTTCGTCATGTTCGCCGACGCGGTCTTCCAGTTCAGAGCCGGAGAAAGGATGCCGCTATGATCACCAGCAGGAAGGCCGGAGACGACGAAAGGCTCAGGGAGCTCCTCGAGCGGGGAAAGGCCCTGGCAGAGAAGAGAGCCCGGGAGGCGGAGCTTCAGGAGGACGGCCCTTCGGAGGAGCTCTTCCCCACCGTGCCCCTGCCGGGTCCGGACGGGTATCCTCAAAACGACGCGGTCAATGAGCCCGCGGACCCATATCGCGGGGATCCTTCCGCCGCGCCATTTGCGCCCTTTGGACAGGACCGGAACGCTTCCGACAGCCGCATCGGACAGCCTCCCTTCATGCTGGTCCACATGGCGACCAACGAGGGCTTTGCCGTGGACAGGCCGAGCCTTCTCATCGGCAGCGGTCCCGACTGCGATCTTGTCGTCGAAAGGTCGGACGGAGCGGCGTGCATTTCTCATAACCACTGTTACGTAACAATTAAAAGAGATCGTTTATACATCAAAGACGTCTCCCGCAACGGATGCAGCCTGGGCAGCCTTGGGGCCGGAAACGCCCGATTTCTAAGGCTTCCGCCTGAAACGGAGGTCGAGGTCAAGCCGGGCCAGGTCATTGATCTTGCGGGGGAGCGTTTTCTGCTCGTGCGCTGACAGACGCTGAAAGGGACCGCCGTGAAAGAGCCCCTGATCCAGATGTTTCCCAATAAGGCGAGGGAGAGCGGCCGCTTCTGCGGCTGCTATTTCGCGGACGCAGGCCCCGAAGGTCTCACCGCGGCAGCCTTCGCGGCCCTGGCCGGGGCAGAGGAAGAGGGTCCCGGCCCTTCCTACCTGTGCAGCAGGCTGCTGGAGAAAATAGAGGCGGACGGCCTCGCCCTCTGCGGCCTCAGGTTCGATCAGGTCTCAGCAAGTTTCGAAGGCTGGATATCAGGCGCTTTGAGCGAGCTCGCCGCCCTCAAGGACGAAGGCCTGATCCCCTCCGTCCCGTCCTTTACCGCAGTCCTGACCGTCCAGAATTCCTGCATCTGCATAGGCAGGGACGGTCCCCGCTGCCTGCTCCTTTCCGAAAAGATCCTGAGAGACGTCAACCCGGCGGGCTCTGTTTCCGTCTGCGATCTTGTGATCCCCGGTCCCGCCGTCCTGCTGCTGATCCCCAGAGACGCCGAAGCCCTTCTCCCCTACCCGTATATTCGCGAAAAGCTGGAGGACGGCCGCCAGCAGGCCCTTTCCGACCTTTATAAAAGAAGCCTTCGCGCCGGAGCCGCCGGCGGCCCTATGATCACAATCAGCCTTTCAGGCCCCGGAGGTCCCGATGGCAGCGCTTAACCAGATCCTCAGCGGAAAATACCGGCTCGTGAAGCTGCTTGGCAGGGGCGGCATGAGCACCGTCTACCTGGCCGAGGACCTGACCCTGGGCAAGGAGTGGGCGGTCAAGGAGCTGGACACCTCGCGGCCCGAATACAGGAGGCTCCTCGAAAAGGACGGCACCCTGGCCGAGATCGAGATCCTGAAGGCCCTGGACCATCCCCTGGCCCCCCGGCTGGTGGACCGGTTCGAGGAGGACGGCATGATCTACCTGGTCATGGACCGGATCGAGGGGGAAGACCTGCAGTCGGTCATCAACAGGACCGGTCCCCAGGACCCGGCAACGGCCGCCGCATGGATGGAGGACGTCTGCAGCCTGCTCTCGTACCTTCACGACAACGGGATCGTCTACCGGGACCTCAAGCCCCAGAACCTTATACTTTCAAGGGACGGCAGGATCCGCATGGTCGATCTCGGCTTTCCGACCAAGATCGTCAGGAACGGCGATCACAGGGACGACGTTCCCTTCGGGACCCCGGGCTACGCGGCGCCGGAGCAGGCGAGGGGCTTTTCGGACGCGCGCTCCGACGTCTACGCCGCCGGCGTCACCATGTACCAGCTCCTGACCGGCGAAAATCCGGGTAAAAAGCGTTTCAAACCGAAGCCTCTGGGAAGGGTCCGCCCCGGGACTCCTCCCGGCCTTGCCGCGGTCTGCGCCAGAGCGGTCAAGGAAAGGCCCCGGGACCGGTTCCAGTCGATGACCGAGATGCTGGACGCCATCAGGAACTACGCCAAGGCCGAAAAGCCTTACATCGAAAAGCTGCGTCTAAAAATGGCGGTCTCCAGATGGATCCTCGCCGCCGGCCTCGCCCTCTTTCTCGTAGGAGGCCTTTTCGCCGAGGGCTTTTTCCTGAGGGACCTCAGCGTCTACGAGAGGCTGGCCGCCGCTGGAAACGAAGAGAGCCTGCTCAAGGCCTTTTCGGTCATGCCCTACAGGACCGAGGCCCTCGCATCTCTGGCCGAGCTCTACAGAAAGGACGGCCTCACCAAAGAGGAACAGGACGCTCTGGCCGGGCTTTTCGCGTCTCACCTTGAGAATACGCCCTTCGCGGGGGACGACACCGGCGTCCTGGCCTTCACCATCGCCTCCGCCGTGATCTCTTCTTCCCAGGCCCCCTTTGCCGACTGCCTCTCCCGGGTGGGCCTTGCCCTGCCCCTTTTACGGGAAGCCTCCGCCTCCAGATCCTGCGGGGCCCAGGCTTCGGCCCTGGTCTCTCTTTATGACGCCTCCGCAGGCTCCCCCGAAAAGGACGCCTTAAGGGCGGGCCTTGAAGCCGCGGCCTCAGTCGCCCTGAGCCGGGACCGGTTCATCGGGCCGGGCTCCGCGGACGCGGTCCTCGCGTCGGAGAAGGCGGTGCTGGAATTCCTTGAGATAAGGGCGGGCGACATCGAAAAGGCGGGCTTCGTCAAGGCAGCGAGGACCGTCCTCGCCATGGCCGGGGACGGGATCGCCCAGGTCAGGGAGTACGGGGATCCGGAGAAGCTCCTGGCCGCCGACGCCGGTCTTTCGGCCCTTTTGGAGCGGTTCGGCGGGGAAAAGGAGGCGGGCCAGTGAACCAGAGCCACATGACGGAGATCTTCATTTCCATAGGGGTCTGCGCCTTCGGGCTGCTGCTCCTTTTGCTGAGGCCCCTCTACGATCTGGCGGCCAGGGTCAGTCAGGCGAAGAAGGAATACCACGCCCTTCTTCGCAACGGGCTCATGTCCGACGCGCCTAAAGAGAACGACAGGCTGCTGGCCGAAAGGCTGGCGGAAGGAGCCAAGGCGGCTCCGCCCGCAGCGGAAAGCGATGACCGGGCCCCTTCAGGTCAGGTGATGCGAACCGTATCGGGCCTTGAAAAAGAAGCTTCTTCGAAAATTACAGGGCAGGACCTTCAGGACCGCAGGATATCAGGTCCGGCCGAAGACGGATGTCCGCCATCTTCCGGGCAGACCGGGCAGATCAGGCCGGCCGTTCACCCCTCCCCCGGTCCTCCGACGGCGCCACTCGAGCCCCCCAAACCATCCCCCGTACGCATCCGCCTTAAGAGCGGCCCCTCCGCCGCACCGCCGTCCGAAAGGAGCAGCATATGAAAAGAGCCATCGCAGGCGCCGTCCTCATCGTCCTCTCCATAGCAGGGATGCTCTACTGGGAGCTGGTCGGCCGCGACGCCCTCATGTACACCCAGGTCCTCACAGTGACCCGCGACGTGGAGCCCGGGACCCTGGTCACCCGCGACATGCTGGTCCTGAAAAAGGCCGTCGCCCCCTCCCCAAGAGCCCTGCGGCTGGACGGGGTCTCCCAGGCGGCTGGAAAGGAGGCCGTCTCCTACATCCCCGCCGGAGTGGAGCTCTTCGCCGAATACTTCGAGGACGAAAGGCTGACGGTCCACGAGGACAGGGGGGAATATATCTTCTCCATCCCCGCTGGCTGGCTGATCTCCTACCCCCAGACCTTAAGGCGTGGCGACCGGGTGACCTTCCTTCTGGTAAGGGAAGAAGACCCTGCAATTGAAGAAAACCTTGAAATATCAACGGATCCCGGTCCTGCCAACGGCGACGAGATCCTGACCTCCACCGTGCTCTACGTAAAATCCAGCTCCAACGACGAGGTGGTCTCGGACCAGGAAAGGCTGGGCGGCGCGCAGACGGTCTCCATGATCGAGATCATCGCCCAGAGGGAAGACGCCCAGAACCTGACCCGGCTGGCGTCCGCCGGCGACCGGTTCGTCCTGCTGTATCAGTAAAGGAGGCTGCCATGACCGCAATGATATGCTTTTTCGGAGGGGACTCCCAGACCGGGACCACCCTGCTTGCCGAGGCCGTGACCATGAGCCTGGCGGCGAAGGGGGCCAAAGCCCTGTTGATCCTGGCCTCAGGCGAGCAGGACGAGGGCTTCTTTCCCGGGACCTCCGCCGGCCTGGGGAGCCTGCTGCGCCTCCAAAGGCCTGCAAAAGACGACGTGAAAGCCTGCATCGTCCGCTCCCCGGGGCTCGACTACATCCCCGGCAGGACCGACATGTTCAAGAAGCAGTTCCACGACCCGGACCTCATCGGGATGATCCGCCCCCTCGTCGAGCGGGACTACGACGTCATCATCTGCGACGGAGGCCATGACGCCACGACTCCCCTGCCCATCTCCTGCCTCACCGCGTCGGACCGGCGCTTTTACGTGCTGACTCCCGGCCCCAAGTGCGCCGCCCGGTTCTCCGAGACCTGGCAGATCGTCATAAAGGCCCTGGGCCTGGACCTTGACGAGGACCGGATCGTCCTCAACCGGGCTTCATCATCCCTGTCCGGCTACAGCCTTTCGGACCTGACCTCCGCCTTCGGGCTTCAGGGCTTCTCCGTCCCCGAGTACCCGGACAGCTTGGCCTGCGAGTTCAGCGGCTCCTGCCCCTACGGCAAGGACGGCCCCTACACCAGGGCAGCCGACCTGATCGCCTCCGACATCCTTAAATTCGCGGAAAAAGGCGGTCAAAGATGAGGATCCCCGCGAAATTCTCCCTCGAAGCATACCTGAGCAGGCAGCCCAAAAGCAGGGAAGGCGGTCAGGACCTGCGCCGCTATGAAGAGCTGGCGGATCATGTACGCGCCGCCCTGGACCGGGAGTGGGACCGGGCAGACGACCTTTTAAAGAGCAGCAGGCTTGCCAGGGAAAAGGGCGCGATCATGGGCATCGAGCGGGATGCCGAAGACTTAAGGGAGAGGATCCGCATGATCCTGACCCGTGAGAACCTGCTGGCGGAGCCCTACCCCTCCTACTACCCCAGCCTCACCGACGCCCTGTTCTCGGACCTTTACGGCCTTTCGGGCATCGCCCCCTGGGCCTTCGGCTGGACCGAGGAATACAGAAGGAGCTCCTCGGCCAAGCTCATCGGAGACAGGCTCTACTGCCTCATCGACGGAAAGACCGTCCTGCAGCCCCAGCGGATCTCCCAAAAGCGCCGGGGCCAGCTGATCCACGCCCTGCTTTTAGCAAGCCCCAGAGAGCGCAAGGAGACCGGTTTTCACGAGGTCTACCTGAGCAGCGGGATCAGGGTCACCATCTACTCCGGGGAGCGCACCAAGCCCGGCCAGGACATCATCGTCTTCAGGAAATACCTGATCTCAAGGCCCGATCTGGCCTCACTTGCGGCCCTGGGCACCTTCCCGCCGGAGGCGGTCCCGCTTTTCAGGGCCATGTGCGCCATAGGCTTCAACGTGGTTTTCGCGGGGCAGGTCCGCTCAGGCAAGACCACCTTCCTTCAGGCCTGGCAGGCCTGCGAGGATCCACATCTGGAGGGGGTCGCCGTGGCCACGGACCCGGAGACCCGCTGGGACCTGCTGATGCCGGACGTCCCCATGATGCAGCTGATCGCCGACGGAAAGCAGCTCTCCCAGATCGAAAAGAGCCTGAAAAGATCCGACGCCGACTACGTGATCCTGGAGGAGATGCGGGACGCGGCGTCCTACGACCTCTTTCTTGCCATCACCAGCCTGGGGACCATGCGTTCCAAGGGCACCATCCACGACAGCTCGGCCCTGAACATCCCCTACAAGATGGCGGCGGCCATCGCCAGCGCCGGCGGAGGCAGCGAGGACTCCCTCATCGCCCGGATCTTTTCGAATATAAACTACGTCTTCGAACTCTGCCAGCTGCCCGGCGACCGATCCCAGAAGAGGCTCACCGGCATCGTCGAGTTCGGCTACGACGCGGCTGAGGACAGGGTCTTCGCCAGAAGGATCTGCCAGAGGGACCCGGCCTCGGACCGCTGGAGCTGGAGCAGCGCCATGGGAAGGGACAAGGAGGCCATCGCGGCCCCCTATCCCGACCAGCTGGAGATCATGAAAAAGACCCTGGC
>JAFRQL010000142.1 GCA_017428655.1 Bacillota bacterium | reverse complement strand
TGCGTACTCCGAAAGATCGTCATACAGGTACCCAAGACCATCCTCATTGCTCCTGATCACCTGTGAAAGATGGTCGCCTCTTGCCTTGATCTCCTGCGATATGGTGATGAGAGTTTTCTTGAGCTCCAGGAACTCTCTGATGCCTTCCCTGCTTATAGGATATAAGGCCATCTCATACCCCCCTTTCTCTTACTTCGCCGTCAGGGCCTACCTCCCATTCGGGATAGAGAGGGACCCCGGGAGTGATATAAGGCCTCATGCTTATGGCCTTGTGGCCGTCGGTATACATGAAGGTCCCGGACCTGAGAAGCTCGGGATGCTGGCGGTGGCACTCGAGGACCGCCGCGTCGTCCTTGCTCATCGGGAAGACCAGCTTGTGGCTGAAGGCGCTGAGCTCCAGGCCGGTCATCTGGAAGGCGGCTGCCCTCTCGATGACGAACATGAAATGCAGCCCGAATATAGGCCCCAGCTTTACCAGCCTCTTGATATCCCCGCGGGCGTCGGAAACGGAGGAGCCCTCAGGTGACGCGCCGCGGCTCGATTCGACCATCTCGTTGTGCTCTCTCCTTAGCCGCTCCCTTTCCCCGGGGTCCGCGGCCTTTTCCATAAGGTCGAGGATATCTCCTGTGGAGGACTTGGGTCCGTCGTCTTCCTCCGGATCGTCCCACATGTCGGAAAGAAGCTCCCATGCCGTGCACATCCGCTCATAGCCCAGGACGACAACGAGACGCTGGGAATTCCTTTTGCTCTTTACGCTTTTCTTGAGCGCTTCTACCCTCTCGCAGATCTCCTCCAGGTCGGTGTAGGCCATGACGCTGCCTAAAACGTCCTCTCCGTAGCTCTCGAAGGCGCTCTGGCCCGGATCCGCCCAGACCTCGCAGCTGCTGCTGTACCTCTTCCAGGAATCCATCACAGCCTTTGCCACAGCCATCTGATGCATGGGATCCTGGGCGGCCAGAAGGATGTTCTCCGCGGCGAAATTCCTCAGAGTGAACCGCTCGACCCTCTCAAAGCTCATGGGGGCTCCGGCGAAAATGGGCACGTCTCCCTTGCCGAGATAAATGTCCTTCTCCTTTTTGAGCATGGCCACGTTGTTCTCTTCGAAGCTCTGGGGCCTGGTGCCGTCGATCATGACCAGATCCCTGCCCAGATATGCTCCGTCGTCGCCCGGATCGAACCGGTCCGTCTTCCGGTACTGTCCGGAGATCTTTTCCAGCAGTTCCCTGCGCTCTTTGCCCGGGATATAGAGATTTCTGTATTTTCTTATGACCGGCTCATCGTTCTCTTTGGTCCTGAAAAGGGTCTCAAAGGGCTTTATCCCGGCGATCCACTGCTGCACCCTCTCATCGTCCGAGGCTCCGGCGTCCAGGATCGCTCTTATCTCGCTGCGTTCGTTGAGCAGGGCAAAGCGGTTCCTGATCTGCAGCTTGGCCATCTCGGTGAGCCCCTGGGACCCTTCGGTGAAGGCCTGGTTGGAGAAGATAAAGTGGAAGCCGA
Source organism: Bacillota bacterium (assembly GCA_017428655.1). Classification (GTDB taxonomy): domain Bacteria; phylum Bacillota; class Clostridia; order Peptostreptococcales; family Anaerovoracaceae; genus RGIG2707. The sequence goes on along the minus strand of JAFRQL010000142.1, from coordinate 6,363 downwards.
AGCTGCGGCTCTCCCTCAGCAGGTATTCCATCTTCTCGCAGTAATCCCTGTCCGCTCCCTCACCGGCAGTACTGTGCAGCACGTTGGACATATCCCCGAACTCGTCTATGATGACGAATATATCGGGCATGTAGACATCGGCAGGGACGTCGTCCATGGAGCTCCAGTTGGCCTTTGAGAACCGCACCATCCTTTCCTTGAGCTTTTCGATCAGCCTGTCTACCAGATCGTATACCAGGTCCTCCGACGAATCCAGAAGGACGCACTTCACATGGGGAAGCCTGTACTTCGCGTATTCCCCGAACTCGGTCATCTTGAAATCGACGAGCCAAAGCTCCATCTCGTCGGGATGATAGCGCATCATGAGACCGGTTATGATGACGTGGAGCAGGGATGATTTTCCGGAGCCCGCGGCTCCCTCCATGAAGGCCGCGAAGTTGGTGTTGGTAAAATCGGCTTCTATTACCCTGCCGCTCTCGTCTATGGCGAAGGGCACGGAGACCTCTCCCCTCTTCCTTCTGCCCTTGCCTGTGCTCTCGAAGGCCACGTGATCCATCATCAGGTTGCTCAGCTCCTTTGTCCCGGCGGACGTGGAAAGGGCCTCCCTGAACTCGTCAGAGATCTTTGCCGAACTGCTGAGAAGGGCCGCGGGAGTCCCGTCCTCCAGGATGAAGCCTCCGCCCGCCTCCCTGATCATGACGGAGCATCCGGCTTCCTTTTTGGCGATCTCCGGCTTTGGGGTCCTTTTAAAGGTGACCACGGTGACGCCCAGCGCCCCCGCGTTCTCCTTGAGATAGCGCAGGGCCTGATCGCCGCCGTAATAGTTCTCCTCTTCGTGTATGATCAGCAGGCGGTAAGGAAGGCTCCCGCCGCTCCTGTTGACCTCGTCGACGGTCCTGCGGCCATTGCTTTCTTCGGTATTTCGGTATTCCTCGGCCAGCTTTTTCAGCAGGTCCTCTATCTCGTTCTCATTTCCCGGGACGGGGTCCAGCACGCTGCCCAGGGGCAACAGATCCCTGATAAGGGCGGCGGAATAACTGATCCGGTCGATCAGGGTTATCCTGAGCTGCGCGGGAGGTATCCTTTTAAGGAAATTGAGCACCACTGCCGAGGCCTCCCCTCGCACCGCCTCCGCGTCGTCCTTATATACCACCATAAGGCGGGTGCCGCCCTCTATGCCCTCGAAATGAGGGTATTGGACGGATGAAGACGGTCTGTCGTAGGCGCCCTCAAGGCTTGCCGCGACGTCATCTTCTATGATCCGCGGGACCGAAAGCCTTCTTCTCACGCTGAAGAGCGGGACGTACCTTTCGATATCGACGGGAACGGTCTTAAGGTCTTCGCCGGTCACGATGGAATGATCATAGGCATTTCTCAGGATCTCCGCCTGATCCATCAGACCCTTGAGCATCCATGTGAGATCGGACTTAAGGCCCAGCCTGGATCTTTCATACTGCTCCTCGACCTCCTGGAGCTTCTGCTTTTCCGCCGTAACGTCCCTCTTTCTGGCGGAGCCCAGCTCCTTGTCCCTCATTTTCCTGACCCAGTTGTAATTGGCTGCCAGGACCCAGACCATATCGGCGGCCTTGGGATCGTCGTAATCGTACTTCCCGATGGAAGAGGCCATCCGGGAAAGAGCGCTGAAATCAGGCTCCTTCGCACCGACGCTGAGGTCCTCGATACGAAGCTTGCAGTGCTCCTTGGCGATGGTATAGTAAAGATCCAGCTTCTTCAGAGCCGGCCTATACCTCTTTTCGATCTCTTCCCCGCCGGCGCTGAACTCGGTGTCCGCTCCGGCAATGACGGAGTTGAGGGCCTTGACCCTGGTCTGCATGTCCGTTTCAAGAGCATCCGCCTCGCGGGAAGCGTATTCGCAGAGATCCTTATAGGCTTTGTATGCTTTTTCGGTATCCATTATGCTCCTCAAAACAGGTTCACCATCTGTTCATGCCCGGGATTGGGATAGACTATGTGAAGGTCGATATAGGCGTAATTGCCCTTGGCGCTGATATCCGCCAGCTCCATATCGGGATCTTCTTTCAGCAGATCCGCGACTCTCTGGCCGAGCACGAGCGCCACCGCGCAGCACTGGGCGTCGCTTTGCAGCCGCCCGTAATTGTTCTCTTCGAACCTGAACTCGGACAGAGGGTTCTTATATCTGCTGTCGTACGCGTATTCGATCCTGTCGTTAAATACTTCGTACCTGACATGGTAATCGATCATGTCGACGTGCGTGCCTTTATCCATGCCGCCGTCCCTCTTTTTGATCTCATCATAGGTGAACGTGACCATTTTATCCATGTGCGCCGGCACGGTCTGCAGCTTTTTTATCAGGAGAACGACCTCCAGATGATCCCGGTCGAACTGATCGACCAGCCTGCTGCGGTATTCACGCATCTTCCTCTCATACTCAGCTTCTGCGGCATCGGTCAACTCCTTCGACTTGGAGGCGTAATTCTTTTCGTAAAAATGACGCCATATCTTTCTCTTTACCTCATCGTACCGCTCGGCGCACTTTATCAGCTCCGGCCTGGACCTGTAGTACTTCAAAAGCTCGGGATCCCGCAATTCCGCGCCCTTCTCAGCTTCTTTCAGATAGTAAGAAACTCCACCGTAAGGATATACCTTGCAGTATTCCGCGGTCAGCCCGGAGGCATATCTGGATGTGACGGCTGCCAGCAGATCCGGATCGGGAAGTTCCGCGATCTCCAAAGCGCTAAGCGCGCGTTCGATCCCATCCATACTGGGATATGATCCTATGTAACCTAAGAAAGGAACGCGTACGCTTGAAGGCCTCGCATCTCTTATCGCTTTATCGTACGCTGCTTCCGCCTCCGTGTATTTCTTATAGAAAGCCGCAAGCGCGGGATCTTTGATTATCTTCTCTCTGTAAAGTTCTGTGGCTTCCGTTCTGAACTCTTCGTCCTCCGCCTTAGTTTTTTCCCCGGCATACTTTCTCGCTTCCTCTTCTGCGTTCTTCAGATCCGCTTCCCTTGAAAACTCTATCGTCCGCTTCTCTTCGTCAAGCGCCATGATATGGTCGGGCTTCATCATACTATATTGATCGGGATCGACGAAATCTATTCCGACAGATTCGAGATATAATGGGATCATGATAGTCTCCTTTTGGTGCGGCAGCTGTCAAAACAGGCTGATGGCCTCGGTATGGTTCGGGTTGGGATAACTGATCCTGAACTTGATCAGGCTGTAATCGCCCCCTGCCGAGATGTCCGCCATCTCGTAGACGGGATCGTTTTTCAGCCTGAGATACAGCGTCTGACCGAGGACCAGGGCAACCGCGCAGCACTGACCGTCGGAGGTCAGCAGCTTGTAGTTGTTCTCTTCAAAGACGAAGTCGGAGAGCGGGTTGGAGTATTTGCTCTCGTAATAGAAGGTGATCCGGTCCCTGTTCACCTTGTACTCGATGGAGTATTCGATCAGGGCGACGTGGACGCCCTTGTCCATGCCGTTGTCACGCTTTTTGAACTCGTTATATGCAAAATCGACCATGCCCTTCATGGCGGCGGGAGAGGTCACCAGTTTCTTGATCAGCTCTATGACCTCATTTCCGTCCTGCATCCTGTAGGTCTCGGTCTGGGCCTGGACGGCCTTTATGGACTTGTTGTAGGCGGTCCCGGCGGCTTTGGTCAGCTCGGCCATTTTCTGATCGTAGTATTTGCGGTGTATGGTCTGATAGGCGTCGTGATTCACCTGCATGTAGCGGGCGATCCCGGCCTGGACCCTGGGGTCGGACTGAAGGAATGCCCTCTCATCCGCATTATGGGTATAGCCTTCCCTGTTTTCGATGGTCTTCTGGAACTGAGAGTAAGGATAGACCTTTGCATACTCGGCGACCATGCCGCTCGCGTGCTTATTGACAGCCTTTGACAGAAGCGCGTCGTTGGGGATGCTCGCCTTGCAGGCTGCCATCCTCGCCGCGTCCAGCTTCTTGCCCTTCTGCTTATCAATGGCGATCGCTATCGAAAGACCTATAAAACCGGTACCGAGATCTGTGACGCCCTTATCAAGAGCCTTGCTGTACGCGTCATTCGCGGCCTTATAGACGCTGTAGACCTGCGCATAGACAGGATCCTTCATGGCCTTGTTGTAATAAACGTCGGAGGCCTTCTCGATCAGGCTCTTCAGTTCCTGAGAGGTCATTTGATCGGCCCAGGCCTTGGCCTGTGCCTCCGCTGCCTTGACCCTGCCGTCCCTTTCGGCGATGACAGCGGCAGCATTGCTGCTCTGAGCGGTGGTATGCTCCGGCTTCAAAAGCCTGTATTCCGCGGGATCCACGAAGGTTATCCCGACCGATCTTAGATCTGGTGATGACATATTTCCTCCGGTCAAACGGTTTTCTAGAATATCCTCTTCTTCCGGGTGTGAGCGGGATTGGGATAGCTGATGGCAAGATCTATGGACGCCAGCGATCCGGACGCCCATACATCCGCCAGTTCAAATACGGGATCGCTCCTGAGCCTGTCAGCGGTCAGCTGCCCCAAGGCTAGTGCCACGGCGGCGCATTGGACACAGGTCTCAAGCCTCATGAAATTGTGATCGTCGAACTTGAAGGACGAAAGAGGATTCGTATAATTGCTCTCGTAATAGTAGTCGATGCGGTCGGGCTTTACCTCGTAGCGGACATGAAGGCGTATCATGTCGACCTGAACGCCCTTGTCCGTGCCCTGGTCGCGCTTTTTGATCTCGCCGTATGTATGATCTGCGATCTCACCGAGATCATTCGGAGAGCCCAGAAGCCTTTTTACCAGCGGGAGGATCTCATTGGTCAGTTCCCCGGTCTTTGAGCTGCGCCTGTAACGGGCGGAGACCAGCCTGCGCTGGTACTCGCTTTCGATGTACTGTCTTCGGTCTTCCTTGTACTTTAAATATATTTTTGCACCGATCTCGGCCAGCATTTCGGTCTCAAGAGCCTCAAGGCGGGATATCCCGGCAGAGGCGGCCGGATCGACGGTATAAAAACTGCTTTCATGGATATTGGAATGGGGAGTATTCCTGAAGTGCCTTGACTTTTCCCGCATATCCGCATAAGGGATCAGCCTGCAGTAGTCGGCGGTCCGTCCTTCGGCATATCTTGGCACGACGGTCTCAAGGAGGCGGTCGTCCGGCAGGAGCCCCCTGCAGATCTCGAAGGTCTCCTTCTCATATCGGGCCTCAGACCTCTTGTTTCCGGTGATGGGTCCCAGCAGGCTTCCGATGCCCATTGTGTACCTGTGATGCTCTTCGATCAGGTCATCGAGTCGCGCCCTGTTTTTGTTGATCCTTTCGATCACCGGCAGGTAGTCGGGATCACTGCAGACCTTCTCAAGATAGATCTTTTCAGCCTGAGCCGCTATGTTGCGGATCTCCTCCTCTGCCCTCTGGCGGGCGAGATCTCTAGCCTGAGGCTCGATCCGGGCTTCATCCTTCGCCCTTTGGGACGAGGCGTCCTCGATGGCCCTGGCTTCCGCCTTCTCCTCGTCTTCCGTTAAGACGCGGTACGCTTCGGGATCTATGAAGTTCAGTCCGGCGTTGATGAATTCTTCCTGCAGCATTTTCGATAAATGACGGCCCCGTTTACATTTCGGGGGATCGGATACACACAAAACGATAACTGCCTATATATTAGGATACATTATTTTCGTTTCATCATCAACTTTAATCGAGCGGTGCGCGGTATGCGCGGCGGCAAGACCTGCCCATCCTTTCGGTTGACACGGACATGGCAGTATGGAATTATTAAAGTATATACAGAAAACATATCCCAGTAAGGATCCTTTCTTTCAAAAGCGAAAACTGTCGCTCTGTGATCTCAAATACAAAAAGTCCTCAACTATGCTCCATGGCCAGGAGACATTCAGGCAATTATAAGCTGATAATAATCATAAATAGAGCTGCCGGGATAACTCAATGGGGACATAAATGCAAAAGATCATGGATCGTACCCATTTTTATCGATCGATCAGATCAAAAGATCGGTAGGGCGTCGTAAAATGGGGATATTAGCCACTGATACAGCAGATCTGTCCCCACCAGAAGCTGATCAACTAAGTTAGCATCGAGCTAGGCCATGTTTTAATGGGGACAAAAACTATTCCAAGCATGTTTTATCCCCATTCTCTTTCGGAATGCTCAAGAGATTTAGAATAATTAACTTCCAGAGTGGGGACATAATAAAACAAAACTGCTTTCTATACCCATTTTGTCCTTTTTGCTTTCCCAAAATGAGGTGTCCCCCGAAAAGTAGAGTCGAAAATATGTAATCTATCCATGCCCGTAATATTCGAGCGGGGTCAGATAGCCGTTAGTTGCGTGCGGCCTTTCTCTAGGATAGAAGTGCCACACGTATTCATAGATATCTCGTTT
>JAFRQL010000141.1 GCA_017428655.1 Bacillota bacterium | reverse complement strand
TCGTCGCCCACATAGACGAATTTGCCGTCCTTCACCACAAGGGCGGTCGCCATCGGGTGCTCCTTGTCCGAGGTGAAGATTTTCGCATTTTTGATGATCTTGTCTGCTTTCATTGTTTCTCCTTTAGTTTCTCATGCACTGAACAAAATGTAATAATAATATAATAGCTGCTTTTTCTGCTGCCTTCAAGAGGGGTTTCCAGAATGTCAAATATATGCCCTCCATGCTTTCTGCTTGCCGCCGCCCTCGATACGTAACCCCCTATCCGCATACTCGAATCCGGTCAGCAGACCCTCTTTGATGACCCGTTCCCAAGGCGCCTGGCCCAGGACATCATCAGATCCTCACGCCTTCCGAAAAGATCCTTCTGCATGCCTATGGCATCGTCAAAGACCATCGTCTGACGGTCGTCACCGGAGAACTTCTTCCACTGATATTTGTCGGTAGAGGGGTTGCCCGTCCTGGCGAAGTTAGTCCACATCTCCTTAGCGACATGGCGGAACTCGCACTCGTCGGTCCCAACGTTCTCTCCGCTCCCCATCGGATCCTCCAGGCAAGTATCGAACAGATACGTTATTTCGGCTGCGTGTATCGCGCCAAGATAGGGGGTTATCACAGGCTTCCTGACGAAGTACATATAGGTATTGCCGCCGGCGGCAGAGTGCCTGATGGCCATGTCGGTGTTGCCTGCGCGGAAGTTTAAGTCGTTGCAGTATTGCTCCAGCCTGCTCCCCTCGCTTTCGCTTGCGAGCGTGTCCATGAACTCGTCATACATGGTCTTCTCCTGGTCGTTAAGCAGCGCGCGATCTCTCTTTGCGATCCACCTCAGCGTATCGAGGAAGCCTTCTTCGCCGCCCTCGCTCGGAACGAAGTACCTGATCTCATCAAGATTAGATCCGATCATCATATCTATCTTAGACCTCTTCTCATCTCCCCACATCCCGTACAGATCCGCTCTGTCCTCAGGCAGCGTGACACCGTCGAGGAGTGGGAAGTTGGCAGTTCCGAGAAGGCAGTTCTTGTCAATGATAGCTGCTTTCAGATAGGCATCTGCGAGCTGCCCGGTCGTGAGCTCCATCAGCTCGTCCATGGTCTGGCAGCCCGTTGCGGTCAGGAAGTTCTGCGTGACGTGGATACCGTGCTCCATCGTGTCGGTGTATGCGATGTTGGCACTCTGTGCGATGATCCTCTTGAAGAGCCCCTCACTTCCGTCTATGAGCGGGAGGAACGTGACACTTGCCGAGCCTGCCGACTCACCGAAGATCGTCACATTGTCCGGATCGCCGCCAAATCCTGCGATGTTTTTCTGTACCCACCGTAAGGCCTCGAGCTGGTCGAGCAGGCCGAGGTTGCCTGCCTCCTTGAAGTTCTCTCCGCCCGGAACACGCTCGAAGTTCATGAATCCTAAAAAACCGAGCCTGTAGTCGATGGACACGAACACGATGTCAGGGGTCTGTTTGGAGATATTGGTAAGGTCGTAGAGAGGCGATGCCTGGGATTCAGCGCAGAATCCGCCGCCGTGAATCCATACCATGACCGGCTTCCTGCTGTCAGTGCAGGCGGTATTGCAATAAATGTTCAGCACGAGACAGTCCTCGCCAAACTCTGCCGTTCCCTGCGAGTCGTTCGCGGGCCCGACGGGAATGCGGCCGGGCTTTATCGCTTCGTACACGCCGTCATCGTCCGCGGCAGGGAGTGCCTTCTGCCAACGAAGCTTCCCTACCGGCTGCGTAGCGTAGGGAATGCCCTTCCAGATGATCAGCCCGTCTGTCTCCTTGCCGACGAAGGTAC
>JAFRQL010000140.1 GCA_017428655.1 Bacillota bacterium | reverse complement strand
GTCCCCTGCCGGCGCAATGCGTATATTGTCCATGGTCTATTTGCAGGCGTTTACCGCCTCTGCGGCCTCCTTGGTCAGGGGGATCAGGTCTCTGGTATTCAGAAGACCGATGTCGAACTTGCGGTTGAGGGCCGCGAAATGCTGCAGGCCGAAGCCTATCTTTCTCAGGTAAGAGAAGACGCCGATGGCTCCGGTAGAGAAATCATTGGCTTCCTTGCCGTAGATGGCGCGAAGGTCTGCCAGGTCCGCAAAGACATCTTCCACGGTATCACCGTACTTGGCAAAGAGAGCGGGAGTCTTGCCGGCCTTGACAGCGTCTCCAACTGACTTTCCGGTCATTGCCGCGGCCATTGCCGCTCTGCAGAGACCTACAGCCGCGATATCGCCGCTGCCCATGGCCAGGGACTTGAAGACCTGGTCCTCGGTGGCGAATCCGCCGGTCATGACGATGGCGGGGAGCTCGAGCCCTTCAGCCTTGAGCTTTTCTGCAATGCGGACGACCTTTTCCTCCAGCATGACAGCGGGAAGTCCCCACTCGTTCATCATGTGGCAGGGGCTGTAGCCTGAGCCGCCGCCGGCGCCGTCGAAGGTGATCAGATCGACTCCGCACTCGGAGGCCATCCTCAGCACCTTCTCGATGTCCTCGGCGTCGAAGCCGGTCATCTTGAAGGAGAAGTTCTCCGCGCCCATCTGCCTGAGACCTTCGATCCTCTTGGAAAGGTACTCGGTGGTCCAGTGGGGGAGCCTTCCGTACTGATAGAAATTGGGACAGACGCCCTCTTCCCATGCCTTGATGACGGCAGGATCGTCGGGGTCGGGCTTTACCAGGTTCCCGGCGGCCTTGCGGGCTCTGGCCTGTTCGATGTCCTTGAGCCTGTTGACGGGCTGGGTGCCCTTGGCGGACTGGCCGAACTTGAATTCGATGGCCTTGCCGCCGTATTTGAGGGTCATCTCGGGGACGCCCTGCATGTCGTCCTCTACGTTGGACTGGACGAAGATCTGGCCGTAGCCTCTGTAATACTTGTTGAAGCTCTCGATGATCTCTCCCAGGAAGGGGAACTCGGTGATCTTTCCGTTCTCCCTTACCAGATTGGGATCTTTGCTCTTGGCGTCCTCGCCCACCATGCAGGAGACTCCCGCCATGGCGGCTCCGCCGAAGTAGTCCTTCCAGTTGAGCTTGATCAGCGCGGGAAGAACGATGGGAAGAGCCATCTTAACTTTGTTCTTTCTGCCGTAGCAGGTCTCAAGTCCGACGTTGAAGATCTCGGCGTGGTCGTAGTCGGCCGAGGTCCCTTCCGCTCCGAAGACCCTGCCGTTGATGTTGAAGCAGGACCAGTCGAGAGGATAGTCCTTCTCACCGGCGATCTGGTTGTTTCCTGTGGTGGTGGGATACACGGTCTGCATGCCCAGGACCGCGGCCATGGCGATCTCGCAGGTGCCCGCGCATTCCTCGGTGCAGAAGGAGCACATCCCGGACTGTGGAGTGATGAACTGACTGCGGTTCTTCGCGCCGGTATAGCCGCAGCTTAAGGGAAGTGAATATGACATTTGCATGCCTCCTTGGATCTTGTTCATGTGATCATGAACGTTAATAACATAATAAAGATTATGTAAAGTATCAATATTTACCTACCGGCGGGAGCACGTCGTCGGGCAGCGGGCAGGTGTAATGCCCGCCGTTCTTCGCCAAAAGCTCCGCTCTGGCCTTCGCGATGAGGGCGGGATCCTGGGCGGTCCTGATGCAGGCGAGGGTCATGATCTCACAGGCCTTCATCATGCCCTTCATGCCGATCCGGGATCCGCAAAAGCTGGTATTCTGCCAGGTGTGCCCAACGTTGCCCAGGCAGCTGGTCGCAGTGTTGAGCATCACCGTCGGGGACGCGTAGGCCACGTCGCCTACGTCCGTGGAGCCGGACTTGTATACCGGGTTCTTCACCCTCTCGTAGGGGATCACTCCCCCGTGGAGAGGCTTCTCCATCAGCTCGTCCACCTTGTCCGCGCCGAACCTCTCGGCCAGGGTCTCCCTGATGTTGGAGATCGTGGCTTCGTTGTAGCTCTTGAGCATATTGCGCGCCATCTCGTAGTCGGCATCGTCCCAGACGGGAGCTCCGCACTCCTCCATGCAGGCGGACATCATCTCCGAAAGGGCCGGGCTTCCGATGTAGTCGGAGAAGGCCATGGTGATCTCGTAGTCCATTTTGGTCTCGGTCATCTCGGCGGCGCCTCTGGCGATGTGGACGACCCGGTCGAAGAGCTCCTTCATCTGTGAGACCTTGGGTGCCCTCACCTCATACTTCAGGGCGGCGTGATCCTGGACCACGTTGGGCGCCGTGCCTCCGGCGTTGGTGAAGGCGTAGTGGACCCTGGCCTGGTCGATCATGTGTTCTCTAAGGAACTGGACTCCGATGTTCATCAGCTCCGCCGCGTCCAGAGCTGAGCGGCCCAGATGGGGCGAACCTCCGGCGTGGGACGCGATGCCCTCGAAGGTGAAGTTGGCGCCCATGATGGCGACGCTTCCGGTATTGCCCACCTCGTTGTAGTTGGAGGGATGCCAGGTGTAGCAGAAATCCACGTCGTCAAAATAGCCGGCTCTTGCGATGAACTGCTTGGAGCCCGCTCCCTCTTCAGCGGGGCAGCCGAAGAAGATCACGGTCCCGTCGATACCGTTGTCTTTCATGTAGTCCCTTACGGCCACAGCGGTGCCGTAGCATGCCGCGCCCAGAAGGTTGTGGCCGCAGCCGTGGCCGGGAGCGCCCTCCTTTACGGGCTTTCTGACGGTGAGTCCAGCCTCCTGGCTCAGGGTGTCAAGAGCGTCGTATTCGGCAAGCAGTCCGAACACCGGCTTTCCGGTGCCAACGCTGCATTTTGCGAGAAATGCAGTGGGTATCCCGGCAAGGCCGTCCTCGATCTCAAAGCCCTTTTCCGCCAGAGCCTTTTTGAACAGGTCGGCAGACTTGTATTCCTCAAAGGGAAGCTCCGCGTAATCCCAGACCCTGCGGGCTATGTCCTCGGTCTCTTCTCTGACCGATCCCACGTATCTTCTGATATCCTCAAGCTGGCTCATGGTCATTCCTCCAGCATCCTTATCTCGATGTCCTGGGCGCCGTCATAAAGGACCTTGCGTCCGTATTCATAGAGCCTGTCCAGGCCCTCTTCTATGGTCAGGAAGTGGTTCCCGGCCAGCTGGCCGTACTGGCAGCCGAAGAGGCAGCGGCCGTAGGAGAGGATGATCTCCATCTCGCTGATGCCGCCGGGATAAAGGAGCATCTCGCCCGCCGCGGGGTGAGAGGTGTGGTTCTCGTAGTCCAGGCCGGTCCTCTCGTCGCCGTAGGGGATCCAGACGCCCTCTCCGCTCCAGCGGACGTGGATGAACTTGCTCTTCAGGGGAAGCATCTTCTCGAAGACCTCGCAGGTCTTCGGAGCCTGTTCCGTAAGGAGCCTCGCTACGAATCTGTACTCACCCGAAATGATCTCTACTCTATTCATTCTGACCTCCTTGTGCCATCGCAATGTTTATTTACCGCGGCGTCCGCCCAGACCATGCCCTTCGCGAGCCTCTTGGCCGAATCGGCGAAATGACCGCCCTTGTTCATCTCCAGCTTGTGGGAATATACCGACGGATCCTTTTCAAGAAGGACGTCGGCCCTTCTTGTGCAGTCCCCGATCCTGCTGACCAGAGGATGGGGAGTCTTCTCTTCCTTTCCGCCCAGGGACAGATAGACAGCGCCCTCTCTTGCCGCGGGATGCTCCTCCATGAAGGGGATCCAGCCGTCCATCCAGAGAGACCCGGAGCAGCAGACTGCTCCCTCGAAAAGGTCCGAGGAAAGAAAGCCCCAGAGGGCGAAGAGCCCTGCCAGCGAATATCCGCAGATGATCACCGGCTGCCCCGGGAACCGCTCGTTTATATAAGGGAGCCCGTGCTCTTTTATCCAGTTCAGGGTATCGGGACCGCCGTCCCCCAGCGGATGTTCGTCATCCATCCCCCGGGCGTTCCAGGGTGAAAAGTCCCTGTCCCAGTCTTCGGTCTCAAAGACCATCACCGTCATGTCCAGGCGGCCCAAAGCCTCGCATTCCGAAGCGATGGCCTCGCAGTAGCCTGGCCTTTCATGGGAATCGCCCACCAGCATGACGGGACCACTGCCGGGGCATACCGAGCACTCCCTGCTCCCTACCGTGACTACCGAGGACTTACTCATCTTCCGCCGCCCTGTTGACGTCGTATTCCAGGCGGATCTCCCTGCCCAGCGCGCCGTCCCTCATGAAGCCTGAGAAATGATCTCCGTAGGCAAAGCCGGAAAGGAGCGGGACCGTGCCGGAGAAGATCACCGCGTGAGAGATGTCCCCTGTCCTCTCCTTAAGCTCATCCAGAAGGAGCTCCGGTGTCATGATGTCGGCAAGGCTCCCGTTCTGATATGCCCTGACCTCTCCCGATATGACCTGGTCGGACCCGAGGGCGATGCTGTCCCAGTGATCTTTGAGCTCCTCGTAGTCCCAGAGGATCCCCGCCACAGGCTTTAAGCAGACCTGCTTGGCCTTGAGCACGTCGGAGCTTTCCAGCTTTCTGTCCGTATGATCGCTGCCGAGGCCGATGTAGAGCCTTCCGCCCTGCATGATCATCACGTACTCAGCCTCTCCGCTGGTCTTGTCTCCCGCGAAGAGCAGCCCGTTGTCCTGAGTCAGGAGCTGGGGCGCCATGTTGAATATGGTCGGGATCCTCTTGGGCGCCGGGACTCCCAGATCCCTTTCCAGCTCTCTGATGTGCTCCATGGTCTTTTCGGTATTGCGGCCGGCGTACCCGATGGCGATGAGCCTGTCGTACTCGATCTCAACGGGCCTTGAGCCCTCGCGGGTAACCAGTTCAAAAGTCATCCTGAGCATATATCCCTCCCTGCCCTAAAGCATCATTTCGATGACGGCGCGAAGACCGTCCCTTTCGTATATATCCCTGTAATATCTGATCTCATCGGTGATGAGACGGTCGATCATGGACATGCCCAGCACCTCCACCGGAGCCCGGTCGTCGGTGAGTATCATGGCGTTCCCCTGCGCGCAGGGCTTGAGACCGCTCCCAACGGCGGTAAGCTGGTCCGCCAGGCCCCCTTCGGAGCCCGCGGAAAAGCCTGCCAGAAGCTCTCCGGGATCCGCTGTCATGGAGGCGAAGAGCTCCCTGTTGGAATTTCTGGGAACGTCGACGGATGAGGCGTACTCGAAGCACTCAAGGATGGTGTCGGTGAGGCACTGGTTGATGGAGCCCTCTCCGTCGGAATACATGTTCATATTGACCACCATGATCCCGCTGTCCGTCAGATGATCCTTTACCAGGGTAAAGAACTCGAAGCTGCTCATCTGGAACGGTATGGTTATGTCCTGATAGGCGTCGACCATTATGACGTCGTAAAGACCTTCGTCGGCCTCAAGAAAGGCCCTTCCGTCGTACTCCCAGAGCCTGACGTCCTCGGACATGTCGAACCATTCATATGCCAGGGACGAGATCTTCCCGTCGATCTCGACCCCGTCGATGACACAGCCGGGATAATACTTGGCGCACTGGGTGGCGAAGGTCCCGGTCCCGTTGCCCAGGATCAGGATCTTGAGAGGCTCGTCCTTTTCTGTCTCATGCCTGGCGGCCTGGGCCATGGCAGGAGCCGCCAGGGCGTAGTCGTAGTACATCCCGGTGAGATCGTCGGTCTTCATCTTCACCGACTGGACCCCGAAGAGAACGTTGGTGGAAAGGATCACCCTGTCGCCGGTCTCGCTGACCTGAAGGTAGTTGTAGACCGACTCCCCCTCGTAGGCAAGATCGTCCTCCCAGAAGGCGAAGGACGCGCCGGTCCCAAGGACCGCACAGAGCAGAAAGACTATGACACTGACGATCAGCGTCCTTGAGATCTTCTTGGCGCTGAAAAAGTAGGCCGCGGCGATGAGGATGAGGATCCCCGAGAATATGACGAAGGTCGCGGCGGTGCCCACGGCCGGGATGGTCACGAAGGTGGGAAGGAAGGTCCCGATGATGCTGCCGATGGTGTTGTAGGCCCCCAGGCGCCCCACTATCTCGCCGCTGTGGTCGGCGTTCTCCATGATGTAGCGGACCAGGGACGGGGTCACCGTGCCCAGCAGGAACAGCGGGAACACGAAGATAAGCATGCACGAGACGAAGGCCGCGATTATGAGGAAATTCTGGTCCACGGTGAAGATCAGCAGGGCCGAGATGCCAAGTATAAGATATCTTCCGACCAGAGGGATGGCTGCGATCCAGGCGCCGGCGATGAGCATCCTTCTGTAGAGGACCGCGGGATCCGGGTTTTTGTCCGCGGTGCGGCCGCCGTATACGTTGCCCAGGGCCATGGCGATCATGACCGTGCCGATGATTATGGTATAGACGATCTGAGAGCTGCTGAAATACGGAGCCATGAGCCTGGACGCGGCAAGCTCCACCGCCATGACCGACATCCCCGAGAAGAACTCGGTCATGTAAAGATACGCTTTGCTTTTTAATATATCGTTCATAGAAAGACCTTTCTTTTGCAACATATAATTTATACCATAATATGCCCAAAAATGACAGGAATAAAAAAGAGCGCCGGAGCGCTCTGATGTTGAACAGTATCATCGTTACTTGGAAAGGACTATGGAAGTCACATGGGGCTGGACCCCGTTGTACCAGTAGAGGAAGCATTCCAAGTCGATCTTCTGTCCGACCTTGAGGCTTTTGACCGCCCTGTAAACGTCGGAATCCTCTCCGCAGAGGTAGTATTCGACCACGAACACGACCTCCCTTCCGTCCCTTGAGAGCTTGAAGTAAAGGTCGCAGTCGGAACCTTCTTTTCCGGAATTGTCCCAGCTGTAATAGAAGGCAGCCCCGCTGTCGTCCATGGGCTCAACGGTCATCCCCCTGAGGGACACCAGCTGGTTCTTATGGGACTCGAGATACGCGGTGTTGAACAGATCGGTGGCATCCAGAGGTTCCGCTATATACGAACCCTCTTCGATCTCAAAGACCGCATCGGAGATCTCCACCTCGCCGAACCATTCGGACTTTGTTCCCTTGACCTTGATCTTGGTGCCCTTGGTGAGCTTGGCGGCCTCAGCCTCAGTGCAATGCAGATTATAAATAAAATATGCACCCTCTTCGTCCTGGCTGTACACGACGATGCTGTCGTTCTCGCTCCACCAGTCCTGGACCGCCTGGACGTAGGTCTCGACGACCACCTCGGTCCCTATCTCCGCCTCCATGTACTGCTTGTAGGTCATGACTCCCTCGCTCTTGACGACGGCGGGAGCCTCGGCCTGTGCCTCCTGTGAGTCGGAAGTACCCTTGGAGCTTCCGCAGGCGGCGGCCAGCACTACCACGACGGCAAGGAGCGCGATGATTATAAATATTCTGTTTCTTTGTATAGATCTGAGCATATATGAACCGTTTCCAGTAAAAATCGTATAGTGTATTTTACACCATGAGCCGATTTTGTCAAATCGTTTAGACTGAGGCAGCCCCCGGCCTTCCTCACGGGCATAATATAATAACGCTCCTGCTGTGAAGACGGCGGGAGCGTTATGTGTCGAATTTGTGTAGAATTCTTAATTTGGTCTCAGCGGGAGTAGAATACCTGGCCGGTCTCAAGGCACACCGCGGCCAGCCTTCCCCCTTCGAAGCAGGCTCCGCAGTCAAGGCCGATGTGGCCCTCAGTTTTATAGACGTAGCCCGGAGCGGGACAGCCTTCTATTAGCTGGGTCGGCGTGTGGCCGGTCACCAGGACCGCCCCGTCCAGATAGACCCTGTCGAAATCGGTCTGCTCCCATACCAGCTCGTCGATGGAATAATCCCAGAGCGGACGGTCAGGCCGGTAGTTTCCCAACCCTCCGTGGACCAGTATATACCTGACTCCTTCGACCTCGATATCCTCGTAGGCGAGAGCGTCGGAAAGATACTCGATGACGTCGCTGCGATCCTCCGTCGTAAGGGCCCTGAGCCCCTTTAGAGTAGGCGCGCAGCCGTTGATCTGCCAGTCCGCGAGAAGAGCCAGATCGGTCTCGTTGATGCCCGCGATGGAGTCCTCGGTGATATCCTGCATGAGAAAGCGCAGGCACTCCAGGGCCATCAGCTCGTGATTGCCCGCTATGAGCCTGAAATTCGGATGCTCCATCAGATACCGGACGACCTTTACCGGCTCCGGTCCCCTGTCGATGACGTCCCCCAGAGCGTAGATCACGTCCCCATCCTTCGGGGCGATCATCTCCATCAGGGTCTTCAGCTGGTCGTATTCCCCGTGTATATCCCCTATGACGTAATGCATCGTTCCTACTTTTCGGTCACGCGCTTTCCGGTGATGTGCTCGGGAACTATGGCAAACATCAGGGTCCTGGGACCGGAATGCTCCAGCTCGTAGTCGATATACGCGTCGTCTTTGGTGAACTTGTAGCTCAGTTTCCTCGCTATGTCGTACATCTTTTCCCTGTCCTCGATGATCTCGACGCGGCCGAAGACTATGACGCTGTTGACGCGGTAGAACCACTCGCCCTCGTTCATGACGCCCTTGTCGAAGACGCAGAATGAGACCTTGTCGTGCTTTTTGATGGCGTCGACCTTGTAGCCTGCATTGCCGCTGTGAAAATAGATCTTTCCGTCCTCTTCGTTATAGAAGTGATTCATGGGCATGCCGTAGGGATAATCGTCATCCCCCAGGACGGACAGGACTCCTCTTGTCTGATCCTTAAGGAGTTCTATGCACTCTTCCTTAGTCATAGCCTGCTTGAATCTTACGATCTCTCTGAACATGTCGTTATCCTTTCTCTTTCAATGGATCACAAATTAAAGAATTATCCAAAGGCCCGACGGCAGTGAGCCGGGGCCGTTGCAGCTAGTGTACCGCGAAGAGGCCTCCCGCGCCTCCGGAATGAAGGAACAGCACGTTGTCCTCTGGCCTGAAGGCGCCCTCCTTGGCCATGGCGATCAGACCTCCGAAGGCCTTGCCCGTGTAGACCGGATCGAGGAAAAGGCCTTCCTTTGAAGCCATAAGCGATACCGCGGCATTCCCCTCCGGGGACGGGATGGCGTAGCCCTCTCCCCATACGGGGCGAAGATCGAAGTCCTTCTCGGTGATGTCGACCCCGGCCTCAAGAAGAGCCGCGGCCTCCCTCATCAGGGACAAAGTGACAGGAACGAAGTCGGTGGCGTCGACCATCATCCCGTGGACTTTTGCTTCCGGCATGAACAGTTTGGCGCCAAGGGCCATGCCCGCCATGGTGCCGCCGCTGCCCTCCGCGCAGACTATGTGATCGAAGCGGATCCCCTGCTTTGAGATCTCCTCGGCGCAGGAGACGTAGCCCAGAGTGCCCAGGGCGTTGGAGCCACCCATGGGGATCTTGTAGGCCTTAAGACCGGTCTCTTCCGCGATCCGGTCCATCTCGGCGTATATATCGGCGTAATCGTCGGTATCCATGAAGCGCACGTCGGTGCCCATGAGCTTTTCCAGGAAGATGTTCCCCGCCACGTCGGTGACTCCCCTTTTCTTGAGGATAAGTATCGCCTTAAGGCCCAGCTTCGCAGCTGACGCTGCGGTGAGCATGGCGTGGTTGGACTGGGCTCCGCCGGTGGTGAAGACAAGCTCTGCCCCCTGGCCTATGGCGTCGGCCAGCAGGAACTCCAGCTTTCTGATCTTGTTTCCTCCGAGACCGATGCCGGTCATGTCGTCTCTTTTGACCCAGACGTTGGTGCCCAGGATGCGGCTGATATTGTCCAGCCTTTGGATCGGCGTCGGGAAGATGCCAAGGGACACCTTTGGGAAGTCTCTGAGATCCTTCATTTGCAATCTCCTTTACGATAATATGATACGGTAAACAATAATCTATCTGTTCTGCCTCAGTTCGTCCCCATGCAGAACGGATCCGCGGTATAGCCCTCTTCGAGGAGGCCGTCGAGGCTTCCGGTGTGGATCCTCTTGTTCTTATCGCTGATGGACACGGCCCCGGGGCAGTCGGGCATGTGTATCTTCTTAGATCTTATATTGAGGATGTATGTGCCTTCGGGAAATTCAACTGAAGGCTCCTGTGGCTCCTTTTGCCCGGCGCTCTTTTCGGGAGCATCGGGCGCAGGCTCCTGGACCTTCGCTTCAGAGGCGTCTTCATCAGCCAAGCGGTTGTCCCCCGTGGCATAATCGATGACGATCCCCGGCTGCACGTTATACGAATAGATGCAGAAGGCTATGCCGTCGCCGTCGTCCTCGATGGACCAGGCCTCGGCCACCTGTCCCCTGCAGATCAGTTCGTCGTCCTTAAAGACCGGCGTGACCCTGATGCGCACGTGGTTTCCGGTCTCACGGATGTAGTCGATGATCATATTCTCGAAGGAATTGATCCCGTCGGTGTTGAAATACCTGGTGCCGGTGACCAGATTGTACTTGTTGGCCGTCTCGCCGCAGATGCCGAAGGCTATCAGATGGCAGCGGTTGTACAAGGCACCTCCGTTGACCAGCTCGGCGGAGTAGCGGTCGCTGTGCCAGCCGGTGGGCTTCACCGAGCTTATGCTTCCCCGCTTTTCCGTGGGCATGGTCTCGGGACCCGCCACCGCGTCGGCAAGGGTACAGCGTCCCAGTTCGTCCAGATCGTAATAGACCTCCCAGGCCTTTGGGACGAGGCCTTCGGTATCGAAGAACGGCAGGTTGCCGTTGACCGGGACGTAGGCCTTCCCGGAGTATTCAGGGACCTCAAGATCCCTGATCCAGGTGAGCTCCGGTGCCTTGGGATGCTCCTGAAGAGCGGGATCGTTTCCGAGATACGGATCTTCGGGAGGTTGCCATCCAAGGCTCGTTTTTTCTGGCTCCGCTGAAGGCTCTTTTGATGTATCCTGCGGGGATGGCTGCTGCGGCTGGTCCGAAGCTGCTGGAGTCTGGCCGGTCTGAGGAGGCATGCCGGAAGGATCCTTTACCTCCTGGACCTGAGAAACCGCGGTCTCAGTGCCTTCCTTGGCCTTCTTCTCCTCTGCTATGTACCTGTATCCGAAAAAGCAGGCGGCACCGATGGCCAGTATGATGACCGCCGCAAGGACCTTCCTTTTCACCGCTCGTATACCTCAAAGGATATGCGGTCATGGGAGCTTCCGGAGAACTCCCCGCTGCAGACGAATGAAAACCCCTCAAGGGCGGACTCGTCAAAGGAAAGATCCGCGAGATACAGCCTGTTCCAGCGGTAGATCAGTATGCCCTCAGCCTTCTCGATATACGGCGAAACGTCTTCGGTCTCGACCCAGGCGTATTCCCCGGAGCCCGCATCGGCGAGAGGATCCTCGCTGACCATGCAGCGGCCGGGACAGACCTCCTCCGCCTCGGGAAGCAGCAGCTTTGCGGTATAGGGGCTCACCCATATGGGACGGTCCCCGGTGACCTTGAGCAGATGTGCCCGCTGGACCTTGTCCCGGGTCTGTCTCCTGTTATTGAAGGCCATGCCGCCCTTTTCATCAAGGCATATTATCAGATACACTGCGATCCCTCCCTTTTAGATTATAATATTCGGCGCCTGCCCGGTCAAATGATAAAAGGGCCTGCAAAAGCATAACCACTAGTTGTACCGGAGGTTTTGATCTGCAAAAAAGATCCCCGGCCTTTTCAGACCGGGGTCCCTGTTTTTACTTAAGAGCTTATTTCTCGATCTCTTCGATGAATCTCTCGAAGATGGTCGCGGCTTCCGCCCTGGTGGCGCTGCCCTGAGGCACCAGCAGGCTGTAGCTGCGGCCCTCGATGAGTCCGCTGCCTACGCCCCACTGCATGGCGCTCACAGCCCAGTCGCTGATATCGAGAGCGTCGTCGTAGCTGAGGATATTGGTGTCCTCGCCGATCGAGACGTCTATGCCCTTGAACTGCGCGTAGCGGTGCATGATGGTCACGAACTGCTCGCGGGTGATCTGGTCGGTGGGTCTGAATCTGCCGTCGCCGTAGCCTTCGACGATACCGTTCTCAGCGGCCCACTTGACAGCCTCGCTGTACCAGAGGCCCTCTTCCACGTCGTCGAAGGGCATCTCGATCCCGCTCTCGGGAGTGCCCTCGAGCCTGTGCAGCATGGTCACTATCATGGCTCTGGTCGTCGCGGCCTGCGGGGCGAACCTGCCGCCTCCGACGCCCTCCATGATGCCCTTATCCAGGACGTAATCGAGGTACTGGTGGTACCAGGCGTCGAGGTCGACGTCGCCGAACTTCGAAGCCGGGCATTCGTGCTGCTTCTCGGTGAAGCTGACGGAGACGCTCACGCTGCCCGCCGGCATCACGAAGCTGTAGGTGCCGTCGCCGTTGTCCGTGACCTTGATGTCGTTCCCGTCTTTGTCCCTGACGGTGACCTTGTCGACCTGATAGCCTTCATCGGGCTTCGGAACGATTGTCACTTTTGCGCCTTCGGCAGCCCTGCCGGGCTTGACCTCGACGGAACCGTTCTTTCCGGCCTTATCTTCTACCGGGTAAGTGGGCTCGGAGCTCCCGCCGCCTCCCGTCGTCTTCTTTTCCTTGAATCCGGCCTCTATGCCGACGTCTTCGGCGGGCATGGTGAAGCTCGTCTCGGACTTGCTCTCGTTCTTGAGCACCGCGGAGCCGGTCACTACGGTCCACTTGTCGAAGACCATTCCTTTTTCCGCCTTATCCGCCGTGATAGTCACGGTATCGCCTTCCGCGGCCTCGTCCTTGTCGGCCTTGCCGCCTATGACGGTTATGGTGTAAAGGGCCGCGGGCTCTTCAGGCTGCTCGATCTCCTTGGCCGTTTTTTCGAAGACGGCGGTATAGGTCGCGTCTTCGAACGCCTCGGCGAGCTCGGGATCCCAGCCGCTGAAGGTATAGGTGTACTCGTCGTCCTCTTCCTTGACGGGGTCATCCTCGCCGAACTCGGGCATCTCGCCGTAGGGGACCTCGACGGTCTTGAGCACCGTTCCGTCCTCGTCCTCGAAGGTCACGGTGAAGACCGCGTCGAAGGGAACGCGGAACCATCTGTAATCGTTGTTATTTTGGGGATTGTACTCTTCGAACTCTTCTCCCTCGGGATCCTCGCTGGCAGCGGCGTCGACGCCTTCGCCGAGAGTGGGAACGAGCTCAAGAGCCATCACGTCGCCGCCATCGAAGTCGGCCTTGGTCCTGGCCTCGACGTAGCCGCCATTGATGACTATGCCCGGTTCTATATCCGTATAGTCCTCATCGTCCTGGCCGAGTTGATACTTCATGAAGCCAACGCCGCGGCTGTTGCCGTGGCCCGCAATATCGCCCTCGGCGGTCAGCTCTCCGGCCTCGGCGATGAGCCTACCGCCGTTCACGGTAAGAGTACCGCCTAAGTTGATGCCGTTGGAGATGAACACGGCGTCCGCTGCTATGGAGGTGAGCTCTCCGTCTTCAAGGTCGATGTTTTTCATCGTCTGCACGCCCACACTGTATTGGCCTTCGCCTGCCTCAGCCGTTACGACCGCGCCGTCGATGGTGATATCCCCCATAACGCCCAATCCGTAAGAGCTGCCGGTGGGATATCCATCGTTGCCTGTAGCAGAGTCTTCGGCGCTGAAATTGATTGTGGCGCCTTCTCCCAGGATCAGATCGCCTTCGGTGTAGAGTCCAAAGCTCGCATCCCCGTTTCCGCCGCCGCAGGCATTGAGGGTGCCCGCGCCGCTTATGGTCATGGTGCCTGCGCTGTTATTGCGGATCCCGCCGGTATCCATACCGCGAGCGCCACTGTTAAAGTTGCCGACTTCGCCTCCCGTTACCGTCAGGACCGCTCCTTCGGCAAGCTCTATGGTCACGTCGAAATCATCGGGATCGGGCACTTCTTCGCCTATGATGACCAATCCGACTCTATTGCCGAGGACGATACCGGTCGATCTTATGTCGTCTTCATGCTCTTCCGTTATCGAGCAATCGCCGCTGACGGAGATGGTGAAGTCTTCGCTTCCCATATACCTGACGCCTGTGGTGTCATAGTTCTCGCGGGAAGTCGTTTTTATCGAAGCGTCCTCAAGATAGAGAGTATTGGTCTCGGGATCGTATGAAGCCTCGCCCTCGACCCCGTCGATGACGGTAAGGTCTTCCGCGTTGAGGCTGGAGACCTGCGTGTTCGCCACCCACAGGGGGTAGAGGGTACCTTTGGCCTCGATCTTCACATACGGCTTGCTCTGATGATAATAGGAATATTCCTCGGCGGCGGCAAGAGTCAGCTCTTCGACCTCTTCCGCACTGTCCTTGTCCGCGCCTTCCATGAAGACGTTTTGGGCGCCCTGCATGATCAGTTCCACGTCGTTCAGCC
>JAFRQL010000139.1 GCA_017428655.1 Bacillota bacterium | reverse complement strand
GTTAACATGCGGTTTGTTTCTTACGAATTTCTCTTTTGCCATTTTACTTTCTCCTTTTCACGTGATTTGGTTTATAAAATTGCAATTTTGGTCTATTTGTTGATCTTGTCCAGCAGGTTGTCAGGCAGCTTCTCGAAGTGGTCCATCTGCATGACGTACGTACCTCTGCCCTGGGTCTTGGACCGCAGGTCCGTGGCATAGCCGAACATTTCGGAGAGGGGAACCATGCCGTCCACGGTAGCAGCACCGTTTCTGATGTCGGTTCCTTCGATCCTTCCTCTGCGGGAAGAGATGTCTCCGATCACGTCGCCCATGTATTCCTCGGGCGCCGTAACTTCTACCTTGAAGATAGGCTCCAGCAGGATCGGGGCAGCCTTTGCGGCAGCTTCCCTGAACGCCATGGAAGCGGCGATCTTGAACGCCATTTCCGAGGAGTCCACTTCGTGGTAAGAACCGTCGAACAGTTCGCAGCCGACGTCCACGACCTGGTAGCCGGCCAGCGGACCGGTCTCCATGGCTTCGCGGATGCCTTCGTCGATCTTCGGGATAAATTCCTTGGGGATCGCGCCGCCCACGATCTTGTTGACGAATTCGTAGCCTTCGCCCGGCTGTCTCGGATAGAGACGGATCTTGACGTGGCCGTACTGGCCGTGTCCGCCGGACTGCTTGGCGTACTTGTTGTCGACGATCGCTTCCTTGGTGATGGTCTCTTTGTAGGAAACCTGGGGCTTGCCCACGTTTGCCTCGACCTTGAATTCACGGAGCAGTCTGTCGACGATGATCTCCAGATGGAGCTCTCCCATGCCCGCGATGATGGTCTGGCCCGTGTCAGGATCGGTGTAGGTCCTGAAGGTGGGGTCCTCCTCGGCGAGCTTTGCCAGAGCCAGTCCCATCTTCTCAAGGCCGGCCTTGGTCTTGGGCTCGATGGCGATCTGGATGACGGGATCGGGGAATTCCATGGATTCGAGGATGATGGGGTGCTTCTCGTCGCAGAGGGTGTCTCCGGTGGTGGTCTCCTTCAGACCTACGGCCGCAGCGATATCGCCGCAGTAGACCTCGTCGATGTCCTCTCTGTGATTGGCGTGCATCTGAAGGATGCGGCCCATCCTCTCTCTCTTGCCCTTGGTGGAGTTATAAGCGTAGGAACCGCTCTTCAGGGTACCGGAGTACACTCTGAAGAAGGCCAGCTTGCCCACGTAGGGGTCTGCCACGATCTTGAAGGCGAGAGCCGAGAAGGGCTCGTCGTCTCCGGCGTGACGCTCTTCTTCCTTTTCCGTCTTGGGAACTACTCCCTTGATGGACGGGATGTCCAGCGGTGAAGGCAGGTAATCGACAACGCCGTCCAGCAGCAGCTGAACGCCCTTGTTCTTGTAAGCGGAGCCGCAGAACACGGGGATGAGCTCGCCTGCGATGGTAGCCTTTCTGAGGACCCTCTTGATCTCGTCGATGGTGATCTCTTCACCCTCGAGATACTTCATGGTCAGATCCTCGTCGAACTCGGCCACCGCTTCGACCAGCTTGTCTCTGTATTCCTCAGCCTGGGCCAGCAGGTCGGCAGGGATTTCCTGCTCGGCGATGGTCTGTCCCAGAGCGTCCTGATAGATCTCCTCCTTCATATGGAGAAGGTCGATGACTCCGGTGAAGGTGCTCTCCGCGCCGATGGGCAGCTGGACGGGGACCGCGTTGGCCTTGAGCCTGTCCTTGACCATATCCAGCACGCGGAAGAAATCCGCGCCGATGATGTCCATCTTGTTCACGAAGATGATCCTGGGAACACCGTATTTCTCGGCCTGTCTCCAGACCGTCTCGGACTGGGGCTCGACTCCGCCCTTGGCGCAGAGCACCATGACGGCGCCGTCCAGAACGCGCAGGGATCTTTCGACCTCTACGGTGAAGTCCACGTGTCCCGGGGTGTCGATTATGTTGATCCTTTTACCCTTCCACTGGGCTGTGGTAGCAGCGGAGGTAATGGTGATGCCTCTTTCCTGCTCCTGCACCATCCAGTCCATCGTGGCTGTGCCGTCGTGGGTCTCACCTATCTTATGAGTCTTTCCAGTGTAGAAGAGTATGCGCTCAGTGGTGGTAGTTTTCCCGGCATCGATGTGCGCCATGATACCGATATTTCTTGTGTCTTCCAAAGAGAATTGTCTCGGCATGATCCTTCCTCCTTTCTACCTTGATATTCTGCAGGTGTTAAAACCTGTAGTGGGCGAAGGCTCTGTTGGCCTCTGCCATTCTGTGGGTGTCTTCCTTCTTCTTTACGGAAGCGCCAAGTCCGTTGGCTGCATCCATGAGCTCGTTGGCCAGTTTTGCGGACATGGTCCTCTCGCCCCTTGCCCTGGTGTAGGTGGTGAGCCATCTGAGTCCCAGGGTCTGGCGTCTCTCGGGTCTGACCTCGATGGGGACCTGATAGTTGGCGCCGCCGATCCTCTTGGCCTTGACTTCGACCTGAGGCATGATGTTGTTCATTGCTTTGTTGAAGACCTCAAGGGGGTCTTCGCCGGTCTTCTTTCCGATCTCTTCGAAGGCGTCGTAGACGATCTTCTGGGCTACGCCCTTCTTGCCGTCCAGCATGATGCTGTTGATCAGCTTGGCGACTACTACGTTGCCGTACACGGGATCGGGAAGCACTTCTCTCTTAGGTACGTTACCTCTTCTAGGCACTTCTTCCCTCCTTGCGCCTGTGCGCAATTTCATCGGTACTCGTCATTATTACAAATGCCGCAATGCCCAAATCTATATAAATGGGCATGATCCCGATATTTCAGTTATAACTCTTTAGTTTGGCAGACCTATGCCTTCTTGGCCTTGGGTCTCTTTGCACCGTACTTGGAACGGGCCTGGCCGCGGTTGGCGACGCCGGCGGTATCCAGAGTACCTCTGACGATGTGATATCTGACGCCGGGCAGATCCTTAACTCTTCCGCCTCTGATCAGCACAACGCTGTGCTCCTGAAGGTTATGACCGATCCCGGGAATGTAAGCGGTAACTTCGATACCGTTGGAAAGACGAACACGTGCGACCTTGCGCAGAGCGGAGTTCGGCTTCTTCGGGGTGACAGTCTTTACGGAAGTGCATACGCCTCTCTTCTGGGGAGCCTTCACGTCGGTGGGGACTCTCTTGAGGGAGTTCATTCCTCTGAGCAGAGCGGGGCTGTTGCTCTTCTTCTCGGACTGGGTCCTGCCTTCTCTTACCAATTGATTAATGGTAGGCATTAAATCTTCTCCTTTCCTCTTAAATTTTGAGCACGCAGAAAAAATGACACAGTCCTTTTTACTGCGTAACAAAGGGAGTATACCAGTAATTCTTCTTCAAGTCAATCAGAATTTCCACGGATTTTCTCTCCCCGCCTGCGCCTTGATTTTCTAAGGCGCGCAGGCTTTTTCATTATAGCAGGAAAGCCGCCTTTCGGGGCGGCCTTTCTGCTTATTTTCACATTTTTTACCGGGATATTCCGGTCATTATTATCGCCTGATCCGGGTCTAACGGTGTTTCTTCCTCATGCGGGCGGCAGTGACCATCCCGATCAGGGAGGCTGCCATCAGCGCACACCAGAGCACCCATCCATAGCCTTCGCCGGTCTTGGGGGTCTGGGGCGCGGGCGGCTCCTGAGGCTCCTCCGGGACTGCGGGCGGCGCGGGCGGTTCCTCGGGCTTTTCAGGCTCTTCGGGAGGCGCAGGCTTTTCAGGCTCTTCCGGCTTGTCCGGGACGGGGGGCTTCTCGGGCTTTTCCGGTTCGTCGGGCTCTTCAGGGGGCTCGCCGGGCTTTTCCGGCTTTTCGGGCTCTTCGGGAGGATCCTCGGGAACGGGCGGCTCCTCGGGCTCCTCGTAAATCCTGTTGGTGATCTCGGGGACGTCCCCGCTGCCGCCGGTGACCTTCGCGACTATGTCTCCGGTCTTCTCGTCAAAGCTCACCGTCACGCTGGCGTCGATCTTCTCGGCGCTGTAGATTACGTCGTCCTTTCTGAAGCCTCCGGCGGCCTTCTGGGCGTCCGTTGCGTCGGCCCAGGCTGTCCCGTCGCCGTTCTTCGCGTCGTCCGGGACGATCTCGCTTATCTGATACCTGTAGGTCCTGCCGATGTCGTCCTGGGTGAACTTTATGCCTCCGAAGACCGCGATGCCGCTGCCGGTGACCACCTGGACGGTCTCCGCCGGCATGGGCGCGCCCTCGGTCACAGCCTTGATCTCGAATCTGAAGATGTCCGACGCCCTCAGTGCGATGGTCTCGGCGGCCTTCTTCAGGACCTTCTTAACCTGGATGAACGCGTCGGTGACCGCCCTGTACAGGTTCCTGAACAGGGGGACGATCTCCGAACCTATCTTTCCGAGCCTGCTCTGGGCAAGCTCGTTTCCGTCCTCGTCGGCAAAATCTCTGGTCACCAGCAGGGGGATGATCCTTCCGCTGATGCCGCTGCCGGTGGATACGCTGAAGGAGCTTCCGGTGGTGCTTTCGCGGGGATCGGACGGTGCGATCTTCAGGGCTCCCCCCGACGTGACCGCGCCTTCCGCGGTGACTTCGATGACCACCAGGCAGCTTCCCTCGTCGAATGTGATGTTGTTCATGCCCCCTTCGGGCACGACCTCGGAGATCCTGTAGTAATGGGTGCCTACGTCGGAGACCTTGTCGTATTTGACGGTCCCGAAATCGATGATCCCGTCCGCATCTGCCGAAGCGGTGACGGTATCGCCTATGGCTTTGCCGTCCTTGTCCACCTCGGTCATCTCGAAGGTGAACTCGCCGGCCTTGAGGTCTCTACCGTCCAGCTCCTTCCTTGCCCTGATGCGGACCTCGCCTGGTTCAAGCTCAGGCTCGGGTTCCGGGGCATGGGAGTTGGTGATGACGAAGCCATCTTCGGCGCTGCCGCTGACGGAAGCCTCGTAGCCCTTGGGGACGCTCTTTTCTTCTACTGTATATACTATGTCCTTTCCGTCTCTCTGCTTCTCAAGTCCGGTGAACTCGGCCTTCCAGCCGGTCTTTTCGGTAAGCTGGGCGGAATCCACAGGCTCCCCGTCCGCGAGGAGGGTCGCCGCGACCGACTCGGGCCTTATATGATCCGCGTCGTCTCCGTCGTTCCAGACCTTGGAAACGGTTATGGTCACGCTCTCCACCGCGATGTAGAGGTGGTAGGTGCCGGTCTCGTCGCCCTTTGCCTTAAAGGTCCAGACGGTGTTGTCGCTGTCGCTTCCTCCTGCCGCTCCGACGGTGAGCTTCGTCTCCGGAGCCTGGTCCGCTCCGCTGACGTCTGCCAGCTGCTCAAGGGGCGAAGGCTCATCTCCGTCCGCCGCGGACTTCTTCACCGTCCACTTATCCCCGGCGAGGAACTTGCCCTGCGGGGCTTCGGGCAGCCCGGCGATATCGATGATGTGAGGATAGGTATCGAACCTGTAGAGGAACGTGGAATATCCACCCCTCTCCATGTTCTCGTCCTTGAAGGTCGTGGTGTCTCCGGCGGTCCTGTTCATCAGCTTCGCCAGATCTCCTGTGGACTCGGGGGTTATGTCGTAACCGGCGCTTTCGATCAGCCTGTTCACGGCCTTTTCGGTGGCCTCGGTGGCATAGAAGCCCTCGTCGGTCCACTGATCGCCCGTCAGCTGCTCATAGCCCTCGCCTTGATCGAAGTAATACTTGACCTGGTACTTGGTGGTGACGTAGACCTCCACCACGCTGCCGCCCTCCACGTTGTCCAGCTGGCCGCCGACGGTCTTGTCCATCCAGTTATAGCGGAACTTGAGGCCGTCCTCGCTGCCGCCCTGGCTGGCGTAGACCGCGTCGATGACGTACTTTTCGGTGGGCTCCTTCGCGTCGAAGGCGTCGCTGTCCATGTACTCCTCGAGCATGGCGGCGGTGACTCCTTCTTCGATGAATTTTATGTTAAGGTCCGCCGCATCGTCGTTGTGATAGGCGAAGTAGAGCTTGGCTGAGGCTTGATCCACCTCGGGAGCCGCCTTGAGCCCGGCCCTCAGTGCCCTGCGGACGGCGAAGAGCCCCATGGGCTTCTCCGCCCCGCTGTTGGCGACCCAGGGCTTTCCGTCCTTGAAGATGCGGATGTCGATGCTCCCCAGCCACCTTTCGGTATCTCCGGGAGTGCCGTCGCCGCCCATCTGGCTGTCCTTGAAATCGGCGATGCCGATGATCATGGTGTCTCCGTCGTTGGCGGTGACCGCCCTGGAGAAGCCTCTCACAGCGTAGACGGGATAGACGTCGAGGACGCCGTCCTTTACGAACTCCTCGATCTCGCTGTACTCGATGAGGTTGGTATCATCGGGATCGCAGGGCCCCAGCAGGCTGAACTTGTCGTGGGCGTCCTTCTTGAGGTACGCCACCTTCTTGCGCTTGTCGTAGTCGAACAGGTTGGCGGAATCATTGAGGGACAGATATCCCTTCTTGTCAGGATCCGCGGTCCAGCCGACGAACACGTATTCGGTGCCGTCCTTCTCCTCGTCGGTCTTCTGGGTCAGGGCGAAGCCGTCCTTGGGCTTGATCTCGGTGTGATCGACGCTGCCGTCGGCGTCGTTGTACCTGACCTTGAAGCTCTCGGAGGAAGCCCTTCTGTAGATCTCGAAGGTCTCTCTGTGCTCCTGGTCGACCCCCTCAAAGGTGAAGCCTGTGCCTACAGACACATATCTGCCGGTGGCGGTATTGAGAGCGGTCCTGGTGTAGTATCCCATCGCGGCCCAGTAGTCGTTGCTGCTGCCGCGGATCCAGAATTCTCCGGCCTTGCCCGCGGGATAGAACACGACCTCCTTGCCGTCCCTGTAATAGATGTCCTCGTAGGAGCGCACATAGATGTATTCTCCGGTGCCGAGGCCCTGGACGGACGCGTACTTTCTCTGCTTTTTATCCTCCTTCTTGGCCTTGCCGATGACGTTGGCGGTGATGCCCTGAGCCCTGATCACGGTCTGATCCTCGTCCTCGAAGTGGGCGAAGGGCTTCTTGGTATACTCGTCGGTGTCGAAACGGTACTTGTATACGACGTTCTCTGGGAATACCGCGTCACGGGAATCCACGGTGCTGTACTCGTCCAGGACCTCCACCGCCGCGTATTCCGAGTGCTGCTCGTATACGGTGCTCTGCGGATAGCTCCATCTGTAGCTCTCCACCAGCGCGGACGAGAGGATGCGGGGGACGCCCTCACTGTCCCTGTTGACGATGATGATCTCATCGCCCTCGTTGATGTCCTCGATGGAGGAGATCTTATAATAGCTGTAGAGGTCCGAGCCGTAGGCGCTGGAATAGTATCTGGACACGTTGTCGGAGTAAACGGTAAAGACCGCCGCGTCCTCCTCGCTGTCCGCGATGACCATCCTGAGCTTTCCGTCGTCCTCAGCGACGCCCAGCCACGAGGTCTTCCCGTCCCTCAGGACTGAGAGCCTGTAGCTCACCGCGTCGTCCCAGTCGTAGCGGTCCGCGATCTTTTCGGTGGGGACCAGCATGTATTTGCGGTCGCCGCTGCCTGCCTCGTCGTTGTCGAGGGACCAGGCGGACTCCCCGGCTTCTCCGGTCAGAGTCAGGTACTCCTTGTCCTGAGACCTGTTGAGGGCCGACTCCCTGAAGGCGTAGTCGGTGACGAAGATCTGCCTGTCACCTTCATCGACAAGGGTCTCGGATATCCTGAAGTCCTTGCTGCTTCCGGCGTTGTTGGGCCTCAGCTCGCTCTTCGGCTCAGCGGAGAGCTTTCTGTAGCCTCCGGAGCCTGCCCTCGTCTGGGTGGGGATGAGGCCCTCGGGATCCAGGACGAACTCCTCGCCGTCCTCGTTCTTCCAGACCAGGACCATGACCTTTGAAGGCTCGCTGCCGCGGGAATAGGTCATGACGAAGTCGCCGAAGGTCTTGACCAGGGTGTAATCCCTGGTCTCCGCGGTGACGGCCTCCTCCTGGTTGTCCGAAAGGATGTAGAACCTGACGTCGTGGGGAGTGTCCTCCGGGACCCTCCCATTGCGCTCGGCAAGGAAGGACTTCAGGTCGCTGAGGTACCCTTCTTCGGTATATGCCGCCGGCATCTGGAACCTGTAGCCCAGATCGTGGTCCTCCCTGAAGACGGAGGCTCCGCCGGTAAGATCCCATTTGGGCATGACGCTCATCCGGGCCGTCGGGGCGTTGTATCCCTTGTCGTCCCAGGTCATGAGCTCATATATCATCGCGTTGTTGTCAGAACCGTAGGAGAAGTCGGCGTACGGGTAGCTGACAGGTCTTTCGTAATAGGTGCCGTACTGATTGCCGCGGTACCATCTGTAGGTGTCAAAGCCGGTCTTTCCGAACATCTCGGGCATGTAGAAGAGCCTGGCGTAGCTGCCCTTCCAGATCTCCCAGGAGATCAGCCCGCCCTCATCCAGGGGCTCCTTGACGGTAACGGTGCCTGCGGAGCCTGAGAACAGGGGCTTCAGCTCATTGCTGCTCACACCCATCTTCAGGCTGACGGTCTTGCCGTCCGCGTCCTTGTCGCCGGTCTTCAGCTGAAGCTCGGCGGTGGTATCGGAGGTCAGATTCGTCTTGTTCGCGGTGAGGACGTAGGATCCCACGTCTCCCTTTTCGGAGATCTTCCACCCCTTCTTAAGGTCTTCGGCGCTCTTTATCCCCTCCAGCTCTACCTGCCAGCCGCCCTCCTCGTCGTTGGCCATGGCGTACCACTTGTCATCGTACTCGTTGTGGACGACGACCATATAGTGGGACTTGTCCTGGATCTGGCCGATGCCGGTGATGGGCTTGAGGACCACGCCGTCGTCTCCGTCATAGGCAGAGACGCTCTTGGGGCTGTTGACGGACCAGGGCAACACCAGATATTCGTTGCTCAGGACCATGGCGTTTCCGCCGCCGTCCTTTACCGTGCCGTCGTCCTGGATCCCGTCTACGGGAAGATATGCGCTGCTGCTGAGCCAGTCTCCGTTCATCTCAGGTGAGACTCCGCCGGACGCGGCATGCTCCGTATGGTAATAGATCTCGTAATTGTTGGCTTTGTAGAACTTCAGAGGCTCTCCGTCGACTGACTCAAGAGCAAGGGTTTTGAGTCCCTCCTCCGTGATGCTGAACTCTCCTTCGGCGATGGTGGTATCGCCGTACTCGCCGTCCCTGGACCAGTATTCCACCAAAGACGCCTTGAAGACGTCTCCGTCGGTGAAGGCGTCGGTCCCGTCCACACCGTTGTGAAGATATGTGTTCACGTCAACGGTGAGCTTATCCACCGTCTTGTCGGGCTTTTCACCGGGCGCCTGGCCGCCGTCGATATAATGGATGTCGATGACGAAGGGTTCGGAGTCGAGGCTGCCGTCGGCGAGGACGCGGTAGAACTTCCCGTCATCGGAAAGATGGACCTTGACGTCATGCTCCTGAGACCACTTGTACCGATAGTAATCGCTGCAGTCGTTGTAGTAGCTGATGTAATAATCGCCTACCGGGTATCCCTGCAGGGCCTCCGCCGGCTCGATATACTTCCACGGATCCCTGTCGGCAAAACCGTACCAGAAATCGCTGGAGATATCGAACCCGTCTCCGGGGGCCTTGTCCGACATGAAGGTCTGCTTATAGGGCCCGAGGATATACGAATAGAAGGAATGGATCGTAGGAGTCTTTCCGTAGGCCTCCATGACCTGGGTCTGCTTCTCCTTCGTGGCGTATCCCGCCTGTTCGAGATGCTTGAGATCCTTTACATAGGTGACCCAGTCGTAGTGATCGGCGTTGCTACCGATGACGCTCCGTCCTTCGGGAAGGTACTGGCCGACGTAATCCCTGCCGCTGTGTCTTCCGCTGACCCTGAACAGTATGCATCCGTATCTGTTGTTGTAACCGTTGAGGGCGAAGCTCTGGGCATAGTCCTTCCACGCCGGGGTCAGATAGAATCGGTACCAGCGCGGAGTAAATTCATCGTAATTATAATTGAGATAGCCCCAGCGATACTGGTCGGGGAGGGTCGTCTCAACGTCGATGGTGAAATGGACCCTCTTTCTGAGGAAGTCCTCTTTCACCCTGAATTCCGCGACAAAGTCGGTCCCATCCTCGTTTTTGACCCTGCCCTCGCTGTCCACGGTGACGTAAACCGGCTCGCCGGGTATGACCCACTTGTCGTCCTGGTTCCCCTGGATATATGCGGAATCATTGCCCATGTACCAGGAGACCGCGTATCTTCCTTCGATGAGCCTTCCGACGGGGATGGTCCCCTCTTTATTGGCGTCGAGAAGGTCCGTATCGAGCATGCAGTAGCTCTGCTGGCCGGGCACGTCCCTGTCCGCTCCGCTGTGGGACTGGTCGCTCCACAGCTCCGAGACCGTTCCGTCGGGCAGGACCCTGGACAGCATGACGTGGGCGGCCTCTTTTCCGCCCTGTTCCTTGAAGGTATAGCAGTCGGTGACCTCATCGGGGATGATCACCCGGATGGGTATCTCGACGTCGACGGCCTTCTTGTCGTCCTGATAAGGGGTCAGGACCCATTTTTCCTCTTCCACGTCCTGGGCCCTGAGAAGGACGCCGCGGCTGCTCTGCCATCCGCCTGTCTGGTCGCGGAAGGTGTAGCCTCCGTCGTCGTAGTTGCCCGCGGGGAACCAGTTCTCCCTGGGAGCCGCCCAGTCCGCATCGTATGCTTCGCACCTGACCATCTGCCTCACCCCCGCGAGGGCCAGGTAGGGAACGTTCCAGGTGGTCCGCTCGGGCGAATCGACGGTCTTATCGTAATTGAAAGTTTTGTCTATGGTGAGCCTGAGATTCAGGGGCTTGTCCGAGCTGATCTCGTCGGTGAGAGGCTCGGGCTTGACGTCCACGGTGAGGGGGACGAAATCCAGGCTGACGTAGGCCTGGGGGATGTCCTGATAGACGAACAGTCTGCCCCTCGCATTGACTCCCATGTACCGGGTGATCATGTCCCGGGGAAGCTCCGTCTGAAAACCGGTGAGCTTTTTGGTATGATCCGCGTCGCTGTAGAAGGCCCAGCTCAGCAGATAACCGTTTCCGGACTGGGTGAAGAACTGGCCGTCGGGAGCGGTGAACTCCAGGATGGTGTTCATGTCCTCAGCGGACCTGATCATCTTTCCCGCGGTCACGGGAGCGATCCTGACGCCGCTGTCCTGACCGGATCTTTCGAGGCGCGCCTCCATGTATACCGGGAAGAATGACTCCTCCCAGTCGTCGGGCCAGGCGCCCCTGCTCACGGTCACCGGGAGCTTCACCGTGTTGATGTGGTCGGGAAGGGGCTGAAGTATAAAGCGCGGAGCGGCCTTGATATCGGTCGCCCTGCGGGATCTCAGGTCGAAATAGACGATGCTTCCGTCGGCCGTCACCGCGACGTTGAACCTGAACAGTCCGGGGCCCTGGTACGCGTCGTACTCATACTGATTGGAGGGATCGACCTCCCAGAGGGCGGCAGGCTTGGTGCAGGCTTCGTCCATGAAGAGCTCCACGGCGAGGATGCTTCCGTAGGGCATTGGGCCGCTTACGGAGGGGGCGACCTTTTCGGGGAGCTTCACCGTGCCGCTGCCGTCAGCCTCGACCTTCGTGACCGTGGTCTGAACGCTCATCAGAGGCATGTAGTAGGGCTTCGTCCCGTCCATGGCGACCATGCTTACGGAAAGCAGGGTGGTCCTCATGTACAGAGGATAGGGCCGGGGATCGTCGGGGAGCATGGTCTCCGAGTAGCCGGAGGCGTCCGTCGACATGGAATACTCTGCTTCGGGCAGCTGTCCCAGATGATAGACCGATCCGTGGTAGATCCCTTCGCTGTCCAGGGTCATGGTAGTCCCGTTGATCCTGATGTCGGTACCGTCGTAGGCAAAGGAGAAATAGCCGAACCAGTTAGTGCCGGCCGACATGATGGGGAACGGCGGGAAGGCGGACTGGCCAAGGGCGGTCTGCTCCTGCTCCGACAGGCCTGAAGCGATGCTGACGCCGACCATGAAGATCACCGTATACTCGTTATCCGGGCTGGCGTCGTCCTCCATGGTAAGAGTGTAACGCGCGGCCTGCTTGTCTATGACGAAGCTGGTCCCTTTGGATTCCATCTCTTCGAGATAGGCCCGGTATTCCTCCTCGCTGCTGAAGGTCGGAGTGGAGCCGGAGGGGAATTCGTATACCTTCATCTCGATCCCCGTTCCGATGTCGGGGGATGTCAAAAGGTTCCCTTCCAGGTCCTTCAGGTCGATCTGGATGGTCTTTTCGACCGGCGCTGAAGGCGCTCTCAGGGGACCGGGGCCGTCTTCCGCGGCGTCGGGGGCCTTTGCTGCGTCATCCGACCCGGGCGCATCGCCCTTTTCGCCTTCGGCCTGAGCATTTTCCTGAGGCAGAAGATCTGCAGCATAGGAATAGAAGGCGGGATGCACAGAGCCCGCGATCATCAGTATGCTCAGCAATAGAGCCAGTATACGTTGACCTTTCATCTGTTGACCTCCATTAGTGGCAATATTATCAACTCAATAATCATTACTAATAAATTCGTATTTTTAATGATAGCACAAGTAATTGTTTACAATCAATGATGTACATATTATTTTGCTATTTAATATACAATCTTTTGGTCATGTTGACCTTTCCTTCGAAAAGCCGCCCCTCTCAAGGCATAAAAAAACAGCCGCCGCCCTTTCGGGTGACAGCTGTCTCTTGTTTCTTCATGATCCGCGCCTTGCGGCGCGCGGATATTTAAGGCTGAAGCCTACTCGTCCTGCTCGTCGGCGATGTCCTGCTCGAGAGGTGCATCGTCCTCGTCTTCAGGCTCTTCATCGACTTCCTGAGCCCTGCTGAAGGATTCCATGAACTCGGTGTTGACGCCGTAGTCGACACTGACGTTCCTGTACTGCTTCATGCCGGTGCCGGCGGGGATCAGCTTGCCGATGATGACGTTCTCCTTGAGGCCGAGCAGATAATCGGTCTTGCCCTTGATGGCCGCGTCGGTCAGGACCCTGGTGGTCTCCTGGAAGGACGCTGCGGACAGGAAGGAGCTGGTCGCCAGCGACGCCTTGGTGATGCCCAGCAGGGTCCTTTCACCGGTGGCGGGCTGCTGGCCCTCCTCCAGAGCCGCGTTGGCCTGCCTGATCTCGTAGAGGCTGTAAAGGCCGCCGGGCAGCAGGTTGGTGTCGCCGGCGTCGTCCACGTGGATCTTGGACAGCATCTGGCTGACGATGACTTCGATGTGCTTGTCGTTGATGTCAACGCCCTGCTGTCTGTATACCCTCTGGACTTCCTTGATCAGGTACTGGTATACGCCGCCTACGCCGTTGAGGCGCAGGATGTCGTGAGGATTGAGAGGTCCGCGGGTGAGTCCTTCGCCCTTGGTGACCTTGTCGCCCACCTTGACGCGCAGTCTCGCACCGTAAGGAACGACGTAGCGGGCTTCCTCTTCTCCCCTGACGGTGATGGCGGTCTTGTTGTCATTGGTAGGCTCGACGGAGACCACTTCGCCGTCGATCTCGCAGATCTCTGCGACGCCCTTGGGCTTCCTGGCCTCGAAAAGCTCTTCGACACGGGGAAGACCCTGAGTGATGTCGTTTCCTGCGACGGAGATACCGCCGGAGTGGAACGTTCTCATGGTCAGCTGGGTACCGGGCTCGCCGATGGACTGGGCAGCGATGATTCCGACTGCCTCGCCGATGGTGACGTGCTCACCGGTGGCCAGGTTCCTGCCGTAGCACTTGGCACATACGCCGTGCTCGCAGCCGCAGGTCATGACCGAGCGGATCTTGACGGTCTCGATGCCGGCCTTCTCGATGGCTGCGGCCTGCTCGTCGGTGATCTCCTCGCCTGCCTCTACCATGATCTCGCCGGTAGCGGGATCAGCGATGTCTTCGAGAGCGGTACGGCCCGCGATCCTCAGCCTAAGAGGCTCGATGGTCTCCTTGTCGTCGGTGAAGGCTCTGACTTCGATGCCCTCGTTGGTGCCGCAGTCGTTCTCGCGTACGATGACGTTGTGGGATACATCGACCAGACGTCTGGTCAGGTAGCCCGAGTCGGCGGTACGAAGAGCGGTGTCTGCCAGACCCTTTCTGGCGCCGTTGGATGAGAGGAAGTACTCCATGACCGACAGACCTTCACGGAAGTTGGCGGTGATGGGGACCTCTATGGTCTTACCGGTAGCGTTGGCCATCAGTCCGCGCATGCCGCCGATCTGACGGATCTGGTTCTTGGAACCACGGGCTCCGGAGTCTGCCATGATCTTCAGGTTGTTGTCGGGGGGCAGGCAGTTCATCAGGGCGTCGGCCACGTCGTCGGTAGCCTTGTGCCAGATCTCGATGACCTTGTCGTAACGCTCGCTGTTGCTCATCAGGCCGCGCCTGTAGGCGGACTGATACTTGTCGACCTTGGCCTGAGCCTCGGCGATGATATCGGCCTTCTGGGGAGGCATGAGCATGTCGCCGATACTGATGGTGATGGCCGCCTTGGTTGAATACTTGAAGCCGGTATCCTTGATGTGGTCCATCATCTTTACGGTCTCGGTATTGCCGTGGCGCCTGAAGCAGCGGTCGATGATGTCGGTCAGGTCCTTCTTCTTTACGAGCCTGCAGATCTCCATGGAGAAGGGTCTCTCGTCCCTGTCGGTGACGTAGCCCAGATCCTGGGGGATCTCATCGTTGAAGATGAACCTTCCGACGGTGGATTCGACCAGCTGGTGCTTTTCGCCGTCGTCGATCATGACCTTGACGCGGGCGTGGATGCTGATCGCTCCGGTCTGGTATGCCATGAGCATCTCGGCCATGTCGCAGAATACCTTGCCGTCGCCCTTCTCGGGGACTCTGACGAAGCCTTCCTCGCGGTTCTTTCTCTCGGTAGCGCTGTAGAGCTCGCCGGTCTTGGGATCCCTGACCATGTCCTCGAACTCGTCGATGCGGTGCTCTTCGGAACCGTCCTCATTGACCCTGGCGCAGACGCCGGGATAGGTCAGATAGTAGGAACCGAGGATCATGTCCTGAGTCGGGGTGGTGATGGGGGAGCCGTCCTTGGGAGCCAGTATGTTATTGACAGACAGCATCAGGAAGCGGGCTTCCGCCTGGGCCTCTACGGAGAGGGGCACATGGACTGCCATCTGGTCGCCGTCGAAGTCGGCGTTGTATGCGGTGCAGACCAGGGGGTGGAGCTTGATGGCCTTGCCTTCGACCAGCACCGGCTCGAAGGCCTGGATGCCCAGCCTGTGCAGTGTCGGGGCGCGGTTGAGCAGGACGGGATGATCCTTGATGATCTCGTCCAGCACGTCCCATACCTCGGGACGGACCTTGTCCACCATCCTCTTGGCGCTCTTGATGTTGTGGGCCTGTCCGTTCTTTACCAGCTCCTTCATGATGAAGGGCTTGAAGAGCTCCAGGGCCATCTTCTTGGGAAGACCGCACTGGTAGAACTTGAGGCTGGGGCCTACGACTATTACGGAACGTCCGGAGTAGTCGACGCGCTTG
Organism: Bacillota bacterium; assembly: GCA_017428655.1. Classification (GTDB taxonomy): domain Bacteria; phylum Bacillota; class Clostridia; order Peptostreptococcales; family Anaerovoracaceae; genus RGIG2707. Next base: position 23,576 of record JAFRQL010000139.1, on the reverse strand, counting down.
CCCAGCAGGTTCTGACGGAAACGTCCCTGCTTGCCCTTGAGCATGTCGGAGAGGGACTTGAGGGGCCTGGATCCGGGGCCGGTCACCGGGCGGCCTCTGCGGCCGTTGTCGATGAGGGCGTCGACCGCTTCCTGAAGCATGCGCTTCTCGTTGCGGACGATGATGTCGGGGGCGCCCAGCTCAAGGAGCCTCTTGAGTCTGTTGTTTCTGTTGATGACCCTTCTGTAAAGGTCGTTGAGGTCGGAGGTCGCGAAGCGGCCGCCGTCCAGCTGGACCATGGGCCTGAGGTCGGGCGGGATCACGGGGACGACCTGAAGGATCATCCACTCGGGACGGTTGCCCGCGGCTCTCAGAGCCTCGAGGACCTCAAGACGTCTGACCATCTTGACCCTCTTCTGGCCCTGGGTCTCCTCCAGTTCCTCGCGAAGGTCTGCGACCTCCTTGTCCAGGTCGATGGCGCAGAGCAGCTCTCTGATGGCCTCGGCTCCCATGCCCGCCTTGAAGGCGTTGCCGAACTCATCTCTGGCCTCTCTGTACTCCTGCTCGGAGAGCAGCTGCTTGTAGGCCAGGGTGGTGGTGCCGGGATCGGTCACGATATAGTATGCGAAATAGAGTATGTTCTCAAGGTTTCTGGGGGAGATCTCGAGCACCAGGCCTATGCGGCTGGGGATGCCCATGAAGTACCAGATGTGAGAGACGGGGGTAGCCAGGGTGATGTGGCCCATGCGCTCTCTTCTTACCTTGGACTTGGTCACCTCAACGCCGCAGCGGTCGCAGACGATGCCCTTGTAGCGGATCCTCTTGTATTTACCGCAGTGGCACTCCCAGTCCTTGGTCGGTCCGAAGATCCTCTCGCAGAAGAGGCCGTCCCTTTCGGGCTTGAGGGTCCTGTAGTTGATGGTCTCGGGCTTTTTGACTTCGCCGTGGGACCAGCTGAGTATTTTTTCTGTGGAAGCCAGACTTATCTGTAATGATTCGAAATTACCCAGTTCCAAAGTACTTTCTCCTTCCTTTGCTTTATCTGTCAGCATCGGTTGTTTCAGAGCGGCTTAGAGCTCTTCCGGGTCGTAGTCGTCGACTGAGTCGTCTTCCTGATAGACGTACTCCTCTTCGATCTGATCGTCCTCGGCTCCGATCTCTTCGCCGTTCTCGTCCAGCTCAGTGAATCCGGAGTCGCCGACGAAGAACTCGTCTCCGTCCCTGCGCCTCTCGTCGTCGAACTCGATCATGTTGACATTGGCGGGAGCGTCGTATTCGCTGGTATCCTTCAGCTCGACCTCGTTGCCGTTCTCGTCCAGGACCCTTACGTCAAGGGCGAGGCTCTGCATCTCTTTGATCAGGACCTTGAAGGATTCGGGGATGCCCGGCTCGGGGATGTTCTCGTCCTTGACGATGGCTTCGTAGGTCTTTACACGGCCTATGACGTCGTCGGACTTGACGGTCAGGATCTCCTGCAGGGTGTAGGCGGCGCCGTAGGCCTCAAGGGCCCAGACTTCCATCTCTCCGAAGCGCTGTCCGCCGAACTGGGCCTTGCCGCCGAGGGGCTGTTGGGTGACCAGTGAGTACGGGCCGGTGCTTCTGGCGTGGATCTTGTCGTCTACCAGGTGGTGGAGCTTCAGCATGTACATGATGCCTACGGTGACCGGGTTGTCGAAGTACTCGCCGGTGCGTCCGTCGCGGAGCCTCAGCTTGCCCGATTCGGGATAGCCGCACTCCTTAAGAAGCTCGATGACGTCCTTTTCGCTGGCTCCGTCGAATACGGGGGTGGAAACGTACCAGCCCTTCTTTCTGGCGGAGAGGCCGAGGTGGACCTCAAGGACCTGGCCTATGTTCATACGGGAGGGAACGCCCAGGGGGTTCAGCATGACCTGAAGCGGTGTGCCGTCGTCCATGAAGGGCATGTCCTCGATGGGGACGATCCTGGAGATAACGCCCTTGTTTCCGTGGCGTCCTGCCATCTTATCGCCCACATTGATCTTTCTCTTGGTGGCGATGTAGACCCGGACCAGCTTGTTGACTCCGGGACCCATCTCGTCGCCGTTCTCTCTGGAGAAGATCTTGACGTCGACGACGATGCCGGTCTCGCCGTGAGGCACCTTGAGGGAGGTATCTCTGACTTCCCTGGCCTTCTCGCCGAAGATGGCCCTGAGGAGCCTCTCTTCGGGGGTCAGCTCGGTCTCGCCCTTGGGGGTGACCTTGCCTACCAGGATGTCGGAGGAATCGACCTCGGCTCCGATGCGGATGATGCCGTCCTCGTCCAGATCCTTGAGGGCGTCGTCGCCCACGTTGGGGATGTCCCTGGTGATCTCTTCGGGTCCGAGCTTGGTGTCCCTGGCTTCGGACTCGTATTCTTCTATATGGATGGAGGTGAGCACGTCGTCCATGAGCAGGCGCTCGTTGAGGATGACTGCGTCCTCATAGTTGTAGCCGTCGAATTCCATGAATCCGATGAGCAGGTTCTTGCCCAGTGAGATCTCGCCCTGATCGGTGGAGGGACCGTCGGCGATGACCTCGCCGGCATTGACGTGCTCGCCGTGGCATACGATGGGCTTCTGGTTGATGCAGGTGCCCTGGTTGGATCTCTTGTACTTGAGCAGCTTGTATTCGTCGCTCCCGCCCTCATCGCAGGAGATGACGATCCTGGTGGCGTCCACGAAGGTGACCACGCCGGATCTCTTTGCAAGGACGACCACGCCGGAGTCCTTGGCGGCGAAGCCCTCGACGCCGGTGCCGACGAAGGGCGCCTCGGAGACCAGAAGAGGAACTGCCTGACGCTGCATGTTCGCTCCCATCAGGGCGCGGTTAGCGTCGTCGTTCTCCAGGAAGGGTATCATGGAAGTCGCGATGGACACGACCTGACGGGGGGAGACGTCCATGTAGTCGACGGTCTCGCGGGCGTGGAGGTCGATCTCGCCCAGGGCTCCTCTTGCCAGGACCTTCTCGTTGACGAAGCGGCCTTCGTCATCCAGGGGCTCGTTGGCCTGAGCGATGATCAGGGTCTCTTCCTCGTCTGCGGTCAGGTAGTCCACGTCGGTGGTGACGATGCCGGTCTCCTTGTCGACCTTTCTGTACGGGGTCTCGATGAAACCGTACTGGTTGATGACTCCGTAGGTGGTGAGGGAGCCGATCAGACCGATGTTGGGGCCTTCAGGAGTCTCGATGGGGCACATACGTCCGTAGTGGGAGTGGTGGACGTCTCTGACCTCGAATCCCGCCCTCTCTCTGGAGAGGCCGCCGGGGCCCAGTGCCGAGAGCCTTCTCTTGTGGGTGAGCTCCGACAGGGGGTTGGTCTGGTCCATGAACTGGGACAGCTGGGAGGATCCGAAGAACTCCTTGACCGCCGCGGTCACGGGACGGATGTTGATCAGGTTGGAGGGAGTGGCCACCTCGGTGTCCTGGATGGTCATCCTCTCCTTGACGACCCTCTCCATCCTGGAGAGACCGATGCGGAACTGGTTCTGGAGCAGTTCGCCGACGGTCCTGAGCCTTCTGTTGCCCAGGTGGTCGATATCGTCGATGCTGCCGATGCCTTCGGTGAGGCCGAAGAGGTAGCTGACCGACGCGATGATGTCGTCAAAGATGATATGCTTGGGAGAGAGCACGTTCCTTCTGGAGTAGAGGAACTCGGCGAAGCGCTCTTCCTCTTCCTTCTTTTTGGATTTGCTCATGTTCTCAGCCTTGGGGAAGCGCTCTTCGTACTCGGCGAAGACTCCCTTCATGGCGGGGAAGAAGACCTTGTCCGGGAGCTTGTAGGCCAGGGGATCGAAGTCCAGATAATCGGAGAACTTTACGAAGTTGTTCCCGATGACCTTCACGGACTTTCCGTCGGTGTGCTTGCTCTCGACGAAGACGTATTCAACGCCTGCGTCCTCGATCTTCTCGGCGTCGGCCCTTGAGAGCTTGGCGCCGGATTCGAAGATGATCTCACCGGTATTGGGATCGGTGACGTCTTCCATCAGCCTGCAGCCTGCGATGCGGTTCTTCAGGCCCAGCTTCTTGTTGTATTTATAGCGGCCGACCTTTGCCAGATCGTATCTCTTCACGTCGAAGAACAGGCCTTCGATGAGATCGTAGGCGCTGTCGAATGTGGCAGGCTCGCCGGGGCGAAGTTTTCTGTATATATCCTTAAGGCCCTGTTCGAAGTTGTTGGTGCTGTCCTTCTCGAAGGTCAGCGCCAGTCTGTCGTCCTGGCCGAATATTTCGAGTATCTCTGCGTTGGTGCCTTCGTAGAGGATGGAAGCGGTCTCGGTCTTGTACTCACCGTAGCGGCGGACTCTCTTGTGGAGCTCCTCCTCGGTGACGGCCGGGTTCTTTCCTCTCTCGGCGGCGATCTTTTCATCTACGCCCTTGTATGCCAGAGCCCTGAGGATGGCGGTGATGGGCTGCTTTCTGGTGCGGTCCACGCGGACGGAAAGGGACAGACCTGCGTCGGTCTCGTATTCCAGCCATGCGCCTCTGTTGGGGATGATCTGGGTGGAGAAAAGCTTGTTGTTGGACTTGTCTGTGGTCACGGAATAATAGGGGCCGGGGGACCTGACCAGCTGGGTGACTACGACACGCTCAGCGCCGTTGTAAATAAAGGTTCCCTTCTCAGTCATTATGGGGAATTCGCCCATAAAGACTTCCTGCTCCTTGACGTCGCCCGTCTCCTTGTTTATGAGGCGGACCTTGACCTTGAGGGGGGCTGCGTAGGTGGCGTCGCGCTCCTTGCACTCCTCCTGGTCATACTTTGTTTCATCGGAAAATGAATGATCCACGAATTCCAGGGCAAGATTGTCGGCATAGTCCCTGATGGGGGAAATGTCTTCAAAGACCTCGGTGAGGCCTTCCTTCATGAACCAGTCATAGGACTTTCTCTGAATATCGATAAGGTTGGGCATCCTGAGGAGCGGCTTTCCCGCGTCTTCAGCCTTCGCCTCGATCTCAGAAAAACTCATGCGCTTGCGTCTGTTCTCGTCGCTTTTAAGCACACGGGGCCTGATCCTGTCCATCTCCATGTTTTGGGGCATCGTGTTCCCTCCTTAAATGTCATGCATTGGTGACCTATTGACAGCTACCGTAGATTGACTCGGTTTCCGCAAATTGTCAAATAAAGTCGATTTTCTACCATTTAATGGCAGAATTTTGGCGTTTCCAAAAGAACACCAAAAGGGTTGCCCGGCAGGACAACCCTTTTATGAGTTGATTCAGCCCGATTACTTCAGGGTGACCTTTGCGCCGACTTCCTCAAGCTGCTTCTTCATTTCGTTTGCTTCTGCAGTGGGGACAGCTTCCTTTACGACGCTGGGAGCTCCGTCTACGAGAGCCTTTGCTTCCTTGAGGCCGAGACCGGTCAGCTCGCGGACGACCTTGATGACCTTGATCTTCTCTGCGCCGACTTCGGTGAGCTCTACGTTGAACTCGTCCTTAACTTCCTCTTCAGCAGCTGCTGCGCCGCCGGCTACTACTGCTACGGGAGCGGCAGCGGATACGCCGAACTCCTCTTCGCAAGCCTTTACGAGCTCGTTGAGCTCAAGAATGGTCATTTCCTTTATAGCCTGGATGATTTCTTCTTTAGTCATTTTAGTTTCTCCTTAAACCGTAATGATGTATGGTAGTGATATTCTTAACTTACTCTGCCTTCGCATCGGCGATAGCCTGGAAGGTGCGGACCATCTTTCCGACGGGGCTCTGGATGCTGCCCATGAACTTGGCGATGAGCTCGTCCCTGGAAGGAATGGTAGCGAGAGCCTGGCAGCCCTTTGCATCGTAGAGGACTCCCTCAACGACGCCGGCCTTGAAGGACATCTTGTTCATGGACTTCATGGCTGCGGAGAGCACTCTTGCGGGCGCTACTGCGTCCTCATAGCTGACGGCCAGTGCGCTGGGACCGGACAGGACGTCCTTGAGTCCCTCGTACTTGGTACCTTCGATCGCCTTGGCGATCAAGGTGTTCTTGTATACTGAGTAATCGACGTTGGCTTCACGGAGCTGCTTTCTCATGGCAGTCGCTTCTTCAACGGTGACGCCCTTGTTCTCGGCGTCGGTCATGTAGTTGATGATGACAGCGGACTGTGCCTTCTCAAGCTTCTCTTTGATCTCGTCGATGATAGCAGCTTTAAGTTTCTGGCTTTCTACTGACATTTTTCTCCTTTCCGGCTTCTTCTGAAGAAGAAAGCCTTTTCGGTTGCAGACAGAAAAGGCTTTGATTTATGGATCGTAACCTCGGCTGGATATTAAGGGCTTACGCCCACCTGCTGTCTACAGTTTTTTATTCTGTTTCGTTGCGATTCAGGCCTTACTTGGTCTGTGTTGCTCCGAGCCTTAAGGGGTTGATCTTGACGCCGGGGCCCATGGTGCTTGCCACGGTAGCGCTCTTGATGTACTGTCCCTTTGCAGCTGCGGGCTTTGCCTTGATTATCGCATCCACCAGTGCCTGGTAGTTCTCGGCGAGCTTTTCGGGCCCGAAGGAGACCTTCCCGATGGGGGTATGGATAATGTTGGTCTTGTCAAGACGGTACTCGACTTTACCTGCTTTGATCTCGGCCAGTGCTCTGGTCAGATCCATGGTAACGGTACCGGACTTGGGGCTGGGCATGAGACCCTTGGGGCCGAGGATCTTACCGAGACGTCCAACGACGCCCATCATGTCGGGGGTCGCTACGACGACGTCGAAATCGAACCAGTTTTCGGTCCTGATCTTGTTTGCCAGCTCATCTGCGCCTACGTAATCGGCTCCGGCTGCTTCAGCCTCGTGAGCCTTGTCGCCCTTGGCGAATACCAGCACCTTGACGGTCTTGCCGGTCCCGTTGGGGAGAACGATAGCGCCTCTGACCTGCTGGTCAGCGTGTCTTCCGTCAACGCCCAGTCTGAAGTGAGCTTCGACGGTCTCATCGAACTTCGCATGAGCCATTTTGCATACCAGCTCAAATGCGGGTGCTGCGTCAAACAGTTCGGTCCTGTCGTACTGCTTGACGGCTTCCTGATACTTCTTGCCTCTCTTGGCCATTTGTACCTCCTTGTGGTATTAGCGGCATTACGCCTCCCACCTGTTAGCCTTCTACTACGATGCCCATGCTGCGGGCAGTTCCCTTGATCATCTCGGTGGCGCTCTCAATGCTTGCTGCATTCAGATCCGGCATCTTGGTCTGCGCGATCTGCCTTGCCTGTTCGAGGGTGATGGTAGCTACCTTCTTCTTGTTGGGCTCTCCGGAAGCGGTCTCGATACCTGCCGCCTTCTTGATCAGGACTGCCGCGGGGGGCGTCTTGGTCACAAAGGTGAACGACTTGTCAGCGTAGACGGTGATGACTACGGGGATGATCATTCCGGCGTTCTCGGGTCCCTGGGTCCTTGCGTTGAACTGCTTGCAGAAGTCCATGATGTTCACGCCCTTCTGACCGAGTGCAGGACCTACCGGGGGTGCCGGGTTGGCCTTTCCTGCGGGTATCTGCAGCTTAACGAAGCCTTCGACTTTCTTTGCCATTGACTGTACTCCTTTCCACGGGGCGACCCCGTTTTTAGTTTTATGGTAAGATCTCCGGGAAATCCCTTAGATCTTGTCAACCTGATCGAATTCCACTTCGACGGGAGTGGCTCTGCCGAACATGTCGACCCTGGTCTTGAGGGTCTGTCTGTCGGGATTGACCTCTTCGACCACACCGGTGAATCCCTTGAAGGGGCCGGAGATGATCTTGACGCTGTCGCCTTCGACGATGTCGAGGACGATGACGGTCTTCTCGATGCCAAGCCTTCTGACTTCCTCGTCGGTGAGGGGGATGGGCTCGCTGCCCTGTCCCACGAAGCCGGTGACGCCCTGAGTGTTGCGGACGAGATACCAGGATTCGTTGGTCACTATCATCTTGACGATGACGTAGCCGGGGAAGATCTTGCGGGTCTTGACCACGCGCTGATTGTCCTTGAACTCCACCCTGTCTTCGGTGGGCACGATGACCTGCAGGACCAGATCCTGCATGCCTCTGTTCTCGACCAGCTTCTCGAGGTTCACCTTGACCTTGTTCTCATGGCCCGAGTAGGTGTGGATCACATACCACTTGGGCTCCTTGCTGCGGCGCCAGAACCCCGGGGGGACTTCATTGCGCTCGGCGGCAAGAGAAGCAGAGGCCTGGCTCTCTTCTGCCAGATCTTCGCTTTCCAGCTTTTCGGTAAGCTTTTCGTCGGACATTTCGCTCTCCTACATGGTGATGTTGAGCACCTGCTCGAGAATGAGAAGTATGCCCGTGTCGAGGACCCAGAAGAGTAGCGCGAAGAATGCGCATACGGCCAGAACGACCAGAGTGTAGCGGTAGGTCTCCTTCTTGGTAGGCCAGACGACCTTCTTGAGCTCGGTCCTTACGCCGTGAAGATATTCACGAATGCGGCCCTTCTTGGCAGGGGCGGCTGCATTGTTTGTATTAGCCATCTCCGCTGTTCCTTTCGCTACTTGGTTTCCTTGTGCAGGGTCTGCTTCTGGCAGAACTTGCAGTACTTCATCATCTCGATCCTGTCGGGGTCGTTCTTCTTGTTCGTGGTGGTGTTGTAGTTCCTCTGCTTGCACTCGCTGCAGCTGAGAGTGATCCTGACTCTAGAACCGTTTGCCATTTGTTTTCCTCCAAAATTATCCGCCGAAAAGCGGTTTATCAGCGCATTAAACTCGCAAATGCCCCATATTCGGCATAGCGATACCGATTAAACATAACACAGCCCGTTGTCTATGTCAAATGAAATTTGGGCATTTTCGGGACTTTTTGATCTCCGTCTGCATATAGTTTCGGAGGACTCAGACCGCCACAAGATGTGGGATGGCCAAGGCGTCCTCCGCCGCCCCGGGGCAGGACCGGCCTTCCGCGTGAGCTCTCGGACAGAGCGTAATCAAAAAGACCCTCTATGGGTCATGTGTCAAGCATGATATACCACAAGAGGGCAAAAAGCAAGTGTTTTATGATACGTGGCGGCAGTCTTTCGGTCCCGCCGCCGCGCACTCTTTTCTATATTTTATTTCTTTCGCCTGTTGAAGTCCGCTTCGGCCTTGCGCTTCCAGGGCATCCCGATCCTTCCGCCGCTGCGGACGGCGCTGGCGGCCTCGCTCACCATGGCGTTGGAGTACAGGACCCCTTCCTCGTCGGCGATGTAGTTCACCGCGTGGTCCTCCTCGATGCCAAAGGTCCTGGCGGTCTCCACGGCGTCGATATTGGCGCCCAGGAATATGAACTCCCAGCCGGCGGCCTTCTGCTTTTCGATCATGGCCTTTACCTCGCTGCTGCTGAAGCGGCGGCTGGAATTCTCAAGGCCATCGGTGGTGATCACGAAGAGGGTGTGGGCAGGGACGTCCTCTTCGCGGATGTAGCGGTGGACCGACGAGATATGCTCGATGGCTCCGCCGATGGCGTCGATGAGGGCGGTGGAGCCTCCCACGCAGTACTCCTTCTCGGTCATCGCCGGGATCTTGTCCAGGCTCAGCCGGTCGTGGAGCAGGGTGCACTTTTCATTGAAAAGATAGGTGGTCACCAGGGCCTCGCCTTCCTCCTTCTTCTGCTTTGCGATGGTCCCGTTGAAGCCGCCGATGGTGTCCGATTCGAGGCCCATCATGGAGCCGCTCCTGTCCAGGATGAATACCAGTTCAGTAAGGTCTTTCTTCATTTTTCTTTCCTCCGTAAATAAAAATGTGACTGCAGAACGTTTCTTACAGTCACATGATACTTTGCGAAGAAAGCCCGATGGTCGCATGCCGGGCGACATTTTAGCGATGACGGATCAGGGCAGGGACGGCGCCGGAGCCGGACCTCAGCGGCCCAGTATGGGCTGATCGAAGTCGTAAAGGGTCTCGTTGATGGCGCGTATATCGTATATTCCCTTCTTTATAAAATACTCGACGATCACATCCATCTCCTGTGAATGGGACAGGGCAAAGCCCGCCTTTCTCAGAAGCTCCCCGGTCTCGTCCAGGGAAAGCCTCAGGGCCACGGCGAAGGCCAGAGCGGTGGTCTTCGAAGGACGGTAGTTTTTGTCGCCTCTGATCTTTGAGAAGAGCCTTCTGTCCACGTTGGCCTTCTTGTAGCACTCGGAGTCCTTCATCCCCAGCTCGTCGATCTTTCTTAAGAGCATCTGGGAGAAGCTCTCGTCGATGTCCCGAAGGGCCCGGTCAAGGCCCGGGACGGAAGCGGTCGAGGCCATCAGGGGCATCGGGGCAGAGGCCTTGGGCGCTGCGGAGGATGGACAGCTGACCGGCCGGGCTGTCACTTCCGCAAGCTCTTCATGGACTTCAAGGGGCATCCCGAAGAGCTCTTCGTCCTGCGGCGCTTCCGACGACTCCGCCTGCAGGCTCTCCAGGTTCTCTTCCAGATACTCGATGACCGCGCTTCGGTAAAAAGATCCGCCCGCGGGCTTTCCGAACCCCAGCAGCCTCTTCAGTTTTTCAAATATCAGCATCTTTCCTCCTGAGCGTGAACAGAGTCTCGGCGCAGCCTCCGGCCTTTTGTCCCGCCATGCCGCTTAGATTAAACGCTTTCAGTAGACCTCGCCTTTCATCAGGAGCCTTGCGGTGCGGAAACCGTAGGTATCGCGCACGAAGGGAAGCTCCCCCTCCCCTCCGGGGATGAATTCGACGCCCGCTTCAAGTATGCCCGAAGGATGTCCTATCCGAATGAGAGCGGAGAGCAGGCCGCTGCTCTCATCGAGAGCCTCGGCTTCGCCCAGCACCCTTTCGCTTAAGACCTCGTTCACCACGGTCCCCGGTATCACCGCTGCCGCCGCGGTGCACATGGCGCCGGTCATGGCGTAGGATGGATGGGTCTTCTGCATGGACATCATTCGCGAGCAAATGTCGACGGATGCCCCGGTGATCACGCTGCCGTCCGAGGCGGTATAATCCTGCGGAGCGGAGACGAAGGTCATCTTGGGGATGCCCGGGCTGTCCCAGGCGGAACGCAGAGGATCGCTCACAAGGCCCAGCTTAAAGGCCGCCATCCCCCTTATCTTTTCAAGCCTTTCGAGCATTCCGGGATCGTTGTCCAAATCTTTGGGAAGCTCCGTCCCCTTAAGCCCCGCATCCTCTGCCTTAACAAAGACCAGGGGATTCGCCGCGTCGACGATGGACACCCTGATGCTGCCCAGGCCTTCGATCTCAAGCATATCGCTCGGGTTTCCGGTGGGAAGGAGCCCTCCGCCCAGAGTCCCCGCGGGATCCATGAACTTGAGCTTTACGGGAGCGGCGGTGCCGGGGACGCCGGCGATAGCGTAGTCGCCGCTGTATATGACCCTGCCGCCCCGTGTCACAACGTCTTCTTCTATTATTTTATCGGTGTTCGTGTTGTAGACCCTGACGGTGGTAATGCCCTCTTTTGCGGGGACAAGGCCTGTCTCCACAGCAAAGGGCCCCACGCCCGACGAGATGTTTCCGCAGTTGCCGGCATAGCTCACTATTGGCTTGTCGACGGAGACCTGGGCAAAGGTGTAGTCGACGTCGGCGTCAGGCCTAGAAGAAGGGCCCACCACGGCGATCTTGCTTGTCACTGAGACAGCGCCTCCCACACCGTCGATCTGCTTCGTGTCGGGGCTTCCCATGAAGCGCAGGAACATGGGAGCCCAGTCATTCTGCTTCTCGGGCAGGTCCTTCTTAAGAAAATAAAGACCGCGGCTGGTGCCGCCCCTCATAAAGAAGCAGGGCGTTCCGATCATATCGGGATTTTCGAATCTTTCGTACATGCTGCCGCCTTTCTGATCATCCGGCTGCCTCCGTCCGGCAGATCTTCGCTATTATACTGTGCGCTCCGCTCCCAGCCTGATCATCGTCCTCTAGTCTTCGAGCAACTCCACCAGCATCTCCTGTTCGCCCTTGAGATGCACGACCTCGCCGTATTCGGCGAGTTTGTCGCTTCCTTCGATGACTGTCAGGACCAGGTTGCCGGAAAGCTTTCCGTTCTGGGTGTGGATTGCCGCGGGTCCCCAGGCCATGAAAAACTCACCGCCCATCTGAAGATTGGGGATATTCCCGGGATATACTATGATCTCTCCCTTTGACGGGATGTGGATCGGAGATTCATAAGGGACTTCCCATGCCAGATCCCCGAGCCTTGCGAAGCAGGCGCTGCCGCTCCAGGAGACGTGGCGCATCCTGACGGTCCAGGGCATGAGCTTAATCAGCCACTCGCAGGTCTTTGGGCTCTTTTCCTCCTCGAGCCTGGCGATGAAGGTATAGCCGGCGGATGTAAGTCTTACTTTTTTCATTTGGATCCTCCTTTTCGGTCCAAAAGACCGAAGCTTAAGGGGCTGCCTTCGTCCGGCAGATCTTCGGTATTATACTGCGCGCTCCGCTCCCGGGACGAGTAAAGAGCCCCCGCAGTTTTTCCGCGAAAAAGGCAAAAGGCCCGGCGCCATGGGCAGCCAGGCCCGAAATGCTTTATTTCTCGAACGGGAACTTATAATCCAGGTGGAAGCGGTCGCGGAGGGTGACCATCTCCTTCTGGACGCCTTCGTTGACGGGAACGCCCTTGTCCTTTCTTTCGAGCCAGACCAGGTATTCCTTCTCGCCGGCGGTGTAGATGCGGTCCTGGCCGGGAGCCTTCTGGGACGCCCTGAGAGCGCGGCAGATGTCCCCCGCGGTCTTCTTGAAGGTCTCAAGGCCCATAAATGCCTCGGGATCGACGACGAAGAAGAAGTGGCCGAGGTGGTACATGCTGGGCTTTCCGTTCTCGTCGACTCCGCTCAGGGCCTTCATGAACTGGCCTCCGGTGAACGCAGCGGAAAGTATCTCCACGAGGGCCGCGTAACCGTAGCCCTTGTAGCCCGCCAGGTCCTCGCCGATGCCGCCCAGTGGCGCCAGAGCGGCCTGCTTCGCGACCAGGGCCTTGAGGATCTCATCGCTGTCGGTCATGGCGGAGCCGTCCCTTGCGACGACCATGCCCGCCGGAGTGGGCTTGCCGCTTCTCGCGTAGTATTCGATCTTGCCGCGCTGGACGATGCTGGTGGCTGCGTCGATGCAGAAGGGGAACTCCTCGTCGGTGGGAAGTGCGAAGGTCAGGGGGTTGGTGCCCATCATGTTCTCGACTCCGAAGGTCGGGGCGATGGAGGGACGGGCGTTGGTGCCGGTGAAGCCGATGAGGCCTTCCCTGCTGGCCATGGTGGCCCAGTAGCCCGCGATCCCGTAGTGGGTGGAGTTGCGGATGGCGCCGCCGGCCATGCCCATCTTCTTCGCCTTTTCGATGAGCATCTTCATCATCTTGTAGCTTGCCACCATCCCCATGCCGTCGTGGGCGTCCATGACCACGGTGGTCGGGGTCTCCTTGAGGATCTCGATGTTGGTCACGGGCAGCAGGGTGCCGTTGTCGATGCGGTCGATGTAGATGGGTTTGAAGCGGTTGCAGCCGTGGCTCTCGATGCCCCGGCGGTCCGATTCGAGAAGGACGTCGGCGCAGATGGCGGCGTCCTCTTCGGGGACTCCGCAGCACTTGAAGACGTCGATCATGAACGAATTCATCTGCTCCCATGATACGTAAGGTCTGGTTTCCATTTTTTCTCCTTAATATGATTCTGTTGATTTGATCCGCGGTATATGTTGATTTCGGCCGTTCGTCCGCTGCCGCTGGAAGATCCCTGCCCGGCGCCGGAGGCGATCCGCCCCTTTGGGCCTAATGATCCGATTTGAGCCCGGCCCCGCACATGGGGATGAGGCACTCTGCGGGCTTTCCGTAGAGCCTGCAGTATTCCTCATAGCCCGCGTAATTGGCTGCGGTGGTATGCTCGCAGTAGATGCCCTTCGCCGCGATCTTCGCCCGGGCGTCCATGATCCTGTCCTCGGGCGCGTGGACGAACCTGACGCCGTAGACCCTCGCCAGCCGCAGGATCTCCCTGTCTCTGGCGGGCTTTCCGATGGCGATGCCCTCGGCGATGGTGGGCCCGGGAACGATGTCGGCAGCCCTGTCCATGCCGGCCTGCGCCGCCTTCAGCAGGGGATCGCAGTTCTCGCTCTGGACGGCGATGATCTGAGGCATCTTTTCTATGCAGCCGGACCTGAGCAGATGCTCCAGGCCGTAGATCACGCCCAGGTAAAGGGTGCCGTTGCCCGTGGGTATCAGCACCACCTCGGGGATCCTGCCCAGCTGCTCAAAGACCTCGTAGATATAGGTCTTGGTGCCCTCGTAGAACAGGGGATCGAAGACGTGGTTGGCGTAATAGACGCCCTCCTCTTCGACCTTGCTCCTGCAGACCTGGGCGCAGTGGTCCCGGCTCCCGGGGACGACGGTGCATTCCGCCCCGTGGGCCCTGATCATGTCTATCTTCTTGGGGGACGTCCCCTCGGGGACGAAGATGCCGCACTCTATGCCGGCTCTGGCGCAGTAGGCCGCGACGGAATTTCCCGCGTTGCCGCTGCTGTCCTGGACGACCCGCGTGATACCGTGATCCAGGCAGTTGGCGACGATCACCGCGGCTCCCCTGTCCTTGAAGGAAAGGGTCGGCATGAAGTAATCCATCTTGAAGAGCACTCCGGGCTCGAACTCCGTCACCGGGGTCATGCCCTCGCCCATGGTGACCTTCCTCCAGCCGTCGCCCTCAAGGGCAATGAAACGGCGGTAGCGGAAGATGCTCCACTGGTCTTTGTCTATCCTATCGAGGCTGAAGGGTTCCGGTTCGTGCTCGAGCTCCCACAGGGCGCCGCAGCTGCAGCGGGGCTCGGGAGTTCCTATGCCTGCGGTCCTGCCGCAGACAGGGCATCTGAATCTCATGTCGTCCTCCTTTAAAAAAGCCCGCAGCATTCCCGCCGCGGGCCTTCCTTACTGTCGACTGGATATTATTCCTTTACGGCGATGGCTTCGATCTCGCAGAGAGCTCCGCCGGGGAGGCTCTTTACTGCGAAGCAGCTTCTTGCCGGCTTGGAGATGAAGTACTTGGCATAGACTTCGTTGAATGCGGCAAAGTCGTTGATGTCTGCCAGGAAGCAGGTGGTCTTGACGACGTCGGCAAAGCTGGCTCCGCCGGCTTCGAGGACTGCTCCTACGGCCTTGCAGGCTGCTTCAGCCTGTGCCTGGAGGTCGGGACCTGCGGAGGTGCCGATCTGGCCGGAGGTGAATACGAGATTAGCTGCTGCTATGCCCTTGGAATAGGGTCCCAGTGCGGGGGCGCTGCCCGGAACTTCGATCTGTTTCATGTTTATCTCCTTTTCGAAAATACCGATAAAATTTAATTTATCATAGCATAATGGGCGCGGTTTTGCAATGAACAAGATGATCCCCCGCGCCTTCCGGCCGGAGGATCATCCGTAAAGAAGAAATATGAAAAAGCTTTATTTCCTGTTGAAATTGATCAGGCAGCCCGCAGCGATGATCTTCCTCTCGTTTTCGGTCAGAGGGAGCATCGACAGCCTCAGCGGCTTCGCTTCTCCGTCCTTCACCGCGTAAGCGGGTATCTCCTCAAAGCTGCCGCTCTCAAGGCGGGAGCGTATACCGGGCACGTAGATCCAGTCTCCGGTATCGAAGCTGTCCGGAGTCTCCCCTTCAGCCAACTGAAGAGGCAGCATGCCCCAGTTGATCACGTTGGAGCGGTATCTCTTGGTCGCGTATTCCAGGCATATGTTTGCAAGGCCGAACAGCACCCTCTGGCAGGAGGCCGCCTGCTCCCTCGCCGACCCGTCGCCGGGCCTGTTGGCGTATACGACGGAACCGATCTCGATATCGCGGAGTGCGGGCATATCCGGGCAGGCCTTCTTGAGGGCGCCGTATGCCTGAGCCGGCCCGCTGTCCGCCGCGAGCGGATCTTCGCCCTTCTCCCGGGCTTCTTCGACGTCCTTGACCTCCTTCGCCCTGGCGACATAGCCGGGATCGCGCCTCGAGAGGGTGAACTCGGCGAGGCCCAGGGGATTTGACCTGTAGGATGAAGTCTCCCCGGAGGGGATCAGCTCATCCGTTGTGGTCACGTCGTCCATGATCTTTGAGCAGATCTTCAGAAGGATGTTCTCGGAAAGAGGGGGAAGCTGGGGCCAGTCTTTGATGTTGGGCCCCATGAAGATCTCCGCGCCGGGATCGGGCTTTCCGAAACCCTGATAGACCCTTGCCCTGTAGGGCTTCTCATCGAAATGGTATGCGGGGACGCTACCGAACACATCAGCCATCTCCTCAGCGCTGGTCAGAAGGCCTCCGTTCGCCGCGGTGGCCGCGATGGAACGGGCGTCCATGAGGGCGACAGCGGACATCTGCCCCTGTCCGGGCTTTGAGCCTTCCCTGTTGGGGAAGTTCCTGGTGGTGTGGCGGATGGAGAAGCCGTTGTGGCTGGGCGTGTCCCCCGCCCCAAAGCAGGGGCCGCAGAAGGCGGTCTTTATGACCGCTCCCGCTTCCGCCAGATCGGCCAAGATGCCTTTCCTCATGGAGTCCATGTACACCGGCATCGAGGAGGGGTACACGCTGAGGGAGAATTCCCCGGATCCCGTGGACCTTCCCCTGAGGGCGTTGGCGGCTTCGGCCAGGTTGGTGAAATTGCCTCCCGCGCAGCCTCCTATGACCCCCTGCTGCACCTGGAGCCTTCCGTTCCTGACCTTGTCGAGCAGGGTATACGGAGCCCTGCCCTTTGAGACCTCGGCAGCCTTCTTCTCGGTGTCGGCCAGGATGTCCGTCAGATCCCTGTTCAGCTCATCGATGGTGAAGGCGTTGGAAGGATGGAAGGGCATGGCGATCATCGGCTTTATCTTCGAAAGATCGATGTATACGCAGCCGTCGTAATATGCCAGACCGGCGGGATCCAGCTGCCTGTAGGCGTCTTCCCTTCCGTGACAGGCAAGGAACTCCTTCGTATCGCTGTCGGTCCTCCAGACGGAGGAGAGGCAGGCGGTCTCGGTGGTCATCACGTCGATGCCGTTGCGGTAGTCGGTCTTCATGGAGCTTACGCCCGGCCCGACGAACTCGAGCACCTTGTTCTTCACATAGTTATTATTGTATACGGCGCCGCACAGGGCGATGGCGACGTCGTGAGGACCTACCCAGGGCTTGGGGGTCCCTTCAAGGTAGACCGCGATGACCTGAGGACGGTCGACGTCCCAGGTATCCCCCAGCAGCTGCTTGACCAGCTCGCCCCCTCCTTCGCCGACGGCAAGGGTGCCGAGGGCGCCATAGCGGGTATGGGAGTCGGACCCGAGGATCATGGCCCCGCACGAGGCGTGCATCTCTCTCATGTACTGGTGCATGACCGCCATGTGGGGAGGAACATAGATCCCTCCGTATCTCCTGGCGGCGGTCAGGGCGTACATGTGGTCGTCTTCGTTGATGGTCCCTCCGACGGCGCAGAGGGAATTGTGGCAGTTGGTCAGAACGTAGGGCATGGGGAAGGACGTCATCCCCGAGGCCCGTGCGGTCTGGATTATGCCGACCGCCGTAAGATCGTGGGAAGTCATGCAGTCGAACCTGACGCTGAGCTTCTCCATGTTCCCCGAAAGGTTGTGGCTCTTAAGGATGCCCCAGGTGATGGTCCCCTGTCTGGCCGCCTCTTTGTCCGCGGCGAAGCCGAGAGCCCCGGCGGCGGCTTCGTCCTCGGGGATCACCTCCGTGCCGTTCCTGAGGAAGATCCCTTTGTCATATAGCTTGATCATTATGGCCTCCTGTATCTCTATCACCGGCGCGGGCAGGCTCCGCCCGCATCCGCGCTAATCGGCTGTATAGGGCTTTATCTTCCTGACTACGTCAAGGATGGTCCCGTCTCTCGCCTCGAGGACGGCGACGACACGGTCCTCCCACTGAAGCTCATCCGGCCTTCCGACGATGCTGTAGGCCTTCTCCTTGAGCTCTTCGATGGGTACGTGCTTTATCCCCGCCCGGTCGAGACACTCGATCAGATCTGGCCTTAAGGGATTGACCGCGATGCCGTAGTCCGTGACGAGGACGTCCACGCAGTCTCCGGGCGTCGTGACGGTCACCACATGCTCGCAGACCGTAGCCATCCTTCCCCTGATCAGCGGCGTTACTATCACGCAGCACTTGCTTCCTGCCGCCGTATCGGGATGGCCTCCGGGAGCCCCTCTCAGGACGCCGTCGGACCCGGTCAGCACGTTCACGTTGAAATCCGTATCGATCTCAAGAGCAGCCAGAACGACGAAATCCAGCTTGTTCACGAAGGCTCCCTTGTTTGCCGGATCGGCGTACTGCGAAGCCGACATCTCGTAGTGGCCTGGGGTCCTGTTGATGCTGCGGACGGCGTCAAGGTCGAAATCCTGGACGTCGATGATCTTTCCGACCTTTCCCTTTTTCAGCAGTTCTACCATGGGGCCGCAGATGCCTCCGATGGACCAGCCCATCTTTATGCCCTTCTCGTCCATGAACTTCTCAAGGAAGAGGTTGGCGGCGAGAGACGGCCCGCCCACTCCGGTCTGGAACGAGAAGCCGTCCCGAAAGTACGGAGTCGAGGCGATGACCTTAGCCACGTCCTCCGCCATCATCAGGTCTCTCGGATTCTGGGAGATGCGTGCGGCGGCGCTGGCGATCTTCTTAGGATCTCCGATGGAATCCGTCACGACGACAGCGTCGACGTCGATCGCTTCTATGCTCGCCGGCATGTTCGGGAAATCCACCAGGCAGTCTGTGACGACCACCACTCGGTCGGCGTACCTGGCGTCGGTCATGGCGTAGCCCATGGAACCGCAGTCGGACTTGCCTCCGATGCCCCGGCAGTTGCCGACGCAGTCGCTGGTGGGAGCCGCTATGAACGCGATGTCTATATGGACCTCGCCGGCTTCTATCGCCCTGGGCCTTCCGCCGTGGCTCCTGATGACGGCGGGAGTCTTCAGCTTTCCGGCCGAGACGACCTCGCCCATGCGGCCCCTGATGCCGCTGGTCTGGATGCCGACCACCTTTCCCTGCTCGATATATTCCGCGATGGGATCATGGGCCGCGCCCAGGCTGGTAGCCGCGATGGTCATGTCCTCAAGGCCCAGTTCTTCGATGGCGGCCTTCATGACCATGTTGACCACGTAGTCCCCGTCTCTCAGATGGTGGTGGAAGCTGAAGGTCATTCCGCTCTTAGCCCCGCAGAGCTTCAGAGCGTCGGCGATAGTCCCGACGATCTTGCTCTCCTGAGGCTTCTCGTATCTTCTGGTGGTCGGCGAAGCCTTTTTGATGAACTTCCCGTCCATATAGTTTTTGCCCTGATATACTTCTTTCCCGTCTTTGAGCAGGAATTCAGGAATATCTCTTCCGACAGCATTCTTCATATAAGGTCACCCCCGTACATACCGCAGGCCTTCGCGAGCCTGAGAGTCCTTTCGGCTCCGGGGATGAAAGCGATATCGATCATCTTTCCGTCTACCGTAAAGACGCCGACCCCCGCCGCGGACTGTTCCCTGTAAGCCCTGACGATCTTCTCCGCCTGGCGGACTTCCTTTTCCGTCGGCGCGAACACCTGGTGGACGAAGCGTATCTGCCTGGGATTGATCAGGCTCTTTCCGTCGAAGCCCATGGCCTTGTTCTGGCGCACCTCGGCCTCGAAGCCCTCCTGATCGTCCAGATCGGTGAATACCGTATCGAAGCACTGGATCCCGGCAGCTCTGGCGGCCAGTATGACCTGGCCTCTGGCGGCAAGCATGTCGATGCCGTCCCTCTGGGGGGAGGTCTGAAGGCTCTTTCTCAGATCGCCCCCGGAGATCGCGACTCCGAACATGCGGTCAGAAGCGCAGCAGATCTCGTAAGCGTTCAGTATCCCCTTCGGGCTCTCAAGGGCGGCCATCAGAAGGGTCCTGCCCTCTTCCCTGACGAATTCCTTTTCCGCTGCCAGGACGGCGGCCTCGACGGTCCTGACGTCTCGTGCGCTCTCGCACTTGGCGATCCTTATGCCGTCGGCCCCGCCGGCGACGCAGACTCTGACGTCCTCCTGCCAGTGGGGAGTGTCCAGCCCGTTTATCCTCACTATGACCTCGGTATCTCCGTAATCGACCGAGGTCAGAGCGTGATAGAGGGAGAAGCGGGCGGCGTCCTTCTGGTTCTCCGCGACGGCGTCCTCAAGATCAAGCATGATGCTGTCGCAGCCGTAGATATAGGCATCCTTTATGAGTCCGGGCTTTTGCGCGCTGAGGAACATCATCGTCCTGCGCAGCCTGAACTTTTCGGGTCTGGGTCTGGGGATCATCTCACCTCACCTCCCCACGGAATGTCTTTTTCAGAGAGCCCGCAGCTCCTGAAGACCGCGCACTCGACTCTTGCCTTTATGGTGCAGTCGAGGGCTCCCTTATCTACTACCGATATGAAGCAGTCTTCGACGCCGAGCCTTTTAAGGGTCTCCAGCACCGTTTCCTTTATCTGCCTGCCGTAGGTGTTCATAACGCTGCTGGCAAGCTCAAGGCTGAGCCCCTCTCCGGGCTCTACCGTTACCATGGCGTCGCTGGACTCGAGAGTCCCCGCGACCGCAGGTCTTTCTATACGCATGGCGCTCCTTTCACTTTGATGGATCAGAAACATGTTATGTTGTTATTGTAGCATAAACACGGAACGGATAACGAGCCCTTTAAACGGGTGCACGTCCTGATCCTGTCCGTTCAGATCATTATAATAATTCCCGGAACGCACAGTCTTCACATTCTTCGAGGACTCTCAAAGGGGCGTTGTCATAGACGTGGTCCTTGCAGGCAAGGACGGTCACCGGCGCTTTCGAGTGCTTTATGAACAGGGAATCGTGACCGACGCAGAGGCCCAGGACTATATTCAGCTGGGTCCCGGCTTCGTTGAGCAGCTCCGCCTGGCAGATAGGGTTGCACATGGGATTCTTTGAGGTGTAAGCCCCGAGCTTTTCCCTGTTTTCCCTTCCGACCTTGCAGTTGGCGCTGTCCAGCTTAAAACCGTTCTTTACGAGTACGGCGGCGACTGCCTCGGCCTCCTTGGAGAGGGTGTTGCAGAAAGCAAGGCCCAGATGGTCGAAGCCGCACATTTTGGCGAACCTCATGGTCTTAGCCAGCCTGTGCTCGGTATGATCGGGGCTGCAGATGGCTGAGCACCTTGCCAGATTGAACTCTTCCGGATCAGAAGTGTATTTTCCGATGATATCCCCTTCGCGGAGCTTGAGCGTGGGGCAGCCCTTGGGAAGGACTACATTGTCGCCTAGCGCGAGAGGCTTGCTGCAGCCCTTTACCTGACACTGAGCACAGAACCACATATCAAGACTCCTTTACCGCCGCGGTGATCACGATCTCGACGAGGTGCTTCTCGGTCGCCATGGATGCCTGCAGGCAGGCGCGGGTCGGCTGGGTGCCTTCGACTACCCAGGCGTCCCAGACCTGGTTGAACTCTGAGAAATCCTTCATATCCTTCAGATAAATCAAAGCCTGAAGGATATGCTCCTTGTCGGAACCATATTTATCGAGCAGTCCTTCGATCTTCTTCAGGACCAGGGTAGCCTGTGCGGTGATCCCTTCAACTCCGGGAGCGGTCACGCCGGTAAGGTAAAGGGTCTCCCCGGCTATAACGGCCGCGTGCATCCTTCCATTGGAATCAAAGCGCTGTATCTTCATATTATTTCCCTCGCTTTATTCTTATGCCGGAGCCTCGGGCAGGGCCGAAGCTCCGGAGCTTTTCAGAAATGGCTATTTGATCGAATCAAGAATGGCCTTCATCTTGTCGTGATAGTCCCAGGTCCTGTTTGCCGGATCCTTCTTGGCCGTTCTGGGATAATAGTAGTAGAACATGAAGTACTTGATCTTTCTTTCCTCGCACTTGGGATCCTTGCCCTCGGCTACTGAGATGATATACTCGAAGAGATCGTCTCCGACCTCCTGCAGAGTCTTGCCCAGCAACGCCTGGCCGGCGTCGAAGTCCAGCTTATGAGTGTCGACCTTGAAGGTCTCGGGGTTGCCGGTGAGCCTGATGGTGGGCATATTGGGGATCTCGTGATAGACATAGCCCATTCCGGTGATCAGGATGTTGAGATGGACTCCGGAAAGAGCTCCGTAGATAGCCGTGGAAGAGGGTCCTCCGCAGGGCTGGTCCTGGAGCCACACGCCGGGCCTCTCGGGCTTCTCGCAGAAGCCTATGATGCCCTGGATATCGGTATTTCCGGCCTTCTTGATGTTTCCGGTGGATTTCTCTACCAGAGTGGTGATGCCGCCCTCAATATTGGAGGGGAAGGGGTTGGTCGCTTCTACGGGCTTTCCGGTCTCTGCCAGATAGCGTGCGCGGAACTCGTCGACCTTGTCGATGATCTGAAGACCCAGCTTGCGGGTCACAGCCTTCTGAGCCATCAGATGCTCGCTGCCGGGGAAGCCGGCCCACTCGTCCATGATGACCATGCCGCCGTTCTTAACGATGTGATCGGCGGCGAGGCCTACTGCCGGATTGCCGGTGAGGGCGGTGGTCCAGTCGGATGCGGCGCAGTGGACCGCGATCTTGAAGCCGTCGAGAGGAGTGTCGACTCTTTCCTGAGCCGCGGCGTCCTTCTGCCAGGCCTTGACGATATTGCAGCCTTCTTCGAGATTGCACTTGCAGCTTCCGAGATAAGCGACGGGCTTTCCGGTCTCTTCGATCAGAGACTTTACCTCAGCGCTCTTGGCGGAGGGCTCGGCATCGCCTACTACCAGGGCGGCGTAGACGTTGGGGTTCCTTCCGGTGTAGCCCATGGCCTTGACGGTGAAGTCGGTGATCTCCCCGTCCTTAAGCTCTTCCCTGTTGCAGACCATCCAGTTGCAGCCGGTGGCGTCGGAGATGGCTTCCGCCAGAGCGTTGGCCTCGGGGGTGGTCGCGAAGACCATGATGTAGTTCCTGATACCGAAGTCGCCGTTGGCTCTCGGATAGACCTTCATGGTCCTGCCGGACTCGCGGTATTTCTTTACGTAGCCGGTGCAGAGCTCCTCGGTGGTGTCCTCGAGGTTGTGAACGTGGACCATGCCGCCGACGGGGCAGTCTGATTTCATATTTCCGATGGGAATACCGTACTTGATAACAAAATCACCCTTCTTGAGGTCGCAGAGGGCCATTTTGTGGCCGGCCTTGATATCCTCGGCAGCGACGACTTCCTGTCCGGTCAGGGTCACGAGGACCTTTTCTCCCGCCGGGACATTGGTCGTCGCCATGGCGACGTTGTCTTTTTCGTTTATCATCATTGCGTAGTACATCTGATTGCTCCTTTCCTGATGTATCTTACATTAGTAACGATCTTATCTGCCTTCGGCGTTTTTGCCGACGACCCATTTATCCATCCAGTCTGTCATCTCCCTGAGCCTTCTTATCCTGCGGCTTGGCTTTCCTATGCGGGAAAGGCCGTGGGGCTCGCCCTTGAAGAGCACCATCCTGGTCTCGACCCCGTGCATCATGAGAGCGGTGTACATCTGGGTCGAGTTGTGGAAACGGCAGCGATGGTCATCGAGGGAGTGGAGAAAGAGCGTCGGAGTCTTGACTTCGCGGGCATATTTAAGGGGCGACTGTTCCCAGATGAGGTCGTGGTCATCCCAGATATTGCCGCCGTAGCTGGCTTCGCAGCTCCAGAGGCCTCTGTCCGACATTCCGTAATTCCCTATTATGTTGGAATTGGACCTGCAGGAGACTGCGCCTTTGAACTGATCGGTGTGCCCGACTACCCAGTTGGTCATGTAGCCTCCGTAGGAACCTCCCGTGACGCCCAGCTTCTCTCTGTCTATCTGGGGCCAGCG
>JAFRQL010000138.1 GCA_017428655.1 Bacillota bacterium | reverse complement strand
GGGAAGGCAGAGAAGGATAACGTCGCAGGTCTCCCCTATCTCCTTAAGGCTCGCCGCCCTGGCGCCGCAGGAGACCAGATCAGCCACCGCCCTTTCGTCCAGATCGTTGACCGCCAGGTCTATCCCCGCGGAAACGAGATGCTTTGCCATGGGGCGTCCCATGATGCCGAGCCCTATAAAGCCTGTCTTTTTCATCTGGCTGTGACCTTCCTTTCGCTGCAGATCCTTATGAATTCCTTGAATATGACGTCTCCGTCCGCGCCGTCCGCCGGGAGCTTCTCGTCTCCCCGCATGCGCTCCGGATGGAACTGAAAACCGTATATCGGAAGCCTTTCGTGCTCGAAGGCCTCGGCGTTGCCCTGAGGGGATACCGCCGTGATCTTTATGCCTTCTCCGGGCTTTTCGATGGCAAAATTGTGAAAACTGTTGACGACGGGCGTGCCTCCCCAGAGCCTTTCGATGAGAGACCCCTTCTCGCAGGTGATCTCGTGGCCGCTGTTCCAGTGGGTCACGCCGCAGGTCTTCTCAAGATCGACGTTGAGGGTGCCGCCGAGAAAGCAGTTGATCTTCTGGCATCCCTCGCAGATGCCCATCACAGGCTTTTCGGCCTTAAGGAAAGCCTCGAGCAGATCTTCGTGGAAGGCCTCTCTTCTGTTGGACATGACCTTTTTCATCTGGGAGGACACCGCTGAAACGACGGTCTCCCGCTGGGCGCCGGGAAGGATCAGTCCGTCTGCGAGCCTTGCGTAGCCATCCGCGCAGCTTCCCTCCAGAGGGATCAGGGGGATGCCTCCGTTGACGGTGACCGCAAGCTCATAAGCCCTTAGGAGCATCATGCCGTGGGAATAAAACTGATCGTCCAGGCAGGAGCTCCACCCTATCATTATGACCGGTCTCTTATCCATGAAGGCTCCTTTCCGCGCAGAGGCGGGCAAAATGCGAAAACAGCGGGTCGGCCGGACCTTCCTCAAGGCCCCTGTCGCTTGGCGCCGAAGGATCGGGCTCTTTGGTCACCGCCCTTGCTCTCATGGCCTCGGTCTCCTCCTTTGAAGCCGGAGCGGCATGGCCAGGCTCTTTGTTATCGCTGTACATGATAAGATCGGTGCCCAAAGGCTCGGGATGCCACATGACCCCAATGACGGGAAGATCTTCATGGCCAAGGCCAAGGATGCTCCCGCTCCCATCAAAGGCCGATGCGTAAAGGCCCTTTCCCAGGTCTTTGATACTGTCGCGGCAGCAGACGACGCCCTCAAGGCCCCTGTCCCAGAGCTTTTCGGCATATGTGCCGTCCGCAGTCATGATGTGCGTTAAGTTCTCGGGATGACCGTCGGATCCGGAAGGTCTTAAGGTCCCTCCGAAGAGTGCGTTGATCAGGCACATGCCCCTTCCGATGCCCAGCACGGGCTTCTTGGCGTCGATAAAGGCCTTGAGAAGGCAGAGCTCCCTCGCGTCCCTCGCAGGAGACACCGGATAGTCGAAGGGCGTAAAGCCGGTCTTGGGATCCACCGCGGACCCGTACCTTCCGGGGCTTATGAACATGACGCCGTCGGTGAGGACCAGGCCGTCGGCGAACTCCGCGTAGGCCTCATATGAACCGGGATCCGCTGCCATCACCGGGACGGCTCCTGCCCTGGTCAGAGCAAGGGAATAGCTCCTTTTGAGATAGTAATACGGCCTTCCGTCGGAAGAAGGCCTTTCATCGGGAGAGATTATTATGAGTGGCTTCATGATATCTCCTTTTGACGCAGCATCAGGCCCAGGCAGGCGTTCCGCTGATGATGGATCCGATATCGAAAAGGGGTGCTCCGGGGATATCCAGAACGGCAAGTCCGCAGTCCTCGATAAAGGCGCGGATCCGTGCCCCATCGGGATGGGTATCAAGGCCTCCGTTGAACACGACGGCGTCCCCGACCCTTCCGCAGCAGCCTCCTATGAACCCGGTGTTGTAAGGCGGAAGGCTGATGCTTCCCGGCTCTATGACGAGGCACCGGATGTCGGTGCTCTTTTCAAGCGCGGAAGCGATCCCCCTGTCGGAGGTGACCGCGTGGCTGTCGTCGATGACCGCCATGCTGCACTTGGTATATGCCTGTCTGACCCTGACCGGTATCATCGGACCGCCGTATCTTTCAAGGATATATGCCCCTGAGGCCTTGAGCAGGGCTTCATCAGTGACCTTGAGTTGGTGTATGAAGTATCTTCCCATGACCGCCGCGTTGTACGGGCAGTCGGAAGGATAAACGGGACCCAGCTTTTCTTCGCGTCCCTTGAATACCGGAGCCTCAGGCCCCGCTCCGAGCTTGCAGTAAAGCAGGTCGGCATGGCAGCTGACGGGCTCCGAAGGCCCTTTGAAAGGCCCGACGCAGACGGTATCGTCCATCTTTCGCAGAAGCTGCAGGGCCCCGGGATAGGCCTGCCTTGAAACGAAGATCATTGCTTTTTACCCGGAGCTTCGGGAGGATTGCCGCCGGATCCGTCCTCAAAAACGGTCTCGTAGTCTCCGAGGCTTGCGTCAGCCTTGAAGATGACCGTCTTTTGGGGATATTCCGCAGCGAAATACTTTTTATTGGCCCCCTTGTGGCCCACTGCGCCTGAAAATGCCTTTGAACCGGCCCTTACGGTCAGGATGTCGGTGGTCCTGAGCCTTTCCTCGATCCTGTCCCTGGCGATGGCGCCGTCCAAAAGCTGCCTGAAGGCCGGGTGGTAGGTATCCCCAAGGACGACGGAATCGTCCCCGTCGTTGATCAGGGCGCTGGCCTTGAGCCCCACCCTGATGACGTTGATTCCGGCCCCGGTGAGCCCCAGGTACATGTCCTTGGCGATGCGGAGGGTCTCGTCCTGGGAGAACGGAACATAGGAACCGTCGAGGTACATCTGAGCCAGCCTGGTGCCGCTGATGATGACCGTGGGATAGATCCTTGCTATCTGAGGCCCTATTTTAACGGTCTGAGCAACTGAATCCATGCACGCCCAGTAGGAGTCCCCGGGCAGACCGATCATCAGCTGGATGCCCAGGGTGAACCCATATTCTTTTATAAGGCTGCAGGCCTCGTAGACCTGCTCAACGGTATGGCCCCGCTCGGAGAGCCTGAGCACCTCGGGATCGAAGGACTGGACCCCAAGCTCGATGACGTCCGCCCCGTAGGAAGCCAGATTGTCCAGGATCCTGCGGTCGATGTAGTCGGGCCTGGTAGACATGTGGATGCTGCTGATCCTGCCCGCGTGCTTGTATTCCTTTGCGATGGCCAGATACCTGCTCTGGTCCTCGATGGGGATGCCGGTGAAGCTGCCCCCGAAAAAGGACATCTCCACCGTGCATCCTTCGCTGTTCTCAAGGGTGGACAGGTACTGCTCCGCCGTCCTTCGCACGTCCTCGGCGCTGACCGGACCGCTCCTCGCGGTGATGGCCCTCTGGTTGCAGAAGACGCAGCTGTGGGGGCAGCCCAGATGAGGTATGAAGACCGGGATGATGGCGTGGCGCTTCATCTTCGGCCTAGAGCTCCATGTAGCCCTTCATGACCTTCAGGGTGTTGAGGACCCCGTCCATGTGGCTGCGCTCGTAGCCGTGGCTGGCGAAGACGCCCGCTCCGATCAGACCGTGTCTGATGTCGTGGCCGGATGCCAGGGTCGCCTCGACGTCGCTGCCGTACCTGGGATAGATGTCGATGGCGTAATCGGCGCCCTCGTTTTCGGCAGCCTTGATCAGCTTGCCGGTGACCTCGTAGTTGTAGGGGCCCTTGCTGTCCTTGGCGCAGATTGAGACCTGCTTTTCGGTGCACTGGAGCCCGTCGCCCACGCAGCCCATGTCGATGCTGATGACCTCTTCGACTCCCTCGGGGCAGGTGGCGGAGGCGCCGTGGCCGACCTCCTCATATACTGTCACATGACCGTAGAGGTGGTGCTTCAGCTGGACGTTGTTGTCCTTGATGTACTTGCCGTAGGCCATGAGCATGCCGACGGAGAGCTTGTCGTCCAGGAAGCGGCTCTTGATGTAACCGCTCTCGGTGAGCCTGGTCCTGGGGTCAGCGCAGACGAAGTCTCCTACGTTGATGCCGAGGGCCTTTACGTCCTCCTTGGAGTGGACGTCCTCGTCCAGATAGACCTCGACGGTGTCGAAGCTGCGCTTGATGTCGCTGTATTCGAGATTGACGTGGATGGAAGGATTGTGGAGCTGGATGGTGCCCTCGTAGACCTTGCCGCTCCTGGTGTGGACGCGGACGTTCTCTGCCTCGGCGTTGTTGGCGTTGAAGCCTCCGATGTTGGTGAGCCTGAGGGTTCCGGTGGACTTGATCTCGGCGACCATGGCGCCGAGGGTATCGCCGTGAGCGTCGAACATCACGCCGAAATTATCGTCGCTCCCGCCGAAATCGATGAAGACGCCGCCCTTCTTGGTGAGCTCAGCCTTGAATCCCAGGTCGTTGAACTGCTTTTTTACCCACTTCATGGCCTCGAGGGTGTAGCCGCTGGGGCTGTCGATGGCGAGAAGCTCGAAGGTCTTCTTTACTGCAAATTCCGCATATTCTCTGTTCATTTCTGCTCCTTTCAAAAGCGATCAGATGTATTGACAAAATATATTTTATGTTACCATGCTTGATGTAACAAGCGTTCCGCGAGAGTCCCTACTCCAGCGATATCCTGCCGATGGTCCCGGACCTGAACTCGTCCAGGACGGTCCTGGCGGTGCGCTCGTAATCTATCCTCTTGCCGGGCAGGATGAAGCCTCTCTTGATGGCTATCGCCTCCATGGTCAGCAGCGGGGTCTCCTCGATACCGTCGAGCTTGTACCGGGCGGCAAGAAGCTCCGGAGCGATCCCGGACAGGACCCCTATCAGCTCCATCCCCAGGGTCGGGATATCCATGATCTCGTCCTTTATGGAGCCGCAGAAGGCCAGCTTCTTCGCGACGTTCTGGTCTTCAAATTTGGGCCAGAGTATGCCGGGAGTATCCAGGAGCATTATGTCGTCCCCCAGGCTCAGCCACTGCTTTCCCCTGGTGACGCCGGGCTTGTTTCCCGTCTTCGCTCCCCTGCTTCCGGTGAGCCGGTTGATCAGCGAGGATTTCCCCACGTTGGGGATGCCCACGATCATGAGCCTGAGAGGCCTTTTGCGCTGCCTTCCCTCGTTGTTCTCGTCCCTGATCTTTCCAAGAAGAGACTTAAGGGCTGAGGCTCCTTCGCCGCTCTCCGCATTCATGACCAACACCCTGCTGCCCTCCGCTCTGAGCTTCTCGGCCCATTCCTTGGTCCTTTCGGGATCCGCAAGATCGGACTTGTTAAGAATGATGATCCTGATCTTGTTCTTCACCAGATCGCCGATGATGGGATTCCTGCTGGACGCGGGGATGCGGGAATCGAGCAGCTCGACAGCCGCGTCGACCAGCTTCAGGTTCTCCTGTATTAGCTCCCTGGTCTTTTTCATGTGGCCCGGGAACCAGTTGATGTTAGTATTATTCTCGCTCATTTGACCTTCCGATGGTGAATGACCGCGGCAAAGGCGCCGCGCCAATAGATTTTACAATATTTTTGAGCAAAACAAAAGAGCCTCCGCATAAAACGAAAGCTCTCGGGTCCATCATTACTTTTCGTTGGCCTTGATCCTTGCAGCCTTGCCGGTCCTCTCTCTCATGTAGTTCAGCTTGGCTCTTCTTACGCTGCCCTTGCGGACCAGCTCGATCTTCTCAACGAGGGGAGAATGGAGGGGGAAGGTCTTCTCGACGCCGACGCCGCTGGCGATCCTTCTTACGGTGAAGCTCTCGCTGATGCCGCCGTTCTGTCTCTTAAGAACGAATCCTTCGAAAACCTGGATCCTTTCTCTGTTTCCTTCCTTGATCTTGACGTAGACCTTGACGGTGTCGCCTACGGAAAACTCAGGAATGTCCTTCTTCTCGTATTCTTCGGTGATTGATTTGATGAGATCCATTTCGTATCTTCCTTTCGATTTCATAGACGTTCTTGGAATAGTTAGCGTCCGAGACCCTGTGTCTCGTGGCTCTCCCAGCGGACCGCCCGTAATACGCAAAGGGGATATTACCACATCCGCGATGCCAATGCAAGGGAATTTTTAAGGCTTTTCCTTACTTTTTTGCCCTGGGATGGGTCCTGTCGTAGACGTCCATGATCCTGTTCCTGGTCACCGACAGATAGAGCCTGGCGGCGTTGATATCCTTAAGGCCCATGAGCTCCTGAAGGGACTTGAGATCGGCGCCGTTCTGGAGCATGTGGGTCGCGAAGGAGTTGCGCAGTATCTGGGGATTGAGCTCGGTCTCAAGGCCTGCCCTTTCTCCGTAATATTTGAGGATCTTCCAGATGCCCTGGCGGGTGATGCGCTGGCCCTGATAGTTGAGGAAGAGCGCGGTCTGGTTGCGGTCGCTTCCGGCAAGCTCTTCTCTTGCGCCGGAAAGATAGGCGGAAAGCGCCTCCAGGGCGGGACGGCCGATGGGGATCATCCTGCTGTTGCCTTCGCCGGAGCAGATGATGAAACCGATCTTAAGGTCCACGTCGCCCACGTTGGCCGCGGCCAGCTCTCCCGCTCTCATGCCCGTAGCGTACATGAGCTCAAGAAGAGCCCTGTCCCTGAGGGTCTTGGCGTCGTCTCCCTCTATGTCGAGGAGCCTGTTCACCTCTTCGATGGTAAGGTGGTCCAGGGCCTTTCTGGTCATCCTGGGGGACTTTATGCCGCTGCAGGGGTTGGAGGATACGTGCCCCTCGCCGATCAGGTAACTGAAGTAGCACCTTACAGAAGACATTTTACGGTTAACCGTAGACGAGCTCCTGCCCTCTTCGGTCAGGGTCATGAGAAAAGCCGCGACGTCGGCGTTGCCGGCATTCTCGACTTCTTTTCCTCTTTCGGAGCAGAATGCCTCAAATTCCTTCACGTCGCCCGTGTACGCGTTCTCGGTGGATGCGGAGGCGTTTCTCTCCGATCTAAGATATCTGCGGAATCCTTCTTCGTATCTCATCTTGCGTCCTTTCTCTCTCTGTCCAGCATGAGGACAGCCGCTATGGTCTTGGCGTCGAAGATCTCGCCGGTGCCGATCATCTCGACCAGCCTGGGGATCTCCATCTCGTAAAGCTCCAGATACTCGTCTTCGTCAAAATCCGTGCTGCCCCTGCTCTCGCAGTCGCAGCGCCAGATCTCGATCTTCTCACTGCAGTAGCCCACGGAGCCGCAAATGCTGCACAGAGGCTCCCAGTTCACGCCCTTCCAGCCGGTCTCCTCCCGAAGCTCCCGCTCCGCGACGGACCTCCACAGGCCCTTCCTTCCGTTCCTTCCGATAAACTCCTCGGGCTCCTCTTCGGGATCGATCTTGCCCGCGGGGATCTCCCACACGATCTGATCCACAGCCTTGCGGTACTGGCGTACCATCAGGAGTTTTCCCTCCCCGGTCACCGCGGCGATGGCGGCTGCGCCCTTGTGTTCGACTATATATCTCGATTTCTCGGCCCCGCTGCCTGTGACGACGGTGTGCTTTACCAGCGTGAATATGGGATTTTTCAGGACCGTCTCTTTTTTTATCGTCTTTTCAACAGGTATCATATCGATTACAAAATACTCCTTATGTCAACTAATATAAATTCTAAACTGATAGAGACGGTTTGTCCATACAAAAACCTCGTCTTTGTGCTGAAAAATTTTGACTGTTCCACTTGCATTAAAATCCGCACCCTGTTATTATCTGTTTGAGGCTATCTCCCCTGTTAGCCTCTAAATCTCTAATCCAAATACCCCTTTTGAACAAAGCAAACTGCTCCCCTGCAGTTTGTTTTGTTTTTTGGATATCCGCCGTATTGCCCTGCCGAGGCTTAAGGTAGTAAAATACCGATATGAAACACGATCCCTACCTTAAAGACCACAGATACTCGGTATTCGACATCGAGACCACCGGGCTCATGCCGTCCAAGGACATGATCATCAGCGCATCCTTCTGCGATCCCAAGACCGGAAAGACCGAGCAGATCTTCACCGATTCCCCGCTGCTTGAAAAGAACACGGTCAGCTGGATCCTGGACAGGCTCTCAAAGCTTGACGCGGTGATCACCTACAACGGAAGGCGGTTCGACCTGCCCTTCGTCCTTTACAGGGCCAAGGTCCACAGGCTGGCCTCCGCCCTTCCCCTGTTCTGGAGCATCGACCTTTATCAATGGCTCAAGGCCTACTGGCCAGCAGCCGGGACCATGGAGAGCCTGAGCCAGAAGAGCGTGGAATACGCCCTGGGCCTTTCGGAGAGCCGCACGGACCCCATAGGAGGAGGCGACTGCATCCCCCTTTACAGCAGGTTCCTTGCTATAGGAGACGAGAAGGCTAAGGACGCCATCCTGCTCCACAACGGCGACGACGTGAGGCAGCTGGCAGCGATATGCGATGCGATAAACTTCCTGCCCTGGCACCGGATCGCCTTTGAAAGGGGCTTCTCCGGGCTCTACGGGGCTTCAAGGGCTATTCTGGGTCCCGCCAAGCTGGAAGCAGGCAGGATCAGCCGCAAGGGAAAGGCCACCCCGGGAAAGCTGCCCGCGAGCTTCTTCTGCGACGGATACGCCCTGGAATACGCGTCGGACACCGGAGACCTGACCCTTTCGATCTTTCCCGAAAAGAACGGAGACCTGCTCTTCGCGGATCTTGAAAGATACCCCGTGGACGTCTCTTCCTTTGCGGACCTTGCCGGATTTCACGACGGTTTTCTCGTCCTGGCCGAAGGAAAGGAAGCCTCGTTTCGGGAGTGCAACCGGCTCTCCTCCGCCCTCGTCGCCACTTTATTTTGATCTTTTTCGAAATAAGGCTTTACAAACGGCGGCGGTGAGTGTATATTATTTGAGTGCTTGAGCATGCGCCAGTAGCTCAACGGATAGAGTGCCTGACTACGAATCAGTAGGTTGTGGGTTCGAGTCCCGCCTGGCGCACCAGGCAGAAGCCCCGAGATCTCAATGATCTTGGGGCTTTGTGTTTTATCTGTATATCTTCCTGATCTCCCAAAACAGATCAAAAAGTAGTCGTCCGCTGCAAGAACGGCCCCGTGGTCAACTTCATGGAGGACTACATGCGCCGCCGCGACCCGGACTGCATGCGCATAGGCGACGGACTTCCCACCGACAAGCCCCGCTTCAAGGACGTGTACGGCTATGATTTCAAGGATCTGAGAAAAGAGACCATGGACTGGCTTGCAGCCCAGGACGGATGGTTCCTCAGGATGGACGGGGACAATTACTACGGCAACAGCCCGATGTATGAACGAATCAGCATCCATCCCAAAGAGCCCCTGGAGTTCTTCAACATGGACGGTACTCCGGGAGCCACCTGCCTCATCTGGGAGCACGTCATCGAGTCCAACGGAAAGCCCTGCTCCAACCCCAGGGTCATCATCCCCAGAGACATGATAGACGATATCATCCCGGGTAACGAGCCTCAGGAGGTCAACGTCCGCTCCTTCGGCGTGCGCATGCCGCCCTCGACCGTCGAACAGCCCAACTACGGCATCATGGGCATGGTCCAGATCGTGCCGGCGTCCATCGCCTGGCTGTGGCGCCTGGTATCGCCCCGGGGTTTCAAGAATCCCTCCATCGCCGACGCCAACGCGGGAAGCGGGCTCAAGGCGGAAGGCGTGGGCTCCTACTGGCCCTTCTCCACAGGCAAGAAGGTGACCCAGGCAAACATGCTGCTCAAGCAGCTGATGGATTCGCCCAACACCCTGAACATACTGATCCCCAACCAGCACATAGGAGCCTATCACGTCGGATTCATGGGCGAGTGGCTGACCAGAGAGTACCTCGCCCGCCGCGGAGGCACCGTGCGCAAAAAGCACCTGGTCCCCTCCCGCTGCCCGATCTTCGGCTACTCGTTGGACGAGATGAAGATCGACGGACAGTACGTTCGCCGCACGTTCCTAAGGCCGGAGCTTCAGTCAAAGCTGGGATCTGAAGGCTACGACGCCGGAGCGAAGATACTGACCGACTTCATCAAAGACCAGATCAGGCAGTTCGACACCGATGAGCTGGATCCCGTCGGACGTCAGATCATCAGGCTCTGCTATGAGGACGCCCCCATCGAGGAATACGAAAAGCTCACGCCGATGAACGTCCGCTGATCCGGGCCAAAAGCGCAGCGATATCCGGCAGGTCCCTATTCGGGGCCTGCTGTTTTTTTCGCGGCTGTGTGATAATATTGGTATGGTCAAGAGATTAAATTACGACGGAGGTATCCCAATGAAGATAGCGGTCATCACAGGAGCGTCGGCAGGCATCGGAAGAGAGCTCGTCCTTGCCGTGGACAAGGCGAAGGATCTGGACGAGATCTGGGTCATCGCAAGAAGGCGTGAAAGGCTGGAGGAACTGAAAACTCTCTGCAGGACGAAGATCCTCCCCATTCCCCTGGACCTGACCAGAAACACCTCCATAGAGGAATACCGGGCCTTCCTCATCATGGAGAAGCCCGAGATCAAGCTTCTTATAAACGGCGCGGGCTTCGGAGTCTTCGGTCCCTTTGAAGAAAGAAGCATAAACGACCAGCTGGACAGCCTCAGGCTCAACGTCATCGCCCTGACCGCCATGTGCTACGCCAGCCTTCCCTACATGAAAAAAGGCAGCGCCATCATCAACCTGGGGTCCAACTCCGCGTGGCAGCCGGTGCCCTGGCAGGCCGTCTACGGCGCGGGAAAGAGCGCGGTCCTCAATTTCTCGAGGGCCCTGGGAAGAGAACTCAAAAAGCGCGGCGTCCATGTGATGTGCGTCTGCCCGGGCTGGATCAAGACCGAATTCCAGCAGAGAGCGGACCATGAGAAATACATGCGCTACGTAGACCGCTGGTACAGTCCCGAAGAGGTCGC
Organism: Bacillota bacterium; assembly: GCA_017428655.1. Lineage (GTDB taxonomy): Bacteria > Bacillota > Clostridia > Peptostreptococcales > Anaerovoracaceae > RGIG2707. The sequence continues at coordinate 2,423 of JAFRQL010000138.1, read as the reverse complement.
GCAGCAGACCATGAAGGACCTGGAAAAGAAAAAGACCGTCTCGATCCTCGGAAGCCCGGTGAGAAGACAGGTCAGACTGGTCAAGTTCCTGCCGGCGAAGCTCGTAATGGAGATCTGGTGCCGCCAGCAGGGGATCGAATAAATACTAAAGGCCAGCGTCCGAGACGGCCACATCTCTTGCTGCCTGCCCGAGCAGCGCCGCGGGATCGGCATCGGGCCTGATCCACGCCCTGCCCGCCTCTTCCGAAAAGATGACAGGCATCCTGTCATGGACGTAAAGGATGCTCTCGTCCGCCTCTTTAGTCAGGATCGTGAACCGCGGGAAACCGTCCTCGATCCGGTAGATCGCCGCCATCCGGCACAGCCGCCCTGCCTGAGGCTTCATGACGTGCTTGATCTTCCGGATGCCGCCTTCCTCCTGCCTGCTCTCCCACTCATAGTAAAACGACGCCGGGATCACGCAGCGGTGGTGCAGAAAGCCCTCGGAGAACATCGCCCTGCCCGCCGCCGACTCGCTTCTGGCGTTGAGGACCAGCTTCTTTCCACCGGGGAACGTATATCCCCACTTCATCGGAAAGACCCGCTCCTCCCCCTTTTTGTTCACCGCGATCACCGGGACGATGTCCCCGGGAAAGATCTCCCCTTCCGTCTTTACCGGCTGCCCCAGCTTTTCGCGCATGGAAACATAGAGCGGATGCTCCCTTGCGATCCCGCCTATGCTTGAAAGGTATTCATCATCCCTGGCAATATAGTATCTGGTGCACATAAAGGAAACGCTCCGTTGGTTATATAGTCGGGATCTCTCTTACACCCAGACTTCATTCCCTCTGCCCGAACCGATCTCAAAGTGGTACTTTACGATGCCCAGGTCGATCTTGGTGTAAAAACCGAGGCCGGAGACCTTGGCGGTGACCTTTTCGCCGTCTCTTGAGAAATAGAATCTCTGCTGGTTCACCGCGGTAGGCGCGAGGAGCGCGGCTTCGAGGCCGTCTCTGTACCACTGCGGATCGCCTGCCTTATAATCGCTGACGGCGGAAAGACTCTTGGACCTGTGGGGAGAGCCAGAGGTCTCGCCATAGCCCAGAGCGACGACCAGATATCTCTTCTCGCCTTCGGAGGTCTCGCCCTGAGCCTTGCTCTTCTTATACGTAAGAGCGACCCAGCACGAGTTGATCCCCAGCTCCTGAGCCTTCAGGACCACCCTCTCGCCGTAGTATCCGGCATCCTCATCCCTGCCCCTGGGCCCCGCGACGACGAGATAGTTGCGGCATCCTTTGAACTGACCGTAGCCCGTCCTGCCGGCCTGAAAAGCCTCGGGCTCGTCGGTTATCAGCTGGATGTGAAGTCCGCTCTCTTTGTTGCAGGCGTCGATCTCGCTTTTGAGCAGCGAGACCGCCCCGCTCTCCAGAGGCTCATCCTTGAACCTTCTCACCGAATGGCGGCTCCTTATGACTTCCATCATGTCCATAGCACTTTCCTCCAGATCATTTTAATAACACCTGTATATTACGGCGGCTGCTTCAGCCCTGGTCATGCCCTTCAGGGGATTGATCCTGCCGCCGGAGCCGTCGATGACGCCCTGACAGACCAGGGTCTGAACGTAGGGAAGAGCCCAGCCCGCGACGTCGGACGCGTCGGAAAAGCCTGAGATATCGGCCTTTCCGAGGCCTTCCTCAAGGGTCCTTCCGATGACGGTCATGACCTCCTGGCGGGTGATGGTGCCCTTGGGATCGAAGAATCTTTCCTCGAGCCTGCTCTTTCCCTCGATGATCCCCAGGGCGTAGGCCGTCTTTACAGCGGGAAGAGCGTAGTCCGCGATGAGGTCCAGGTCGGTGTACGGGAGCTCAGTCGCCTCGTATGCCGCGGTGTCCATCCCCAGCCAGCGGATCAGCACGGTGGCGAACTCCTGGCGGGTCATGGCGGAGTCCGGGGCGAAGACCGGCGCGTCGGCGCTCCCCCTGCCCTGGAATATCCCGTGCTTTGCCAGGTAATGAGCGTAGTCTGAGGCCCAGTGTCCATCCATGTCGCTGAAGGATATGGGAGCCGGCGGCTCTTCGGAAGGTCCTTCAGAAGGCTCCCGGGAGGGCTGAACGCCGTCCTGAGGCTGGGAGACAGCCGGATCCTGCGCGGAAGGCTCTTCCGACGTGGGATCCTGCGGATCTTCTTCGGGCTCATCGACCCATACGCTCAGCTCCGCTCTCGTCCTGTTCCCGGCGGCGTCTGAGACCTTTATCAGCACGTGATGAAGTCCGGGCTCTTCGCCTGAAAGATCCAGCACCAGCCTTCCCTCCGCTCTGGCGTAGCCAAAGGTCGAGCAGGACTTTCCGTCGACGGTGACCCTGATGCCGGATCCTGCGGGATGCCCGTCCTTATTGTCCGAGATGACGGCGGATGCCACGGGGCCTTCAGCTCCGGCTTCGATC
>JAFRQL010000137.1 GCA_017428655.1 Bacillota bacterium | reverse complement strand
CTTCAGCCTCTTCGGCGGTGAAATATCCCGCCTTATCGTCTATATAGCCCGAGGGGCCCTTTCCGTTTCCCCTGTGGAATCTGCTGAAAGCTTCATCGGCGTCGGGGAGCCAGTCGGGAGCGAAGGGAACGCCCTTGATGTACAGGCTCTCAACGGTGTCCATCCACCTCAAGACGCCCTCGCCGTAGCGGGCGCTGACCGCGTAATCGTAAAGCAGGCCGTCCATGGCATTGGAGCTGCTCTGGGTGAAGAGAGCCATGGTCTCGCTGCCGGTCGCTACGGTCATGAAGCCCCTGTCACCCGGATCCATGCAGAAGAGAAGGCAGAGGCCTTCCCTCTCGGGACCGAAGCCGTAGCCGTTGAAATCATAGAAATCGGCGCAGTAGACATCCTGCTCAAGGCCGTAGCTGGAGACGTCGGTAAAGACGACCACGTCTTTCCCCGTCTCGTTTATGATCTCCCAGGCCCTGCTCTCGATCCGCGTTTCTTCCTCGGAAGTGAAGATATCGGCGACGTCGACCACTCGGGGAGCGCTCTCGTCGTGGAAAAAGACGAAGTTCTTGGGATCCTCGGGATACCAGGAGGGCTTTTCCGAGCCTAAGGACGCGGGCACGACATCGGATGCGGACGGATCCGCTGTCGTCACGGCATCCGCGGGGGGAGCAAGAGACTTCTTTTCCTCAGCCTTTTCATCGAGGATGTTGGAAGCAAAGCGAAGAGAAGCGTACATGACGCCCCAGTCGCCATACTCCTCCTGATAGCCGGGGGCCCTTTCGCTTATGAAATCGATATCGTCCTCATCCAGAAGCCCTTCAGCCCCGCCCAGAAGCTCGAGGCTGTACTCCTCGTTTTCCGGGCTCCAGAGCGCCATCACAGCGGACCTTTCGTCTCCCCAGCCGTAGCTTCCCTGATCATACAGGTCTTCGGCCAGCGCGGAAAACCGTCCCCTGCAGGACTGATACTGGTCTTCGTTCACGATGACAAAGACGAAATCGGCCTCATAGCTCCGGGAAAAAGCCTCCGAGTCTTCGTCAAGGGAGCGGGAGTGAGCCTCATCTATGATCCCGTCAAAGTCGATGACCCTGGAGTATTCCGTGCTGTAAAGGCCGTCGGCGAAGACGGCGAGCGGAGCCAGAAGGCTGATCATCATAAAGGCTGCGATCAGCAGCGATGCTTTTCTTTTCATGTTCCTAAGCCCCCATAAAGTATCTCGCGATGGAATAGAGCATGAAAGCGCTGAAGGCTGCGCCGGCTCTGATCATGAAATATCTGAAATTGTAGGCCTTGTCGTTGGGAAGCTGTCCCACCACCTTGCCGCTCTGGCCGTTGACCGCGAAGCTGTAGTTCTTTCCGCCCTGTACGATGTCGAAAAGATAGACGGGAAGGAGCAGATACCTGGCTTTGACCTGGGCCCTGATATTCCCTCCCTTTTCGCTCACGCTGCTGTAGCCCGCGCACTGGTTCCTTGCGGAGCTGTAGGCGGTATTCATCATCCTCGACTTGGCTCTCTGTTCAACGTCAGAGGCGGGGGAATCGAAGCGGTCGGCGGTGAAGCCCGCGAGATATGCCGGGTCGAAAGCCTTTACCTTGGACATGTCGAAGGGCTCGAGGGAGTCCATCAGGGCGTTGTCGAGCCTCTCGCTGGCATCCACGGGGATGTCGGAGAAATCTACAGCCACTGACCTGTTAAGAGCGTAGTGCTTGGTCTCTGTGACGCGGAAATCGCCCTGCCTGTAGCTGGACGTGTTCGAACCATCAAAACGGACGTCGCCCTCCAGATGGCCTTCAAAGACCCAGAAGGGAACGTATATGCCCGTGACCCGGCCCATCCTTGCTTCGGTGAAGAACTTCTTCGAGAGCAGCTTCTTTTTCCTGTAGAAGGAATTCACCGCGGAAGGCAGAGCGTCCGACGTGATGGTAAAGGGAACTATGCCGTCGGGCTTAAGTCCTCCCGAGAGCTTGTCGGTCAGGACTATGTTGTTCCGGCAGTATGGACAGGTCAGCGCTGCCTGTTCCCAGGTCGATATGACCTCAGCGCCGCAGGAACGGCAGTTGTATATGGGAAGCTTCTCTGCGTCCTTATCTATGACCTGCTGCTTTATCGCCTCGTAGTCAAAGCCCGAGATATTCTCTTCGCCCTTGTCCTTCGCGTTTTCGCTCTGGGCCGCGGCAGCGGGCTTTTGCTGGGCCTGGGCATTCTGGCCCGCCTGCGCTTCCTCCTTTGACCAGTCGGCATCCTCTATGTCGAGAACGGTGCCGCACCAGTCGCAGACCAGCTTGCCTGAAGCCGCGTCGAACCGCATTGGCGCTCCGCAGGCCGGGCATTTCTGTTCCTGAATGTTATTGCTGCTCATATCTCATTTCTCCTGTCGCTGCCGGAGCGGGACATTTTTACGGTCCTGCCTGCGGCCTTCCATTCGAGAGCCCCTTCGGGGCAGACGGCAGTACATCTGCCGCATCTGATGCATTCACATGAATCCGGATCCCGGGAGGGATCGACTCCCATGCCGCAAGCGGCGGAGCAGGCTCCGCAGCCCGTGCAAAGGTCCCTGTCAAGTCCGATCCTTACCACGGACACCCTGTTGAACAGACCGTAAAACGCTCCGAGAGGACAGAGATATTTGCAGAACGGCCTGAATATGATAACCGCGCTGATGATGACCAGCGCCAGTATGGCGGCTTTAAAGGCAAAGCGGCTGCCCAGGAGCGCTCCCACCGAGCTGTCCGCAAGGGCCAGCAGGACGCCGGAAAGGGTCCCCGCCGGGCACAGGTACTTGCAGAAGAAAGGCGTGAGCTTCACGGTCAGGGGAAGCACTACGACCATCACTAAAAGCACCGCGTACTTTAAGTATCTGAGGGGCTTATCCCATTTAAACTTCGGATGCTTTACCGTAATATTTATTTTGTCAAGAAGATCCTGCAGCAGCCCGAAGGGACAGAGAAAGCCGCATATCAGCCTTCCCAGCAGGGCCCCGAAGAATATCATGAGCCCCAGCACGTAGTACGGGAACCTGAAGGTCCTGGCTCCAAGAAAGCTCTGGAGAGACCCTATGGGACAGGCCCCCACCGCTCCCGGACAGGAATAGCAGTTGAGCCCGGGGACGCATACGTTCTTTGCCGGTCCCTGATATATCCTTCCCGTGAGAAATCCCTTTATGTTGGCATTCTGAATAAGAGCCGCCGCTGCCTGGATCCCGTGCCTCTTCCTATCCAATGCCCACACACTCCAGACATATGGTCGCGGCCTTGACCAGCACCGAGGCGGCCTGCCCCTGCATAAGGCCGGCGGCCGTCATCAGGACGGACAGGGCGATGAGCCCCGCGGTGATCCAACGGGTCTTCATCTTTACTTACTGAGAAGGTCTTCGATGATGGCCTTCCAGTCCTCATAGCTCTTGGATCCGACGTAGGCGTTCTCGGTGAGGCCCCACCCTTCGCTGTCCATGAAGACGGTGGTGGGGACGTAGCCGGTGTTGAAGACTACGAACTCCTCGCTGGCATGAAGTATGGGATAGGTGACTCCGGTGCTGCGGATGACCCACTTGGCGTCCTCGTCGCCGTCGACGGTGGCGAATACGCCCAGGACCAGGAAGCCCTGATCCTTGTATTCCTGATAAAGTCTTTCGATGTCGGGCATCTCATTGACGCAGGGCCCGCACCAGGGCTCCCACATGTTGACCATGATGACCTTGGCGTCGGCGTAGTCTGCCAGGCTCACCGAATCTCCGTTGATGTCGGTGGTCTCGAAGGCGAAGGCCTTGGCCTCCTCTTCCTCCGAAGCGGCAGCGGGCTCATCCTTTGCCGCGCTCTTCAGGGAGATGTCCCCGCCGAAAAAGGCCGCTGCGATCATGACGACCAGCCCGACGGACAGTACTGCTATAAAGACTTTTTTGATATCCATTAGTTTTTGAACCTTTCAGCGATCATTCTTTATCAGTGTAATTATAACACAGCAGGATGCCGGTGACCATATCAAACAAAAGACGGCCCGCTCGGCGATACAGGATCGCAAAGCAGGCCGTGACCTTTAGAGATATTCGAGTATGACCTTCCACTCCTCCCTGAGCCTTTCAAAGGACCACGCGGCGTTTGCCGGGCTCGTGGAAGGAAGGACCACCGCCCCGATCCCGAGCTCCTTTTCCTGGAACCTGCGGTAGTACTTATATGAGGCCCCTCCGTTGCAGAAGACGGCGGTTATCTCCGACCCCTCGATGACCGGCTTAAGGTCCGTCGGCACGACGTTCCTTATGCTGGAATCCCCGGAGCCCCTGATATCGCAGCTGTATATGGAATCCCACATGGCGATGCGGTGGCTGAGGACCAGCTCCTTCTTCTCTTCGACGGTCGCCGGGACCGGCTCCCCCAGAAGGGACGCCATTAGCGGCCAGTACCGGTTCTGGGGATGGCCGTAGAAGAAGCTGGCTTCCCGCGATTTTACCGATGGGAGGCTCCCCAGTATAAGGATCTTCGATCTTGCGTCATATAAAGGCCCGAAGGGATGGACGATATGCTCGTATTCCATGCCCTACTCCCCGGGTTCTTCCTTCTTGTTGTTCACCGGATGGAAGGGGCAGCGCTCTTCGGTGCACTGGTTGTTCTTGTTGAACCAGCCGCAGACCACCCGGGGCTTTTCCATCTCCACGCCGAAGTGCTCCCTGACGTAGTCTACCGCCTCAAGGATCGATATGAAGGAGCCTCTCTTGCAGCATCTGGGGCCGCCCACCTGTCCGATCCTGGCAAGGGATCTTGAGGTCATGCCGTGGGCGAGGCTGAAGGGCTCTTCGGCAAGGGGCGTGGAGCCTGAGATTATCGATACGAATATGCCGCTGCTTATCCCGGCTCCGCAGGCTCCCCAGTTGCCGCAGGCTCCGCCGGGGACCTGGCCTCCCCTTATCATCATGGTGTCCAGTGTCTTTTTAAGGTCTATGTCTCCTCCTGCGTTCCTGTACGCGGTGAGAAGGGCCGCTCCCACCATCACGTGATGCTCGGGCCCGTGCATGTGGCAGAAAGGCATCGACATCATCTTTTTGATGATCTTTACGGGATCCCTGGACGTCTCGGACATGCATACTCCCAGGATAGAATCGAGGCCCTTCTTATGGCAGGCGTTGCAGACGTAGTGACCGTTAATGCAGCGGGTATTGCTGACCTCCCGCTTTCCGCATATGGCGCAGGTCATCGTCTCTTCATGATCCAGATATTCAAGGGGAGCGCCGCAGATGAGGCATTCGTCGTTTTTCATATGCACCTCTTTTGAAATGCTGCTGTTCTAAGCTCTTAAGGGCCGGTGGGTGTACGGAGCCTTCCCCCTGCGCAATTTATCATGCAGAAAAGGCAAGACCCGGGATCTCCCGCGCTAGACGCCCTGCCTTATCCGCAGGGAAAAGCGCAGACCGTTCATGACCTGGGTGCCCGCGTAAAGCGGTTCGCCCTTCTGGTCGTAGGCAGTGCTTCGTATCATTATCAGGGGCGTCTCCTTTGACACCTTAAGGAGCCTCGCCTCATCGCTTCGGACGTAGCAAAGGCTTATGTCCTTGTCGGAGCGGCTGATGCTCACGCCGCTGTTTTCCTTGAGGAAGGCAAAAAGAGAGCTGTCGTTGAAGCTGTGCTCCAGCAGAAAGCTGTATTCGAGGCTGAAATAATTCTTTTCTATGACCACCGGCTCGCCGTCGGCAAGCCTTAGGCGGGACAGGAACACGCCCCGGCAGGGGTGCTCAAGGCCCAGAGCCGCCGCTGTCTTCTGATCGAGGGGAACGATACCGGCCTCAAGGAGCCTGGCGCCGGCCTTCATATTCTGAATCCTGCAGGACTCCGTAAAGCTCATGATGGAGCTGCTGTCCCTCACGAACTGGGTGTCGCGGACGAAGGTCCCCCTGCCCTGCTGCTTGTCCAGAAGGCCCCTCTTGCAAAGCTCTGAGACCGCCCTGCGGACGGTTATGATGCTGACCATGTACTCCTGCACCAGCTCATCCTCGGTGGGGATGCGCTCACCGGGCTTAAGGAGCCCCGAGGTGATCTTTTTTTCAAGATCCTCTTCTATCTGCAGATATAAGGGTTTTAGAGAGTCTTTATCGAGCATCCGTGATCTCCGTTTTTCGTCCGTCCGCCGCCTTAAGGACAGATTCATTATATATCTTTCCGCTCAAAAAACAATAAGGGGCGGAGACTGTCCGCCCCTTCGCGTGCTTTGTCCTTGGGATCAGTATTCGAACTTCCACATATAGTTGCGGTCGTCCATGGATCTTCCCCTTACCTCTGCCATCTGCTCTACGAACATGCGCTCGATGGGCCATATGACCACAGGCTCGAAGTATTCGGCGATGCCAGGATCAGCCTCTTTGTAGAGCGCGGATTCCGCGGCGTCGATTATGGTATAGCGGCCGGCAAAACGCTCAAAGAAGCGGATGACTCTCTCGTCAAGGGCTCTCGACTTTCCGTTGGTCTCAAGAAGGACATAGGCCAGCTCTTTGGTAGTGGTCTCAAAGGGGCCGTGGAAGTAATCGCCCGAGGGGAGCATCACGGCATGCTTTACCTGCATCTCGTTGAGATGACAGAAGGCCATGCTGTAGGCAGTGCCCTCCAGAGGACCGTTGCCAAGAACGTAGAAGATCTCATCCTTTGCGAAGTCTCTTCCGAAGGCCTTGGCCCTCTCGAGCCAGTTCTGCTTATCCTGATCGACAATGCCGTTGATCTTGTCAAAGAGAGAGATCACTTGCTCATAGTTCTCCCAGCCCTCGAACTGATGGAGTATCTCGGCCGCGATGCGGACGCTCATGGATGTGGAGTTGCTTGCAACACCCGCTCCGCCGTACAGTATGACGCAGGACGCGGCCTTGGCCATGGGGGTCTCGGGAGCGCCGGTAAGGGCTATCGTATAGGCTCCGCCAGCCTCCGCGGTGCGCATAGCCTCGATGGTCTCAGCGGTGCCCTTGAGGGTGCAGCAGACCACTATGCAGCTGTCGTCGAGAGCCTTGGGGGTGTCATGGACGAAAAGATTGCTGTTGTACTTTCCGGTGCCGATGGTCTTCGATTCGGTAGCGAGCATGTACTTGCCGGCGGCAAGAGCTGCCTCGGAACCACCGCAGGCCACGAAATATACGGCCTTAAGGGTCTTGCCCTTAGCCTGCATTTCAGCCTTGAAGCCGGCTATGACGCTGTGAACATCCGAACCGATATATTTAGCATTCATTTTTGATCTCCTCCGTTGATCTTATTGATGATTTCGCCTGATCCTCGCACGAGAGCCAGGTGAATCAAGTGCAAGTTATTTGGCGATTCATAATATAAGGTTATATTATGAATATGTCAATTCCCTTTTTGAAAAATGAGTAAGATCAGTTTCTTCAAAAGCGATGCAGTGCCTGAATGAAGGCTCAGATCAGCGGAAAGCTCAGTACAGCCTTGAAGAGGTCTCCGTCCACGGAGAGCCTGAAGCTTCCCTTCTGAAGCTCTGTCAGGCTCTTGGCTATGGAAAGCCCCAGACCGCTGCCCTCGGTATTTCTCGAATGATCCCCCCTGGTGAACCTCTCCAGAAGCTCTTCTTCGGTCATGTCGAGGGGCTCCTTCGACGTGTTTTTAAAGCTGATGACCGCATCGTCCCCTTCCCTTTCGAGAGTGAGCCAGACCCTGGTCCCCGGCTGGGAGTACTTGCAGATGTTGTTCATCAGGTTGTCGAAGACCCTCTGCATCCTGCGGCCGTCGGCCAGGATGGTGACCTGTCCATCCGGGACCCTGGTCATCAGCGAAAGGCCCGCTCCCTCAAGCTTTTCGGAGAATTCCCCCGCAGCCTGGGTGATGAACACCGAAGCGTCGCAGGGCATGAGGCTGACCTCCATGTCGCCGGTGGATGCCCTCGAAGCCTCGACCAGGTCCTCCAGGAGCCTTTTGAGCCTCTCGGACTGGCGCACCAGCACCTCGGAATATTCTGCGTGATTCTCGTTTCCGCACTCCTCGGAGGCTATGAGTCCGGCGTAGTTGATAATGGAAGTCAGAGGGGTCTTGATGTCGTGGGAGACGTTGGTTATGAGCTCGGTCTTCATCCTCTCGCTTTTGACCCTGTCCTCCACCGCGATGGCCATCCCCTTGGCGATGCTGTTGAGATCCTCTCCGCAGGCCTTAAAGTCCAGGATCATTCCCCGGGTGTCGGTCAGGTGGGAAAGATCGCCCATGGCAAGGGCCCGGGCCCCGTTCTGAAGCCTCTTAAGGCAGGTGGCTATGTAAAGGACGGCAATGCATTCGATGATCTTCCAGATGGTGAACAGGAACACCAGAGCTTCCGACGGTCTTCCCGCTATGGCGATAAGGAAGAGCTCGCCTACCGAGACCGCGAAGATGCACAGGAAGGCCTTCCAGACCAGAGGGATCTCCCTGAGAAGCCTTCCAAAGGCCTTCAGCGCCCTGCCCAAGGCGCCTAAGGAGCTGCGGAACAGCCTCCAGGCAAGGGCGAGGACCTTATAAGTGACGGTCCCTTTGATCAGCGTGCCCTGCTTTATCCTGGCCGCCATGCTCATGGATGTGCCCAGGGCCATGCAGGCGAATAACAGCATGCCTAAAGCTGCCGCCGCCAGCTCGATCAGATCCCCTTCGTTCCTGGCCGCTTCGATAAGGATGACGAATGCCCCGAAGGCTGCCGCCCCCGCTGCGACAAAGATCACGTCGAAGGGCACCCTGTTCAGGGGCCCGGGAACGATATCGTCTCTTCCCGGTCTTCTTGCCGCAACGCTCATAAGGCAGATGAAGAAGCAGACCGCCCCGCCGAGGGATGCCGCCGCGATGGCGTAGATCCAGTACCTGAGACCGTACCCTATGCTGACCAGACTGCGGACGAGCCCGCATCTTTCTCTCAGCGCAGATCCTTCGGGCATGGAGACGTATACGGTCATTTCCTCTTCGTTCTCAGCAGGTCCCGCGGGGCCCTCATAGGAATAAACGGTCACGGGATATCCATACTCCAACAGCGCGCGGAAATGAAAGACGTGTCCCCACTCATAGGACTCTCCCGGGGCCCTGTTGTCCAGCAGGGTCTGACCTTCGCTCCCCAGGACCACTATCACCAGATCCCTGCGGGAGATATCCGGCTCGGCCTTTCCCTCCATGGCCTCTGCCTCAGCCGCACTCATGACGTATCTGGAGACATCTCCCCGCACGACGTCCGAGACGAACCTCTCTTCGAGCGCCTCCTCGCTGTTGAGATAAAAGTTATAATCCATGCCGTCGAGCATCAATGCGGCCCCCAGCACGGAGGCGGCGAACACCGCGAGGCATATCAGGCAGCAGGCAAAGGCGATTGTCTTTCCCGCTATGGTCCTCCAAAAATGCTTCATCTCTTTCCCCCTTCAATTTTATACCCCTGTCCGAACACCAGCTTGAGATACCGCGGCTTTGCCGGATCTATCTCGATCTTCTCCCTGATGTGGCGGATGTGGACCGCCACCGTGTTGTCGCTTCCCAAAGGCTTCTCCTTCCAGACGCTCCTGTAGATCTCCGAGGGCGAGAACACCCTCCCCTGCTGGGAGATCAGAAGCTTCAGGATCTCGAATTCCTTGGGAGTAAGAGGCACGGTCTCCCCGTCTACCCTGACCTCTTTGGTCCTGTCGTCAAGTTCAAGGCCCCCTGTGACGTAGGTCACGGACGAGGCGCTCCCCGCGCCCAGCTTGAGATACCTTCTCAGCTGGGACCTGACCCTCGCCGTCACCTCGAGAGGATTGAAGGGCTTTGAGATGTAATCGTCAGCCCCGGCGCTGAGGCCAAGTATCATGTCCTGGTCCTCGCTCTTGGCGGTGAGCATTATGACCGGGACGTTGCTGATCTCGCGGATCTTTGCCATGGCCTGCATCCCGTCCATCACCGGCATCATGATGTCCAGAAGGACCAGATGGATTTCCTCCCTTTCGACCACCTCCACCGCCTCCCGGCCGTTGAAGGCCTCGAATATGACGTACTCCGGGTCCGCCAGATAGATCTTCAGGGCGTTGACGATGTCCCTCTCATCGTCGCATATGAGAATGTTCGGCATAAAAAATACCCCCTTTGCAACACCTATTGTACGCAAAGGGAGTTAAAGAAAAAACATGGGAAGTTATTAAGATTTTATGAAGGCAGGCGTTGAGACCGGAAGCGCTTAAGCCCTCCGCTCAGTTCACTCCGGCAGCGCGTCGACGCTGTATCCGGTGAAAACGTCGTCCTCATTGTAATGGAAATATGCATCTACCCTTCTGCCCTTGAGCACCTCGGGCAGCCAGTGGGCGCAGTCGCCCCACATCTTTTCGTAGGGGATCTCATCCAGAGGAAACCACCGCGGAGCCAGCTCGTCCGACTCGGCGGGCTCCCCTTCGAAGTCTCTGGAGACGAAGACGTGCATTATGACGGTCTCGGGACCGTCCCTGTAATACAGATCGCGGTAGACGACGGTCCCCATATCGCGGGGATCCCTGACGGCGACGCCAGTCTCCTCGAGGCACTCGCGGACCGCGGCCTTTGCGAAGCTCTCGCCGGGCTCCACCTTGCCCCCGGCGCCGTTGATCTTGCCCGCGCCGAAGCCTCTTTTCTTCATCCCGAGCAGTATCATGCCGTCTCTTACAGGGAGCATGAGGCTGACGTGCCTGATCCTGCGCTTCTCCTCCCACTCCTTTTTGGTGAGACGGCCGTAGAGTATGTCTTTGGTCTCTCCGATGCGGCGGATGCGCACGTCCTTAAGTGTCTTAAAATAAGTGAAGCCCAGCTTCTCGGAAACGCGCCTTGACTTTTCGTTGCCGTCGAAATACCCGCAGATGACGCGCTCGAGCCCCAGATCCTCAAAGCCGTGGCGTATCAGCCTCTCCGAGGCCTCGGGGACTATGCCCTGCCCCCAGCGGGGAACGCCCAGCCAAAAACCCAGCTCAGCCTCATCGCTGCTCTGGCCCTTCCTTGTTATCAGGCTTACGCATCCGACGGGAAGGCCTGTTTCCTTGAGCACTATCGCGTAGGTCCCGGGCGCGGAGAGCACCCCGCGTATGACCTCGCGGCTCTCATCGACGTCCTTGTGAGGCATCCAGCCGCAGGGAAGCCCGACGAGGGGATCGCGGGCGTATCTGAAGCATTCCTCCGCGTCCGCATCTCTCCATGGCCGCAGGATCAGTCTTTCCGTTGCGAAACAGTCTCCCATCGGTATACCTCCTTTGAGCCGGATCTGCCTTGCGGCACGTCCGGACACCGGGTCACTTGTTGTTGTAGATCTTATCGAGAGCGTCCTGCAGGCTCTGCTGCTGAAGATTCCTGAGCGCCAGCTGGTCGACATATCCGGAGCTTCCGTCGTTCATCTGCACCCTTCCGCTCAGGGCGCTCACCTCGCCGTAATTGCCGTGGCTGTCCTCCACGCCGAAGGACTTGCTGTAGATGCGGTAGCGGGCGTCGACCTCCGCCTGCAGCTGGGAGACCCAGCGCTGGCGGTCCTGCTCCTCCTGCATCCTCTGGTTCTGTTCTCTGACCAGCTGGGCGTATGCCCGCTCCTCCTGTTCGGCGATAGCGTCATGCACTTCGGCGCTGATATCGCTTATGACCGAGAGCAGTTTATCCGCTGCCTTTATGCCGCCGGCTTTAGCTTTCAGGGCGTATTTTCTCGCTTCTTCGACGAAAGAGGCCTGGTCTTCCAGGAGGGTATAATAGGACATATTTTTCACCAGGTGGGCCGCTTCGAAATACTGGCAGAGAGGATCGCCGCTCTGCGCTCCTTCGTAAGCATAAAGATCCGTCAGGTAATATTCTCCCGAATAAGCGCCGAGATGGACCAGGAAAACGTAGGCTTCGGGCATCTTGGCGTCGGCGCACTTTTCGCCCCAGACCTTAGCGTTATTGTAATCCTTCTTCGCCATGTAGATCTTCGCTATCTTGAGCGCCTTGTCAAGATCCGTGTGCTTCTCGCAGCAGAGAAGATACACCCGCAGCAGCTGATCCAGGCCGTCAGTCCTGACCTGTTCCCTGTCGAGCATCTCCTCGCTCAGCTGAAGGGCTCTGTTGTTCCCCAAAAGAACGAGAGGATAGAAGCTGTCGAAGGCGTCCTGATAATCTCCGTCCGAATAGCTTTGCAATCCTTCTATATAGGCTTTCTTCTGCTCCTCCCCGCGGAAGCGCTCGCAGCGCTCCTTCGCCGAAGAGCTGCCGGCCTTCTCCGCGTCAGTGTAATACTCCCATGCTTCGCGGTAATGGACGGGATCGTCCCTGTCTTCGAGTATCGAACCGATGAGATAGAGGCCTTCGGGCTCGCCTGCCTTCGCCGCCCTTTCCCCCATATCGCGGATGACGTCCATGCGGCAGCAAAAGCCCGGCTGCTTCATCCAGTAGCGGATGGCGTCCATCATGGCTTCGGTGCTGCCGTGGGCCGCCGCCTTCTCAAGATTGTTCAGGTAATTGATCTCGCTGTATATCGTGCCCTTGGCGAGGAGCGCCATCTTCGCCGCCGCCATGTTGAGCTCGGGCTCCTTCGCGTCCCTGAATCTGGGATAAGTCTTCTTCGACCTTTCCTTCGCCTCGTCGTCCCGTTCGAGGACGTCCAGCGCCTCCTCAGCCAGCGGATGGCCCAGCTTATCGCACAGCTTAAGCAGGGCTTCCGCCTTCTTCTCATCGGCCCCGGTACCGAAGCCGCAGGCATAGCGCTGCGCCGTCTCGAAGAGAGCGTCAGTATCGCCCAGCATGGCGAGCTCCTGCGCGTTCTCAAAAGCCAGCGCGTTCATCTTCGCCTGATCCTGCGCGCTCAGCCAGGAGCTGTCCCTGAAAGGGATCTTCTGTCTGAGCTTATATACCGCGCCCAGGAAGCGGCGGATCTCATCGGCGTCGGGATAGACCTTGAGTATTCCGCGAAGGGCTGCGACCGTCTTCCAGTCGGACTCGGGATCGTTGACGTACTTTAAGACGGTCTCGTCGTCTCCTTCCTCAAGGAGTTTGGAGAACGTTAAGGCTATCTTCTCCAGCTCCTTGTCCGAAGAAGCCTTATCCAGCTTTTCGTAGGACTTCATCTCGGCGAACAGCGCTTCGCGGAGCGTATCTTTCGTCCCGCTTTCCGGCTCCGCTTCGGGAGGATCGTAAAAGTCTCCTTTTGCCGCGATCTCGGCGTCTACCGCGTTGGCGAATAAAAAATCTTCAAAACTTGGACACATGGATCAGCTCCTGATGATATCAAACTGCATATCCGGCGGATCAAAGGACGATGATGCCCGCGGGGCGGATCGCGAAACCGCTGAAGGCCTTGCGGTGGCCCTTGGGATGGATTATGCCGTCCCCGTCCACATAAGCCTTCTTCGTATCCTTGTCGCCGTCGTCGCGCAGCCACCACCAGCAGTTTTCGCTGTAGTCCTCCATCTCCAGTTCGGTCTTGACCTGGATCTGCTTCATCAGCATATCCGATCCGCGGCACTGCAGGACGTTCTTCCTCAGCTGCTCGGCCTCGGCGACGCTCAGCAGGAAAAAGCCCTTCTCCTGATCGAAGAGCCTCTTCTCCCAAGGCATCAGCCAGCCGATGAACTCGTCATTTTTGAGCCTGTTGTCCAGATCGGCCTCCTCGATGTAAGCGCCCGCGGTCTCGGGGGTCTCCATAAGGGCGAGATACCTGCCTCCGCCCTGGGGGCAGATCCACCAGCTCAAAGAAACGGTGTTGTGCGCGAGGTTGACGCATTTTCCGAAGCCAACGCGGAAGGGAGCGGCTTCGCCGCCCGCCTTTATCTTGTCCGCGAGATCCCGGTATCTCTTGTCCTCTACAGCCTTCATATCTCTGAACTCGGAAGCGACAGTCTCGTATTGATGCTTCTCGGCAAAGCGTGAATACAGCTGCTCGATGAAGCTCCTGTAATCGGCCATCGAAGCGCGGTGCTCGCTGCATATGCTTCCGGCCCTGCGGATCAGACCCATGCGGAAGGCTTCATCCTCATCGCGGAAAGAAGCGAGAGCCTTATCAAGTTCCTTGGCATGCTTGCTTTTGTTTTGCTTTTTGCTGTCCGACTGGACCTTGATATAATAAATGATCAGCCCGAGCGCCACGACCGGGAATACGTATATCATCGGCTTCATCAGCAGCTTGATGAGTATGGCCAGCACAAGAAGGATGATGAGGGCGACGGGGATGCCCGCTATGCCGAGAGTGACCAGGCCGAAGATAGCCAGGAGGACTCCGAAGCCGATGAAGGCGTAGCCGAGCAGCTTGTCGTTGCCTTGGGCGGCCATGATGAAGATGGGCTCGAGCGCCAGCAGCGCAAGGCCGGCTATAAGCGACCATATCTCATACTTGGGATCGGACTTTATCCTGCTTGTCTTCGCTGTGAGCAGGGAATCCGCCGCCTCCGCCAGCGCCTTTCCGTTGAGACCCGATCCCGCCGGATCGTCCAGCGCCTTGAGCAGCTGTTCCTTTTCCGCGTTAAAACCGTTGATATCGATCATTTTCTTCCTCCATGCGGTCAGAAAGGCCTGTTTCATCGCCGTCACGGGCAAATTCCTTCGCCCGCTGTGACTGGCCGCTCCTTATTTGTAGATTATATGATGAAATCAGGCAAAATTCAATCTCATCGGCTCGTTCCCGCGGCCAGCCTCACGCATTCATAGGCTCCGTCATAGGCCCCCTGAGCCTTCATCTCATCGATGCGGCGGCACATGTGTGCGAAGAGGTCGGGATCGCCGATCACGCGGTCGATCATGGCGTTCATAGACTTCTCGTCAGGACATTCGAAGGTGCCGTCGCCGGCCTCCTGAGAGCAGACCGCCCCGTAGACCTCGTGGCCGCCGATGTGCTTCATGAAGATCTTGGGGATGGGGTAATAAGCCAGCTCCGAGGGCTTGGTTATCAGAACGTCGCAGGCAGGCATCAGCAGGTTGGTGGCGTAGACCGCCTCGAAGATGTCGCCGCTGCAGACCGCGGTAATTCCCTCAGCCCGTCCGGACTTTATGGACGCGGCGTAAGACTTAACTCCTTCGTAATCGTCAAAGAAGCTTTGGATCCTTATACCGCCAAGAGCCTTCTGCATCTTCTCGTAGACGTCCCTGTGATCGCCGAAATTGATTATGACCGCGGCTCTTTTCGCTTCCACATGGGGGATCAGATGCCTTACGATCGAAAGGAACTGGTCAAAGCCCGCTCCGGCTCCTCCGACGGTGAGAAGAAAACGCATGGGCGCTCCCTCTTCCGCCCGTTGGATCCGGCTCCTGTTGTCGCTTTCCAGATCCTTCAGCAGCTCATGATCCACGTAGCGGCCGACCATGCGGATCTGATCGTCCGGGATGCCCTTGAGAGGCTCTTTAGCGAAACCGTTCATCATCTTGTAGCCCAGATAGGCGAACTCGGTCTGGACCGTGTGGACCGCACCCTCTGAAAGGTGCAGGGCCATGGGCCAGTTGTCCGGGATGGCGTTGACCACGTGGGTGAGCCCGGCGTGGACCGCTGCCTGGCTGGGCCAGACGTGGGTCGCGATGTAAGGTACGTCCTTGGGAAGGGAGGCGAGGATCGGGACCAAAAGCTCCGAGTTCTTCTGGTCCTTGGCGTTGTAGGTCAGCTGCCTGAAGCCCTCGCTGTTCAGAGGCTCCCAGAAGAACTTGTTAAAGAGGACGGACTTCTGCGAGATCCTTGAGGCCATGGAATACAGGCGGTTCTGCTCCCTGATCATCTTGGAGCCCGTGGCGTCGAAGGACGCGAGATCCAGCCAGTAGGGCGTAAAGCCCAGGGCCCTGGCGCAGGAGGCCATTGCCATGCTTATGCGGTAGTGACCGAAGCCCATGCGTATATTGCCCACTATGAGAGCGTTGGGCGCGAGAGGCTCCGCCTCGTCCGAAAAGACCAGGTCCTTCGCCCCTATGAAGTCCAGCACCGGGATGTCCGCCGCTCTGAACCTGTAGGAAGCCCCGGAATCGTCTCCGTATTTCTTGATGAACTTGTTTTTTGAGGCCTCCGCCTGTCTTACGGTCTTTTCGTCTATGGGATTGCCGAAAATGATCTTCGTCCTGTCAGTCATGGTTTCTCCTTTGATCCCTGCCGCTATATATCTTCGGTGAGGATCCCTCTGTTCATGTCGTAGGTCATGGAATGCCTGCCGCCGTCCAGCCCGTAATCTACGCGGACGGTATCGCCTTTCCGCTCATATGAGAGCGCCCTTCCCCTTCTGAAAAGCGCAAGGGCCCGGTCCAGAAGAGCCCTGCGCTCCTCATCGTAGGAGCCGGTGTCGTCGGAGGTCATGAGCAACGATCCGAACAGGGCGTTTATGAGGGTCAGGGCCTTTCTCTGCTCCCTACTGAGCCCGATATTGTCATCCCTCAGCAGGAAGACGTCGGGATCGTTGAGATACATGCGACCGTCGGAGGGGCTCCTGTAAATGGTGTTCACCAGAGTCACCTTGGTGGATATCCTCTCGGGATGGAAGGCCCTCATATAAAAGCTGTCGTCGAACCTGAGGGAGACGTCGGGGCCGATGCGGCAGTAGTCAAAGCGCCCGATGCAGTTGGCGAGGGCCGCTCCGCAGCCGATGATCAGCCTGTCCTGAAGCTCCTCCCTGAGGAGACCGTAGGCGAATTCGCTGGTCTCCGCCCTGGTCTTCCCTACAAGAGGCTTTAGGGACGCCGCGTATATGAAGTCAAGCTTGAAAAGGT
Organism: Bacillota bacterium; assembly: GCA_017428655.1. GTDB lineage: Bacteria > Bacillota > Clostridia > Peptostreptococcales > Anaerovoracaceae > RGIG2707. The sequence goes on along the minus strand of JAFRQL010000137.1, from coordinate 14,488 downwards.
CAAAACCCATATCCCGGTAGCTGCGCAGCACCTTCCTCACGTACTCCACCGCTTCGGGGACATTGAGATCCAGGGGGCAGTCGCCGCTCCAGTTGCAGCCGGCGTAGATCTTTTTGCCGTCCGCGTCTTTGGCGATCCAGTCTGGATGCTCCTTCGAGAGCCTTGAGGCGTCCTCCGCGACGAAAGGAGCCAGCCAGATGCCGGCCATCATGCCTTTGGCGTGGATCTTCTCAACGACAGGTTCCAGCCCCCGGGGAAATTTGGCCGGGTCCACATCCAGCCAGTCGCCGACGAAGGTCTCAAAGCCGTCGTCGATCTGGAAGAGCTCCAGCCTTTCGTCCGCCCTGTCTATTGCGTCCTCTATCAGCCGGGCGTTGATGTTCTGGTAATGGTTGTACCAGGACGTGTACCCGAAGAGCTTCCTCCCGCTTCTCGGGCTGAAGCTTTGGAAATACTCCCGGGGATCTTCGGTGATCGAAAAATCGAAGACGGTGAAGCTCTCCCCCGCTCTAAGGGCCTTTCCCTCCACGTCACCGTAAAGGGTCACGCAGCCCTCATCCCTCAGGATCTGTATGATCAGCCAGGCATTTGCTCCGTTGAAGCTTCCGATGAAGAACGGCCTGTCTTCCTTGAAATGGGCCCACTCGAAGGCCGTAAGGTCGTCCGACGCGGGCATGAGGGGGTTCTTCCACTTACGCCGGGACAGGCCTTTTAATGAACGGTCCTGATCCGCAGGCGGCGTCCAGAAGGCATAGGAACCGTAGGCCCTGAAATGGAACCGGTCCTCGAAGAGAGGCGGCAGCAGGGAAAGATCGTTGAGATGCTCCCCTCTGGCAAACTCTCTGGTCTCGGTCCAGGACTGAAATCCGTTGGCGATGACCGGGCAGTCCTTATCGATGGTCCTGATCCGGTCTATCCGGGCTTCTTTAAGGATCACATCCTCCTTAGCGGTGACCGTGATCCTGGTCCTTCCTGCGGATGTCTCCTCGTAGATAGTCACCCGGGCGTCGGACTCTCCTGCGGTCAACAGCCTTCCTTTGCTCTCGTACGTCAGGACCATCTTATTCCTCGCCGTGGTCTTTTCTGATGATGCCCATGACCTTGTCCTCATCGTAGAAGATGATGGCGGCCATGGCGCCAAGGCAGAGGATCATGGCGATGATCAGGCTGATCCTGTAGCCCGCTCCGGTGTTTCGGATCACCTCGGTCCCGCCGACGTTCTCGGTATACTGGCCGATGACCGCAAGGGAGGTGAAGATTATCATGGCGATGGACTGGCCAAGCTTAAAGGCGAAGGTCCTGGCGGCGTAGAACATGGCGTCCCGGTTCTCTCCGGTGACGATCTGGTCGCTCTCTGCGATGTCCGCGACGATTGCCTGGGGGATTATGCCCAGGATGGACAGGGGCACTCCCACCAGGATGCAGATGATGAATCCGTAGATCTGGTTGGGGATAAAGCTGACCTTGCCCGCGAAGGACGATACCAGGAACGCGAAGGCGAAGATGCCGAAGCCACAGATGAGCAGCTTCTTCTTGCCGAATCTTCTCGAGAGCATGTTGACGAAGATGTAGCAGACGAAGGTCACCATGGTCATGAAGATGAACAGTATCATGTAGTTGTTGAGCCCCAGCAGGTTTTCAACGTAGTAAATGAAGCCCGTGTTGAAGATGGTGATGCCGATCCAGTAGATCACGTCGGAGAGGATGAAGATCCTGAACTGCCTGTTGGCGAAGGTCTTGGAGAGGGATCTGAAGACGTCCTCCTTTACGGGCTTTGAGTCGTCGTAGTCCTTCTCGTTGATCATGAACGCGGGGAGCAGCATGCATATCAGGGCGATGACCGCCATGACGGAAAGGACCAGCCTGGCGCAGAGATAGTACTCCATGCCGGTGGCTGCGTGGACCCCTTCCCAGATCATCTTGCCCGCGAAGGCGATCCCGGTGCCTACGATGTAGGTGAGGGAGATGTAGGTGGAGATGTCCATCCTGTCCTTCTGGCTGCGGCCGAGGACCGGGATCAGTGCGTTATACGGAGTGCAGTAGGCGGTCATGAATATGTAAAACAGAACGAGAGTTACCGCAAGCCATATTATGTTGACCACCGATTCTCCCCTGACCGGGCAGCAGAATATGAGCACCGTCACCAGGGCAAAGGGAACTGCGGAATACCTCATGAAGGGGATCCGCTTTCCCAGGGGACTTGAGCAGTTGTCCGAAAGGCTGGCGATCCAGGGATCGGTCACCGCGTCGACGATCCTTCCGCAGGCGGTTATGATCCCGATGACCGTAAGGCCGAGAAAGGTGGCGCTGGTCACGAAGGTGATGACCCCTCCCCCGGTGGAATCGGGCAGATAGAAGTTTACGAGAAGATTTGCGATTATGCCGGAAAGGATGGACCAGCCCAGCTGGCCCACGGCGAAGATCCATTTGATCTTGGAAGTTACAGGTCTCATTGTTCCTCCTGTGGATAGAATTATGTTTGTCACAGGAAGATTATACATACTATTATCAAAATACTGAACAATGATTTTTATAAAGCGATATCAAAAAGCGGAAACCATCAAATAAGTTCCCGCTTTATTTCTGCCTGCTCACTATTCAGGACTTGTCACGGCCGCATACCGTTGACCGAATACCAGACGATCATCACCAGGGCGAGGACGAGGATCAGCAGGGCCGCGGCGACCCTGATGTGGTTCCTGCGCTCGGAATAAATGAGAGCGATGAATTCCCTCACGAAGGCGTTGATCCAGAAGTAGCTCCTGGTGCCGCTGCCGACGCCCTGAGCCAGGATGCCCTGGCCCGACGCAATGATCCCGAACCTGAATACGTGATAATTGGTGGTGGAGAAGGCGATCTTCGGATCTCCCGGGCCAAAGTCATTTTTGATGATCTCCGATGAGAAGATCATGTTCTCCCTGGTGTCGGTGGACCTGTCCTCGGTGAGTATGCTCTCTTCGGCGATCCCCTTCGACAGAAGATAGTTCTTCATGGCCTCCGCCTCGGACACCGGTTCGTCCGCACCCTTGCCCCCGGATACCACGAATCTCAGGGCCTTTCCGGTCTTCTTCATCTGAAGTCCGGCAAACTCCAGCGCCCTGTCCACCCTTCCCTGCAGCAGCTTCGTGGGCTTTCCGTCCCCGGCGACCCTGCACCCGAGGACGATCATGTAGTCCCTGTCGGGATCGGGGACGCCCCTGGCGGCCTTCACGGCCAGGATGATGGTCGCGATGAGCATGCACTCAAGATAAGAGACTATGAAGAACACCGCGTTGGTGGTGAAGAGCTCCACGTACATAGCGGTCCCGCCCTCGTAGTGGACGTCGATCACCGTCGACCGCTGGAGCATATCCGAGACGACGCCGGGAAGGATAGTCATGAAGCAGAGGGCCGCGCCGAGAAGAAATCCCAGCATGTTCCTCCAGTTCCGCCCCTCTCTCTTCATCAGCACCAGATTGCTGGCGCTGACGTAAAGGAAGGTGATGAACGCGAGGGGAAGGATTATATACGAGAACAGGGAGCCGGAATCCAGGACCCTGCGGGTAAAGGCAGAGATCGAACCGATGGTGAAGACCGAGACGATCAGGTTCAAAAGAGCGGGAGCGAGGAAGATGATTATGCCCAGATCCCTGATGTTCCGGTACTGATATATGTTCCTGGAAAGATTCTCCCTGAACTTTCTGATCCTGTCCCAGAGGATCAGAGCGATGTACGCGCAGGCAGCCGCGGAGACCGCTCTGCTCCCCCTGCAGAAGCCGATGGAATCGTTCCAGGTGATCACGCCCAGGGGATGGACGTAGACCACTTCAAAGCCTATGGCTTCGCCCCCTTCGCTGTGTATATCGATATAATCGGTCCCTGTATGCCTCGGTCTTACGGACACTGTCACTGTGTCTCCATCGGCCTCGAGGCCCAGGATCTCGATGGGGCTGTCCTCTTTATCGGTCACCGCAGTGAGCCTGCCGGGGTCGTTCTCCGAGGTGATCCTCACGGGGATCTCCGCTGACCGTCCGAAGGCGATGAGGCCACCGAGGCCCAAGGCGAAGGCAAGGATAAAAGCTGTCAGGTAATGGATCCTCTTCATCTCTGTCCTCTCGTGATGCTAAAAGCGGGCCCTATTCCAGGACCCACTTCTCCCCTCCGGGCATGGTCATTACGCTGCCTCTGCCGGAGCAAAGGACCTTTCCGTCGGGATAACGTCTTAAAATGAATTCTTCGCGGTAGTCGGGATCCTCGAACCATATGGAGAAGATGAGGATGTCCCCGTCCCTTGAATCCAGGGACTCCCGGGGATCTATCGTGAAGCTCCCCTGCTCGGGCCAGACCACCTGAAAATCATCGTCAAAGCCCTGCCTTGATAAAAACAGCGGCTCATTGTGGAGCATCAGATTGTAGCAGTCCTTTACGCAGCTCAAGGGGAGCCGAGCAGCTTCCTCAGCCCCGTCCAGAGCCTCCCAGCAGCGAAGGACAACGATCTCTTCCTTCCTGAAATCGACGAGAAGGCAATACACAGACCCGCCGCTGACGACAGGCCTGCCCAGATACTGGCCGTCCTCTGCCTTCACAGGCTCAAAAACGGCGCCCTCCGGATACCTGACGAAGATCAGCCTGTTCTTATTGATGCGGTGGCCGTCCCAGTAAAGGTCGAAGGCCTCGTAAAGATCGCCGGACGTATAGTCCATGCCCCAGTACAGACCGTCTCCCAGCTCATCGAGCCAGCCTATGCCTCCGGTGTCGATGGTCTTAAGACCGGACATCGCTAGGCCTTCTCCTGTCCGCGGACCAGCTTTGCTCCCATCTCAAAGGCCTTTTTGCACTCCTCGGGGAATACGGTCTCGTGCCGTTCCTGCTTCGCCTTGGGATCGAACAGGTTCCAGGGCCAGTCGGTCTTCGAATAATCCTTGAGCTGCAGGGTGTTCCCGCTGATAAGGGTCTCGGTGGGGCCGACGAACCTGTCGAAGGTGCCCTTATATCCACCGACCAGATCCAGATATGCCTTGTCGCCGGCGTTGCTGGTCATGATCAGGAGCACCGGCACGGGATGCTGGTTGCAGCACGGGTTCTCCTTGTTGTAGGTGAGGTTCTGGAATATCAGCCTCTCGTAGAGGGCTCTGAACACCGCAGTGAACTCGGAAAGGTAGTTGGGGGACCCGATGATGAGCCCGTCCGATTCCCTTATGGCGTCCAGAACCGGGGTCAGACCGTCCTTTACGATGCAATGGCCCTTGAAGGCCTCCTTCTTGCAGCCGAAGCAGGATATGCATCCGGTGAACCTCTCCAGCCTGTACAGGTCGAACCTTTCCACCTCTGCCCCGCAGGACTCAGCGCCTTTGGCCGCTTCGTTTATAAGCGTATCGGTATTCCAGCCCTTTCTGGGGCCGGCGTTTACCGCAATGATCTTCTTGCCCATGTTCTCTCCTTCTTGTCCCTGCATAAGGCTGCAGTCCTATGCCTTGTTGAACTATTCCTTTCCCTGCCTGCACCTGGGGCAGCGCCAGTCCTCGGGAAGATCCTCAAAGGCGACGCCGTCGTGCTCGGCGGGATCGTAGACGTATCCGCAGATGCTGCAAACGTACTTGCCCGAAGCCTCCTGCCTGGAGAAGTCGAACTCCTCAAATACCGTCGGGACGGGATGCTCCAGATCCATCACCCTCTTGGCCTCAAGGCTCTCATAACCCTGGGGAGTATGGGTCCCGCAGTAGACCGTGGGATGGGCGAAGACGAACTCACTTACCCTGTCCAGGGTCTGCCTTGCGACGCCAAGATCGTCATAGACCATGGAGAGTTACTTTTGATTATATCATACGAGAACAGAACCCCGAAAGGACAAAAACCGACGCGTGTACCTATACGGTATCGATGAAATTCCTCTCCACCTTGTTGAAGACCATGATCCCTGAAAGCATCGAGACCGCGGCGAATACCAGGGTCGAGATAACCGATACCGAAGTCACGGACCCCGTCCCAAGAAGGACCAGCCTGAACAGTTCCAGAGGTGCCGTCATGGGATTCAGCTGGATCAGGTACTGATAAGGCCCTTCCAGCGGTATCTGAGACACCGGATAGACCACCGGGCTCATGTACATCCAAAGCTGCAGCCCGAAGCCTACCAGCAGGTTCAGATCCCTGTATTTGGTGGTCGCGCTGGAGATGAGGATACCGAGCCCCAGTCCCAGAGCGCCGGTAAGGAGCAGCACCGGGATAAGGAGCGGCATCAGGGCCCAGTCGGGCGAGACCTCCCCTCTCACCACATATACGGCCAGCATCGCTCCGACCAGGACCATCTGGATCGCGAACTCCAGGAAGGCGGTAAGCACGGTGGAGAAAGGCATGGTCAGCCTCGGGAAGTACACCTTCTGGAATATGTGGGAATTGGTCAGGAAGGTCGATGCGTTGTTCCTCAGGCAGCTGGCGAAGAAGGTCCACATGGCGTGGCTGCTGAGATAAAAGAGCAGCCTGGGTACCCCGGCGGTGCTGAGCCCCGCTATCCCGCCGAAGACCACGGTATATATGAGGCTGGTGATCAGAGGGTTCATGATGAGCCACATAGGCCCCAGAATGGTCTGCTTGTACACCAGTTTGAAGTTCTTCTGGGTGAAGAGCCAGATAAGATCCCGGTATCTCCAGACCTCCCTGAGCCCTAGCTTAAAGAAGTCGTGATCCGAGGTGATATGAACATGGTATCCCCGGGTGACGTCAGCCATCCTGCCTTACCTCTTTTCCGAAAATGAGCATCCGTGACCATCTTCCCGCGGCGGATGATCACTGCCGTGTTGTAAATATGCCACACTAAAAAAATAGCATACGGTCACTGACAAAACAAGAAAAAGAACGACGGGGATATACCGTCTAGATCAAACCATAAACGATGATCCCCGCGGCGGCCGAGATCCCGATCAGTCCGATGGGCGACAGCGCCCTTTTGGCGATCTTAGGCAGACCGAAGTATACGGCGGCAAGGACAGCGGTCATGATGACCGCGGTCGGATCGACGGAGATGTCCGAAAAGCTTCCTATGCACCGCTGCAGGATCATGAATACGCCGGTCGCAAGGATTATCCCGATGATGCAGGGCTTGAGACCTCTCAGGACCGCCTGCACGTAAGGATCCTTGAGGAGCCTTTTCAAAAGTATCATTATCAGCAGGATGATGGCAAAGGAAGGCAGTACCACCGCCGCAGTCGCGGTCAGCGCTCCCGCAAAGCCTGCCTGGGAGCTTCCTACGTAGGTCGCCATGTTCACCATGATCGGACCGGGAGTGCTCTCGCTGACGGCGATCATGTAGGTGAGCATCTCATCGCTGATCCACCCATAGGACAGCACCACGTCTCGGATCAGAGGGATGGCGCCGTAGGCTCCTCCGAAAGCGAAAAGCCCGACCTTGAGAAAACCGATCAGAAGATCCAGATAGATCATTTCCCAGCCGCCTCCCTTCCGACGGACCCCTTCGCGATATACAAAGCAAGGCTGACTGCCGCTGCAGCGAGCATCAGCGTTATCGATGAAATGCGCAGGGCAAAGATGTCGACCAGAAGCATCGCGATGAAGGATGCGATCATCACGGCAAGTGGGAACGGTCTTTTCTGCATTTTCCGTATCATCTTGACCGCGGCGTCCAGGATAAGGATGCCTACGGCGATCCTGATCCCCTGAAAGGCATGGGCGATCCACGCTATCTCCAGGAAGTTGTCCAGAAATCTTGAGATCATAAAAATGATGCAGAAAGACGGCAGGACGATCCCCACCGTCGCCGCGGCAGCTCCCGCGTACCCTTTCTGCTTGAAGCCCACGTATGTCGCGCAGTTGATGGCGATGGGGCCGGGAGTGGATTCTGCGATGACCGTGACGTCCATCATCTCGTCATGGGTGATCCACCGCTTCTTCTCGACACACGCGTCTTCGATGAGAGCTATCATGGCGTATCCGCCGCCAAAGGTGAAAAGTCCGATCTTTGCGAAGGTAAGAAAGAGATCGGGCAAAATACTCATGCGCCTTGTCCTCCAGATCTGCCAGCTTAATTATGTCCCGCGCAGTGATGATCACCGCAGTGATCGTGGCCGCAGTCGCCGTCGTGATGCTCATGATGATCGCAGCGTGCGTCCGGATCATATTGGAGAGTCCCCTCGGCCAGAGCCTTCGCTGCCTCGTCGGCAGAACCCTGAACTCCTGCGTACAGCCTGATTCCGGCGTCCGCCAGAGCTATCTGGGCGCCCATCCCGATGCCGCCGCAGATCAGCGCGTCGGCCTTGACCGCGTTCAGAAAACCGGCCAGAGCGCCGTGTCCTCTGCCGTTGGTAGGCACGATCTGCTCTCCGGCGATCTTTCCGTCCTCAACGTCATAAAGCTTGAAAGCCTCGGTGTGTCCGAAATGCTGGAATATCTCTCCGTTTTCATAAGTGACCGCGATCCTCATCGTCTTTGTTCCCTTCTCCATAATGTTCTGACAGATCTCCACCGGACTAAATTCGCAGCAGCCTCCGGTTATCAGCAGCCTTTTGCCGTGGACCAGCGCCTCCGCGACCTTTTTGCGGGCGCTGTCGTAGATGGCCGTGACCGTCGTCCTGGCGACGTTCATCCTGACCGCGCAGGCCTCCTGGGTCAGTCCTTCGTCATCAAGGAGCCTCAACGTCTCGTATTCGTCGACCGTCATAAAAACGCTTTCGGCAGGCTTGACGTCATCCGGCGAGAAGCTGCGGAAAGCGGGCATTTTTTCGATCCTTCTGCATCGTATCGGCCGCGGCATAGATGCTCCTTTCTGACATATGTCAGTTATTACTCTACCGCATTTTCTGACAAATGTCAATTACGGCGATCCCTGATATTTGATCTACCGTCTTAAAAGAACAAGATATTCGGAAGTCCCCTCCTCAAGCTTTCTCTCTTCGGTCACATAAAAACCGTGTCTTTCATAAAAGCGTATGGCTTTCGGATTCTTCTCCAGCGCCCAGAGATGATCGGCGCCGTGTTCCTTTATCGCAAATACCAATAATCTTGAACCGATCGATGCATTCTGAAGAACGGGCTCAACGAACAGCCTGGCTATATATGTCCCCTCTATCTTGATAAAGCCTTTGACGACGCCGTCATCGTACACGTACAGGCTGTCAAGCTCAGGTCCGTACTTCTGCATCAGAGACGGAACGGAAAGCTCGCCGAAGTAATACTCATCCGATCTGAAAATGGGATAAAAGAACAGACGGTAGTTAAAGACCTGGATCTCCGCTATCCGCGGCAGATCGTTCGCATCAGCTTTCCTTATCGTAAACTCGTTTTTCATTCGTACGCCCCGCACATCAAGATCATTTTATTACCGGATCCGATCCCTTAAGTCTTATCGGGTGCCGTATCACTGTCTTGAGCTTTTCGGGAGCGGTTTTTCTTGCATCGCTGAGATAGATCTCGTGATGCATGCGCTCATCCGTGATGTCAAGTTCATAACCCTCACGCTCCATGAACTCATGCATCAGCCGCACCGTCGTGGGCTCGTCATCATAGGATCCTACGTGCATGCACTGGACGCACAGGCCTTCGTCGTAGGTAAAGAACCGTACCTTTGAAAAGTCCTGCTTTTTCTTTACGGATGCCTCTTTCACGGCCCAGTCGAAGTCCTCCTTCGTGACGAAATCCGGCAGCCGGATGACTGAGATCCACTGAAAAGACCCCTTATCGGAATAATCGACGCCTTCGACGCCGTCCTGCCACCAGAAGCCCTCCAGAGGAGGCACCACGTAGTCAAAATAGCCTTCGATCTGATGGCTTCCCTTTTTGCTCATCTTGATGGTGAACGCGATACCGTACAAAAGGCCTATCGCCTGTTTATACTCGCCCTCCTCTTCATTGGGGTCGCCGATGCCGCGCACCGCGATAAAGTTCATCTTCGGGACAGTCACTATAGACGGGGTCCCCTTGGGCATATAAAACTCTTTGTATTCCTTCTTGAAATCGAATGCCATGGATCCTGATCCTCCGCAAAGCAGCAATACCGTCTGCGCTCTCCCCTGGGGATCAGTCCCCGGCTTCGGAAGGCCGGGTGCTAAAATATAGCTTCCGCCTTAAGAGACAGCGTTTTCCGATATTTTACCACAAGGGCACACCATCTAACAATGTTGAGGTGTTCCCTTTCGATGTTTTGCGGATTATTTCTCAAATCCGAAATTATCAACTCTCAGTGTCTGGCAGTTCTCAGAAACAGTACGAACAGTCCCTTGCGGGAATCCATCGGTAGCCTGCGCACTGACTTCGAGCATCAGTTCCACCTCACAGTTGTCTACAGTAGACAGATGAGTAATCACCTCATCCAGATATTTCTGTAGATCTCTGATGACCCTACCCAAGCGTCTGCTAACGAAGATCACCGTCTTCGAGGATCACTTCACCATCGACTTCAAATCCGCAGTCACCATTGAAATCAAAGCATAAGAAAGGCTCCTCGCCACCGACGTATTTGTCGGAAGTGAGGAGCCTTGGTCTGTTTTACTTCCAGTGTTTCAGTTGTGAAAGATATCCATCAAACTGAGCACGCCTTTCATCGTCAGGCGTATTATCCGGATTTGGCATGTGGCCTACCAGATAATCAAGCAAGGAGTCTTTTGTTTTATAAGCAAACTTTCCGTCTGCATAGCACCATTTACAGAAGTCCTCATTGAAACTACCATCCGGCTCTTTGCTGATGACTTCATCTTCACTCAGAGGCATACCACAGCACTGGCAAATAAGCTGTCTCGGCCTGCCAAGCAGTGTGTTGATTGACACGTCAAACTCTTTTGACAACAATTGGAGCGTATCCGTATTTGGCTGCGTTTCTCCTGTCTCCCAGCGACTTACAGCCTGTCTTGTTACCATTACCCGTTCTGCAAGTTGATCCTGTGATAATCCGTGCTTTTCGCGCAGGCTTTTTATTGTATCTTGTACTGTCATTGAACTGTACCTCCATATTCTTAGTTCACATTCATTATGAACCATATAGGAAGTTCGAACAAGCAACTCGCTGTTGCCCTCAGTTTTTTCATGAATTAACAGTATTAACAACACCCAAACAATGAATTCTTACGACACGATTCTCGTCGGCTTCCGATATCTCACGCAGCTGCTCCACATACGGCTTGACGAATTCCGGCCTGCGCTTTCCGAGAACACGGAAGATCTCCGGTGCTTCCATCCTTACTTTGTCATCCGCATCGTGCAGGAGCTTCTCAAATACCGACATATAATTCTCATAGATGTCGGGAGTGTTTGTGGCAATATTTTCTGATGCCCAGATGAACGCCAGACGGACTCTTGGCTCCTCATCAGAGGCGAAACTGAACAGCTTCACCCAGTACGGTTCAATCACATGAAAGCCACCCCGTCCGATTCTGCCGAGAGAGTTTACCGCCCGTTCCCGTAAAAGCGGCTCTAAGCTGTCAAGTAAAGATACAATGGTTGGAACGACATCCTGCACAGACTGAGGGTAGATGAGACCAATCTCGCCCAGCAGCCAGAGCACCTTTGCCTGTATCTTTACGGAATCATGGGCGAGAAGAGACGAAACATAGGAAATACTTTCTTTCCATCTGTCCTTGTCCTTTGTCAGGGCTCCAAGTTCTTTATAAAGGTCTGTTTCGGTCATTTCACAGGTCTCTCAAACTCGAATTTATACTACTGTGTATCCCTCTGAAGCTAAAACTGTCAATGCTCTCTCATAGTTTTCTTCTTTTACAAGAATATAATCTGTGTTGTATGTTGACACTGCGAAGATTCCTATTTTATGGTCTGCGAGGATGCCTGACAGTTTTGACAGAATCCCAATCAATGAAAAGTCGAGAACTCCCTGAATACGGAAGCCTCTCCATCCATCATCACGCTCGACTGCGCTTTGCGGCGTATCCTCCGTCTTACACACCAAAGATAACTCCTCATCCGTTTTCCCAATGAAATAGAAATCGGTATCCATATTGATATTTGATACCTCAGCAACTTTACAGACAGTAAGTTTATAATCGATTCTCTTCAATTCCATTTACAATGTCTCCTCTACAATTCCGAGTTGACGCGCTGACATCTAAACCGCCTACTCAACCCTCCGACAGAAACGATAGATTTATTCTGATAGAGCGATTTTTGCGTTCAGATCATCTCCCCGGTGCTGATGCCCAGATGCCAAAATAGCCCGGAAATACGGCACTTTTGACGACCTTATGTGTATTTCCGTGACATCAATACGACCGTCTCAACATGCAACGTCTGATGACTTATGTGACAATTTATTCTCGTCGTCGGCAGGTTGTGACGACATTTTTTTAGACTTGGAATTCCTCCTCGGAAGCTTGTAATCGTCACCCTTTTTCTTATCTTCAAAACCGATCTTATGATGTTCCGATCGATGGAGCTGCAGGATACCATGATATCCTCTGCAGCCGCGTCACATGTTTATTCTTTCTTCCGAATGACGGTATTGGTCCTGCACGGTATGAATCCGACGCTCAATGCCGTTTTCCGTGAACCTGCATTGGTCTCAGCGTGAGCCCATACAGGTCTTTTGCCCTGCCGCAAGACCTCCTCGATCATCCTGTAAGCAAGATATGACGCCAGTCCGTGGCGCCTGTGCACTTCAGCGGTCTCAACGCCTATGTCCACTTCGTCCGGACTGACAGCGCTTGAAAATGCCACCGCTGCAAAGCTTCCGTCTTCCTTGGATCTGGCTATGAAGCCGGAGCCGTCCCGAAGAAAATGACCGCTGTCCTCCCAGGAAAATGACGGTGTTATCCTTCCCCGGACGCAGCCTATATTATCTTTTGTTATACGTTCAACGACATAGCGGTCGTCAAGCCTGGGAGGATCTTCAGGCATCCCTACGTAAGAGTATTCGATCCTCTTGTCAGACCGAAGCATCTCCCTGCCCGAATAATGATCCGAGACAAACTCAGAATCAGTGATCAAAACGAATCTCCGCTCCGTATCCGCGGTCAGAAACCGCTGATATATCTCTTCGAGGACCTGAACGCTCACATTCCCTGAAATATGACCAAAGCCGCAGTAATGCCAGAACAATACGCATCCGTTGTCATCGGCGTATATCTCCCCATCCTGGATCCCGACCGCGATGGACGTCGGATAAACGCGGTTGGCCGTACAATTTCCGGCATATCCGATGAACTCTTTATAACTGCTTCTGTCGATCTTTCTGAGCAGATTAATCTCTTTTATCTTCATATGTATTTTTCGTCCTTTAACCACTGTACTGAATGTTTCAATGGTTCGATAGTTTTGGTTTCCAGAACGCATCTGGCTCTGTTGATCTCGGCCAGCCGCAATCTGTCGGCAATGTCTATTTCTCCGTCGCCAAGCGCCAAATGATTCTTTGCAGGATACTCAGAGCCATCGTGGACATGAAAATGCAAAAGACGATCCTGATGCTCCAAAATAATCGACGCGGAACTTAAATCTGATTCGCTTAAAGATGCTTCCATTTTCATGTAATTAATGACTTCTCTGCCACCAGCTTCGTCCACCCATTGACATCTGCTTCCGAAATAATCTCAAATCCATTCTTCTTCCAGAAATGCGTGGACTGCGGGTTCCCTTTATCTATCGCAAGCCGAACCGATGTTTTTCCTGTACTTTGTAAATAATCTATAACCTCAGCAATTATAGCAGTCCCTGTCTGCTTCCCCTGATACTGCGGATTCATCATAAAAAAACCAATATACGCAATCTCCGCTTTAGGGTACCCATCTATCAGATCCATAATAGCTATCAGCTCCCGGTCATCAAAAAAGCCAAAGTAGTATTTATCATCCATAGTTATTCCAGGCGGAGTTGCCTTCATATCATTAAGAATGTTTTCCTTGGTTGGGCGTGCTTCGGTATACTCGTAAAAAACTGTATTCTGCTTACAGATTTCAACAAGCGTCTCTACGTCCGATTCTTCCAAAACACGAACGGAATACCTCTTGCTAAGCTTAGAAATATCGATCATATAGAAATCCCTCACCTTACTTCCCAATGTCCGTATCTCTTTCCGCCGACACGTATAACGCGCCCGGACTCACGCAGTTTTTTCATTTCCCGCTCTATGGTCCTGGTTGTAACTTCCAGCTACCACGGCACGTTAAGTTGTAAATAAAGCAGCAGGTCAAATGAAAATGCTTGTATTCGACCCACTGGTTCGTCCCGATGAAGAAATGGGCAATTCCCCGGTATCGATCAGGGTCGAGACAGTAAGATAAATATCGGCGGAGCGATAAATGGGAATTTATGCCTTTCTTTGACTTGCTTTCCATTTTAGCCATATGGGGCTGAGAAGCGTTGCCTTAGGGTCTGTTTGAATTCTGGGGCACGGGAAATCCTTACAATGCCCACAAGATATGAGTTCTTTTTGTATCACACAATCTCTTGCATAGCATACCCCACTTGCATTTCCTTGGACACATCCGAGGCATTCTTTGTCCAAAAAGCTTGGACATTGTCCGCAATAGTAGCCGCATTTTCCCAACAGTTCTTTATCCAT
>JAFRQL010000136.1 GCA_017428655.1 Bacillota bacterium | reverse complement strand
CGGTATAACCACGCCAGCCCCAACTCCGCTCAGACCGAATCGGTCTGCGCCGGCCTTCTCGGCCTTCAGCTGGCCGGAGACGCCTGGTACGGAGGGGTCCTCCACAAAAAACAGTTCATAGGAGATCCCGTAAGGGAGATCGAGACAAAGGACATCGAAAGAAGCTGCCGGCTGATATACGCGTCGGCCGCCGCGGGGCTCATCATCGCCCTGGCGGCAAGGGCGGCCATCGTGATCTGATATGCTCTACCAAAAGAAGAACCCCCACGGCGGAAGCGCCGACAAGAGAATAGTGCTGGACTTTTCTGCCAACGTCAACCCTCTGGGCCCGCCTGAGAGCGTCGTCTCCGCTGCAGCCGGTGCCCTGCTCCACATGGACCGATACCCGGATCCCTGCTGCAGCGAGCTCACAAAGGCCATCGCAGAGGCGGAAGGACTTTCCGAGAGCTTCGTGCTGTGCGGGAACGGCGCCTCGGAGCTCATATACGCCTTCTGCCGGGCAGAAGAACCTGAGACCGCCCTGATACCGGTCCCGGCCTTTTCGGAGTACGAGCAGGCTCTCAGGGCCTGCGACGCAAATGTCTCGTTCTTTGAGACCTTAGAAGAAGATGGCTTTACGGCCGGCCCCGGGATCATCGACGCGATCAAGAAAGAGCGGCCAGACGTCCTCTTTCTCTGCAGCCCCTCAAATCCCGCGGGGACCCTTCTTGAAGAGTCCTTGGCAAATGATATCCTTCACGCCTGCGAGGATCTCGGGACCAGGGTGCTCCTCGACGAATGCTTCATCGACCTTTCAGACGGAGCTTCCCTGGCCCGTCTGGTCAACGACCATCCATGCCTCGTGGTCCTCAAGGCCTTCACCAAGTCCTGGGGGATGGCAGGCCTGAGGCTGGGGTACTGCCTGTCCTCCGATCCGGATCTTCTGACCGGGATGTCGGACGCCATCCAGCCCTGGAACGTCTCCGGTCCCGCCCAGGCAGCCGGCACCGCCGCCCTCAAAGAGCAGGGATATCTCGAAAAAACGATGGAGCTCATCAGAGAGGAAAGATCAAGGCTCTTCAAAGCCCTTGAGGAACTGGGCCTTAGGCCTGTGCCCTCCTCCGCCAATTTCATCCTCTTCAGGGGGCCTTCGGACCTTTCGGAAAGGCTGATCCCCTTCGGGATCGCAGTAAGGGACTGCTCCAATTACAGGGGCCTGGGCCCCGGCTGGTACCGGACCGCCGTAAGGCTAGCCGAAGAGAACGGCCGGCTGATCAACGCCCTCACCGACATCATCAAAGGAAGCACCAATGGCTAAGAACATAATGATACAGGGGACCATGTCCAACGCGGGAAAGAGCCTGATCGCGGCGGGCCTCTGCAGGATCCTAAGGCAGGACGGCCTTAAGGCCGTGCCCTTCAAGAGCCAGAACATGGCCCTCAAGTCCTTCATCACCAGGGACGGAGGCGAGATGGGAAGGGCCCAGGTGGTCCAGGCCGAGGCAGCCGGCATCGAGCCCGATGTCAGGATGAACCCCATACTCCTCAAGCCCACCACCGACGTGGGCAGCCAGGTCATCGTCAACGGCAGGGTCCTGGGCAACATGAGGGCAGCCGAGTACTTCAAGAAAAAGAAGGAACTGATCCCCGACGTCATGAAGGCCTACGAGAGCCTTGCCTCAGAATACGACGTCATCGTCATCGAGGGCGCGGGAAGCCCCGCCGAGATCAATCTCAAGTCCGACGATATCGTCAACATGGGCCTGGCCAAGATGGTGGACGCCCCCGTCCTTCTGGTAGGCGACATCGACAGAGGCGGCGTCTTCGCCCAGCTCTACGGCACCATCGCCCTCCTCGAAGAGGACGAGAGGCGGCGGGTCAAGGGCACCGTCATCAACAAATTCAGGGGCGACGTGTCTATCCTCAAGCCCGGCCTGGTGATGCTGGAGGACCTGTGCAAGGTCCGGTGGCCGGAGTGATCCCCTACACCAGGGTCGACATCGACGACGAGGACAGCCTGTCTGAAAGATTCGAGAGAAAAGGCGGAGCGGGCCTCATCGACATCGCGGCGATCCGCCTACCCAGGATATCCAACTTCACCGATCTCAGCCCCTTTGAGCGCTACGAGGACGTGTCCCTGCGATACGTGTCCTCCCTGAAAGACCTGGGAGAGCCGGACATGATCATCATCCCGGGGACCAAGAGCACCATCGAAGATCTTAAGTGGCTGAGGCAGAGCGGACTGGAGGCCGCGGTGATGAAGGCCGCGGCGAGAAAGACCCCGGTCTTCGGCATCTGCGGCGGTTTTCAGATGCTCGGAAAAAGCATCAAGGATCCGGAGCACCTGGAGGCTTCGGAGGTCTCTGAGATCGCCGGCATGGGGATCCTGGATACCGAGACCTGCTTCTGTGAAGAGAAGACCCAGACTCGGACTTCGGGCAGATTCGGCAGCGTCGAGGGCATATTCCAAGGGCTTTCCGGGATGTATTACGAAGGCTATGAGATCCACATGGGAAGGAGCGGCGAGGCCGACGTGCTGACCCGCAAAGGCAGCGTCTACGGATCCTATATCCACGGGATATTCGATGCTCCCGGCATCAGCGACGTCATCGTCAGGGCCCTCTGCGAAAGAAAGGGCATCGCCTTCGAGAGCCTGGGGAGCTTCGATCTTAAGGCCTACAAGGACAACCAGTACGATATCCTGGCGGGCGCGGTGCGCAAGGGCCTCGACATGGACCTGGTCTACCGGATCATCAACAGGGAGGTGTAGGATGAAGGGTCTTCTTCATATCTACTGCGGGGACGGCAAGGGCAAGACCACCGCGGCCATCGGACTTTCGGTCAGGGCGGCCGGAGCGGGAAAGAAGGTCCTCTTCGTTCAGTTCTTTAAGGACGGGACATCTTCCGAACACGCAGTTTTGAGCAAGGTCGACGGAATAGATATTATGGTCTGCCATACTCATTACGGCCTTTTCAAGAGGCTGGACGAGGAAGGCAGAAGGAACGCGGCGAGGGATTACGGGCTGCTTCTTGAGAACGCCCTTCTGGCCGCCCCTTCCTACGACCTTCTGGTGCTGGATGAATCGATTTCCGCCTGCAATCACGGGACCATAAGCGAGGAAAGGCTGGCCGAGTCCCTCGAGAGCAGGCCCGAAGGCCTTGAGGTGGTCCTCACCGGAAGAAAGCCCTCAGAAAGGCTCATTGCTCTGGCGGACTACGTCACCGAGATGAAAAAGATCAGGCACCCCTTCGATGAAGGAGTGCCCGCAAGAAAAGGCATAGAGTTTTAGTTTTAATTCGATATATGCCCCGCCGGGGGCATATTTTTTATCCCGCATCAGCGCATCAGTTCCTTTGCGGCTTTCACGATCCGGCTGGTGCCCAGGCGGTCCGCCCCCTCTTCCAGGTAAAGGGCGGCGTCCTCAAGATCCCTGATCCCGCCCGCGGCCTTGATCTTAAGGCCCTCCGGACAGTTGGCCTTCATGAGCCTTACGTCCTCGTGGGTCGCCCCTCCGCCGGCAAATCCGGTGGAGGTCTTTATATAATCAGCCCCTGCCCTTGCGCAGATACCGCACATGATGACCTTTTCTTCGTCAGTGAGCAGGCATGTCTCGATTATGACCTTGAGGATCTTCACCTCGCAGGCCTGGCGGACCGCTCTGATCTCGTTTTCCACGTATTCGGTATCGCCCGCCTTGAGGGCTCCAACATTGATCACCATGTCGATCTCGTCGGCTCCCGCGTCGACAGCGTCCTCGGTCTCGAAGACCTTGACTGCCGTAGAATTGTAACCGTTGGAGAAACCTATGACGGTGCAGATCTTAAGAGCGTCCCAGGTGTATTCCTTTGCCCTGCGGACGAAGGCCGGAGGGATGCACACGCTGGCGCAGCCGAATTCGATCCCCTCGTCGCATATGCGCCTGATCCGGTCCCATGTGGCGTCCTGCGCCAGAAGAGTGTGGTCGCAGTGGCGGAGTATCCTGTCGATGTCCATCTATTCTCCCTTTCTGTCCATGAGGATGACCTTTTCCATGGCCCTGACCGCCGTCCTGACGGCAGCGGTGGTATCCATTATCCTGTCCTGGGG
>JAFRQL010000012.1 GCA_017428655.1 Bacillota bacterium | reverse complement strand
TTGATCTGCCATTCAAATACGACTGAAAGATAAAAGGACCGCCTGCCGATCATCGGTGGGCGGTTTTGTGATCGAGGCATCCTGTAGTAAAGACTGTCAGTTGATAAAAAACAACTCGCCAGGACAGGCTGGCGAGTTGCTGCATCGATTGACGATAATGCATATATCGTCAATTATCCGTTATCCCCAACATTCTCTCATAAGGCGGAGCATGTTTCCGCCGCAGACTTTTTTGATTGTCTCATCAGAATAATCATGAGCAATGAGCCAGCGCAGGATATTGATCGAGCCTTCGCTGGCATTCTCAAGACCTGAGCAGTAGGGCGTCCACTCATATTTCCAGTCGGGACCGGGATGGCCGGAAGCAGTATGCATGGCAGCGTGGTCAGTATAAATGGTATCGAGGCCAAAGCATACACAGTCATCACCGACCAGGTTCCTGACATGTTCGAAGTGCTCCATGACTGCTTCGATATCGCACTTTGGATGCTTTTTTGATACGAGGCTGTTGGGACAGGCGGTAACGCCGATGACTCCGCCTTTGTCTGCCATAGCTTTAAATACAAAGTCAGGAGTACTGGTTATGCTTTCGGGAATGAGCGCCTGTGCTCCGCAATGTGAGAGCATGACAGGCTTTGTGCTTGCCTCGATGATATCCATCTTTGAATTGACGCTGGTATGTGCGGTGTCAACGATCATTCCTACCGCATTCATTTTGGCGACTACCTTACGGCCAAGCTCAGTTAAGCCTCCGTCTCTTCTTTCCCTGATGCCGGAGCAAATGTAATTTGAATTAGCGTAGGAAAGACCGAAGCTCCTCAGTCCCAATCCATAAAGGACTTCGACTCTGTCCTCTTCATTCTCTATCCAGTCTCCGCACTCTATATGCATCGAAAGAGCGACCTTATGCTCTTTATGGGCTCTGATGACGTCGTCTGCCTTAAGGCAGAGGATAACATCGTCCTGCTGGGCGATATCGCAGAGAGTAAATCCGAGCTCGTATACGATGTCGTCGAACTTGCGGCCTTTCTTGCTGGTCGGGTGTGACGTGTTTATAGTATTGAATACGCCATCCCAAATGCTGTGGGAGAGAGATTCATAATCGATGAAGGTGCGCCCCTGTCCGAAATACTTGTCACCGTAAGTGGGGATGTCGTTAGGCCAGAGGGAAGCGTGTTCGTGGCTGGATATCATGATAGTGGATTCTGCCAGTTCTTTGTATCTTGCTTCCTGATCCGGATTGAGGGGATAGATATGCCAAGGGAAGATCTGGTCGCCTTTTTCGGGAAGGGGAACCGGTTCATAGTCTTTTCCGGCTTTAACGTAACTGAATGCTTTATATCCGTGATATGTCTTATCGATTCCCATATGGTCTCCTTTCGCGCCTGTATGGTCAAATAGAAAATATAACGTTTCAATTTGAATTCTACCACGTAGAACGTTAAAAAACCACCCATCAATGATCAAAAAATAAACTAAAATGATCGAATTATATACTTATGAATAATAAGGGCTTTTCCCTTTACAAACAACCGTCGGTATCGTATATTTGTCATATACGAGAAAAATTGACACGTTTCACGACACGATCTGATGCTGGATAAGGAGGAGACCATAATGAAGGAGTATAATGTCGCTATCGTAGGAGCGCTCGGTGCTGTCGGCAGCGAGATGAGAAAGGCGTTGGAGGAGAGGTCTCTTCCGATCAAGAAACTCAAACTGCTTGATATTGAGCAGAACGTAGGGACAAAGCTGCCCTTCAAGGGAAGCGACGTAGAGGTCGAGCTTTCCTGTAATGAGGCTTTTGAGGGTGTCGATGTCGCGTTCTTTGCAGTTTCCGATAAGGTGAGCAGGATGCTCGCCCCTGAGGCTGTCAAAAGAGGCTGCCTTGTGATCGATAATTCCTCCGCCTGGAGAATGGATGAAAATACACCTCTCGTAGTTCCCGAAGTAAATCCTGAAGCTCTCAAAGAGCATCACGGTATAATAGCCAATCCGAATTGCTCTACCATAATCGCGATGGTCCCGCTCAAGCCTCTTCATGAAAAAGCGGGATTAAAAAGAGTGATCGCTTCGACGTATCAGGCTGTATCCGGCGCGGGGATAGCGGGACTCGATGAACTCAGGGTGCAGACCGGCCAGGTCCTTGGCGGAGAGCCTATAGAACCTAAGGCGTTTGCCCATCAGATCGCATTTAACCTTATCCCCCATATCGATTACTTTGAAGACAACGCATATACACATGAAGAGATGAAGATGCTGAGGGAAGGACGAAAGATCCTTTCACTTCCGGATCTTAAAGTTGCATGTACCTGCGTGAGAGTCCCTGTGTTCAGGTCTCATTCCGAGGCGATAACCATCGAGACTGAAAGACCGATTACTCCGGACGAGGCACGGGAGATCCTTTCCTCCGCACCGGGAGTGAAACTGGTCGACTGCCCCGAGACAAATACTTATCCGATGCCGGTAGATACCTCCGATCAGGATCTTATCTATGTAGGACGCATACGTGATGATATATCCTCCGACGGAAACGGTCTGACCTTCTGGTGCTGCGGCGACCAGATCAGGAAGGGCGCTGCCGTAAATGCGGTGCAGATCGCCGAAAAGATGGTCGAAATGGGGCTCATATGAGAAATAAGCTGGTAGTTGCGAAGTTTGGCGGGACATCCGCCGCTACAAAGCAGACGCGTGCTCAGATAATAGACAACATCTCAAAGCTGAAAGATGAGGGGAATGATGTTGTCGTGGTCATCTCTGCAATGGGCAGGGCAGGCGCTCCATATTCGACGGATACGCTTCTTAGCCTGATAAGGGAAGACTCTGATAAAAAGACATTTGATCTCCTCGTCAGCTGCGGTGAGACCATCGCTGCCTGTGTGCTTTGCGATGAGCTTCAAGCTTCAGGCTTTAAAGCAGAGGCTCTAACAGGTCCATATGCAGGGATCAAGACGGACGGAGTCTATGGCAGCTCAAGATTCACAGGTATGGACACCTCAATAGTGTTTGATCTCCTGAAGGAAGGGACGATCCCGGTGATAACAGGATATCAGGGGGCGGGTCCTGACGGAAGGGTAACGACCATGGGGAGAGGTAGCAGCGATCTTTCAGCCGTAGAGATTGGCGGGTACCTGAAGGCAGATGCGGTCCTGATCTATTCTGACGTTGAGGGTATCGCCAAGGCAGACCCAAGGCTTTGGAGCGAGGCGCCCTATATAGAGAAAATAGATTACGATGATATTCTTGCGCTCGCAAGCTGGGGATTTAAGGTGATACATCCCGGTGCGGTAGCTGCAGCCCAAAGATCCGGTGTACCGGTGAAGGCCCTGTCGACATTTAAGAGCGGTAAGGGTACGGACATATGCCGTCTAGACAGACCTGCGCAGGGTTTTATCGGTGCAGCAGTGCTGAGGAATATGTCTGTAGGGAAAGAAGAAACGAGCCTTTCTCTTGGGAGCGGTCTGTTCGCATCCCCCAAAGGAGAAA
The DNA here is from genome assembly GCA_017428655.1 of Bacillota bacterium. Taxonomy (GTDB): domain Bacteria; phylum Bacillota; class Clostridia; order Peptostreptococcales; family Anaerovoracaceae; genus RGIG2707. The sequence continues at coordinate 7,413 of JAFRQL010000012.1, read as the reverse complement.
AGGCTGTTATCACCATCCTTTGCAGGCCTATTGTGGAACTTCCTTCAGATCTGGTCCCCTCCGGATCGATCAAAACGGTATCGGATGGCTTAGTACATATCGTTGTTGATGATAGCAGCGTCAAGGATGTCTTGTGCGGGATCTGTAAATATCTGGAGAAATGATTATCTGCTGCGGCGACCAGATCAGGAAGGGCGCCGCTGTGAACGCTGTGCAGATAGCCGAGAAGATGGCGGAAATGGAGCTCATATGAAAAAAGAACTGATAGTCGTGAAATTCGGCGGCACTTCCGTCGCTACCAGGGATTCCAGATCCCTTGTGATCTCCCACATCGAGGAGCTGATCGGTTCCGGGAAGGACGTCGTTGTGGTCGTCTCGGCCATGGGAAAGGCAGGCTCGCCTTATGCGACCGACACCTTCCTTGAGATGGTGAGAGAGGACAGCCGTCCTGAGATCATCGATCTTCTGGCCAGCTGCGGCGAGACCATCGCGGCCTGCGTCCTCAGCGATGAGCTGGAGGCTGCCGGGCACAAGGCGGCGCCCCTTACCGGAGCATACGCTGGCATAAAGACCGACGGAAGGTTCGGCAAGGCCAGCTTCCTCGATATGGACACCTCCTACGTCGAAAGCCTCATAGAACAGGGGATAATCCCGGTCATCACCGGTTATCAGGGCATCGGTCCCGACGGAAAGGTGACCACCATGGGCAGAGGCAGCAGCGATATCTCCGCGGTAGAGGCTGCGGCGAGGCTGGGAGCCTCTCAGGTGCTCATCTACTCCGACGTCCCCGGCATCTGCAAGGCCGATCCGGACGAGCTGCCCGAGGCGCCGGTGATCGACGCCATTGACTATGACGATATCGTCGAGCTGGCCAGATGGGGCTTCAAGGTGGTCCATCCCGAAGCGGTCATGGCCGCGAAGAGGGCGGGGATCACCATCAGGGTCAAGTCCACCTTCGTTCAGAGCAGCGGGACAACGATCTGCGGGATCCCGGGAAGCTCCGGCGGTTTTCTGGGCGCAGCCCTTTTAAGATCGAGGAGCCTGACCGAAAAGGAGAACATGAGGAGCCTGGGCAACGGTCTGTTCGTCCACAAGAAGGGGGATCTCTCCGTCATAACCGTCCTGAACAGGCCCAAGGAGCCCATCCCTGCCTACATCCTGCCCAACGAGGCAAGGCAGCTTGAGAACGGCGGTCTGGTGCATATAATGGTGCCCGACGGGCTGGCGGCCGAGACTCTGAAGAAGGTCTGCAGATACTTCAGCGAGCCCGCCATGGCGGAAGAGTTCTGATATCCGCAAAGCCTGTTATATCCGGCAAAAATAACGAAGGCCCCGGGATCATCCCGGGGCCGATCTTGTTTGTCAGCTCTCTTTTCGCCTATTCGAGGCCGCTCTTCGCATCGAAGTTGTTGAGGATGACCGCGAGCATCTCAAGATCGCAGTCTCCGATGTTCTCGATGGAATGGGTGTTCCCGCAGTCCGCCATCTCGGCTTCTCCCGGGCCAAGGATCCTCTCCTCGCCGCCGTCGGTGACCCTGCCGGTGCCCTTGAGGATGTAGTAGGTCTCGAAGTTCTCGGTGTGGGCGTGGACTCCGATGGAGCAGCCCACGGGGATGGTGATGATGCCCAGCTGGGTACCCGCCCCGTGGAGCATCTCGGGGGAAACTATATGGGTAAGGGTCAGGGTGCCTTTGCCGCCCCTGAGCTCGACCTTGGGTTCTCTTTTCATTTCACTGTTCGGTAAAAACATGTTAGACCTCCTTGAGTTCGTATTCCGGATTATTAAGGTGCATTCCGCACATCTGTTATTATACCAGAAACCGCGGGCCAGTTCCAACGGTTTGGACGCCGGACGGGGACCTAGCCCCTGGCTTCCTTCACCAGTTTCTCGATGCGGGCCAGGGCCTTTTCGATGGTCGCTCTGTCGGGACCGTACGAGAACCTGACCCAGTGCTTGAGAGGCTCTTCCGCGGGACGGGTCCTGAAGGGCCTGACGTCGAAGAAGTGGCCGGGCACGGTCATGACCTTCTCCTTAAGGCAGGCGAAGAAGAATTCGTCGGCGTCGGAAAGACTTCCGGGAAGGTCCTTCACCGAGCACCAGAGATAGAAGGTGCCGAGGGGGGCTCTGACCGGTTTGATCCCCAGCTTTTCAAGTCCTTCGAGGAGCATCTTCCGCTTTGCCGCGAATTCCTTTCTGGTCGCGGTGAGCTCCTGCTCCGCGGCGCCGGGCTTAAGAGCCTCGATGGCTGCCCGCTCAGCGGGAGTGGAGGGGCCTCCGTCCACGGCGCTGGCAGCCCTGTTTATCATCTCGATGATGTATTTGGGACCGACGGCCCAGCCGCAGCGCCAGCCCGGATACCTGAAGCCCTTGGTGAGGCCGTCGAAGGCCACCACCGGATCGTTCTCGATGTCCTCAACGTAGCTCAGGACCGATACCGGAGCGTCGGCGGGGGAGCCGTCCTCGTTGTAGATATAGGTCGAATAGAACTCGTCCACGCCCAGAAGGCAGTTCTCCTTCCTTGCGACCTCCACGTACTTCTTGAGATCCTCTCCCTTGATAACCTCGCCGGTGGGGTTGCAGGGATTGGAGAATACGAAGGCATCCAGCCTCTCCTGATGGATGAAATCCATGAATTTTTCGGGGGGCACGCTGAAGGCGTCCTCCTCCGACGCCCTGATCTCCATCAGCACGCACCTCTGGCGCAGGGTGTTCAGATAGTCCTCGTAGGCAGTGTAGTCCGGGTTCTTATAGCCCACCCGGTCGCCGTCGGCGAGGATGGAGAAGAGCCTGGTAAGGGTCAGCCTTCCGCCGGAGGCGAAGCTGATGTTGTCGATGGTGTACTGGCTTTTTCCCTGTCTGTAGCTCCTGTTGATGAAGTCGCAGATGGCCTGTCTGACCTCGATGGTCCCGCCCAGAGGGCCGTAGGCGTGGTCCTGCGGGGTGAGGGCGATGTCCGAGATGCGGGGAGGGGCTCCGGGGATCACGCCCACCTCGGGCTGTCCCTGGCCCAGGTTGCACCAGTCGGGATGTCCGTTGTAATAACCGAGCTTTGAGGCTTCGTTCGTCGCCCAGATGACTCCCATGTAGGGGACGGGGCGCACCATTGAGAATCTGCTGTCCATATGATATCCTTTCGCGATCCGGTAATATCGGGCTTGTTACGTCACATATTTTACCAGTTTTCGTGCATAATAAAAAGCCTTTTGCATATACATAAGGCTTTTTTCTGCGCGGGATTTTGATCAGAAGGTCCTGCGGCGTCTGCCGCTGCATCAGTCGTTCTGCACTGGGTTGACGTGGACCATGACGTGCTTAACCAGGGGGAAATCCTCTTCGATGACGTCGTGGACCCTTTCCGCGATGGAGTGGGCGCTGCGAAGGCTCTGGTCTCCGTCCGCTCCGATCTCCACGTCCACATAGATCCTGTTGCCGAAGACCCTGGTGTCCAGCCTGTCGACGGCCAGAACTCCTTCTTCGCCCAGCACAGCCGCCCTGATGGCCGATGAGGTCTCTTCGTCGGCGGCTCTGTCCACCAGCCTCCCGACGGCATCCATGAAGATATCGTACGCGGCCTTGGCGATGAATATGCAGATGACGATGCTGGCGAGGGGATCCCACATGGGATGTCCCATGCGGGAGGCCGCAATGCCCGCCACAGCGCCCACCGATGAAAGGGCGTCGGACCTGTGGTGCCAGGCGCTGGCCATGAGGGAGCTGGAGTTGAGCCTTCGGGCGAAGGTTTTGGTGTAGCGGAAGAGCCCCTCCTTGACCGCGATGGATATGCATGCCGCGATCAGGGCAAGGACTCCGGGCACCGCGATGTCCTCATCGGGCCTTCTGAGGGTCCTGACCGCGCTGTATCCGATGAACAGGCCGGTGATCAGAAGTATCACCGAAAGGATGATCGCTATCACCGGTTCGAGCCTCTCGTGGCCGTAGGGATGGTCCCCGTCAGGGTCCTTGGTGGAGAGCCTCGCTCCGATGATGACGATGAGGCTGCCGAAGACGTCGGACGCGGAGTGGACGGCGTCGCTGATCATTGCCCCGGATCTCGCTATGACGCCCGCGGCCAGCTTGAATACTGAAAGCAGCAGGTTCGCCGCGACTCCTATGGCGGAGACCCTGTCGGTGATCCTTCTGTATTCCGCAGGATCCACGGTCCTTGCGGCGGCGCTGTATCCTGTATCGTTCATATGTTCCTCCTTTGTCCCGGGGAAGGGCAGGACGCCCGTCCGGGAAAAACAAAAAGCGGGGCAGCGGCAAAGCTGTCCCGCGGAATAGTTCCGCTGTCACGAAAGTGACCCGGCTCCGGGATGTCCCGGCCTGATCAGTACGGCGCATGAGATCTGAACTCATGCGTCTTGATAAATATAGCACTGTTGGAATAAGTTAGTCCAGAGCAATCTGCCGAGAATTCCATGTACATCGGGGCGGAACAAAGGCCTCCGGAACTAAAACCGGGGACGAGGGGATCTGAAAGCCAGTCCTACAGCAGGGCCCCCGGATAGAGAAAAGATATGTGCATAATATGCATCTGACTGCCGGTATACGTTTGTTATACTATATGATCTTTATATCAAAAGAATCCGAATAATATATTGGAAAATATTAAAAAAGAGCATATCCACAAAAATATGCGGATGCTTTTGTCATATTGCATTGACATTCAACTTTTATTTGCTAAAATATAAACAATAATACTTCGTTGCGCTGAAGGGGGCAAGCGTTAACCTTCTTCGGGGCGCAGCCGATCAAGATCAAAAGAAGGAGGAAACATGAACAAGCTACTCAAAGTGGTCGCGCTCAGCCTGGCTCTGGTCCTCGTTCTCTGCGCATGCGGAGGATCCAAGACCGGACCCGCTCAGCCTTCCCAGCCCGCACAGACGTCTCAGCCTGCGCAGACCACGCCTCAGGGCAACGTCGCCCAGCCTGCGGCTCCCGCAGCTCCCGCAGGGGCAGACAATACAAAGAGCGCGAGAGATACCATCAAGCTGACGCTCAATCAGGTCGTCGAGACCCTGAATCCCTACGACAGCGGCGCCATCATCGACTGGCAGTGCTTCACCCAGCTCTATGAGACCCTGTTCTTCATCGAGGGCGACCGGATGGAGCCCAGACTCGGCACCGAGTGGGAAGCTCTGGATGACGGAATGACCTACAGGGTCAAGATCAACCACGACGCCAAGTTCCACAACGGCGATCCGCTTACCGCAGAAGACGTCGCATGGTCCCTCCAGTATGCACTTATAGACGGACCCTACACCAGAAGAAGGACCAACATCCCCAACCTGGACTACGCCAAGGTCATCGATGACGACACCGTAGAGATCAAGTGCACCGAGACCGATGCTTCCTTCATCAGGAAGATCTTCATGAACGGCTACATCCTCAGCAAGAAGGAGTTCCTCGCAGCGGAAGAGAAGGGCATCACCGGCACCGAATGGGTTCCCTGGGGCACCGGTCCTTATGTGATCACCAGCTACAACCCCGATGCTGAGATCAAGTTCACCGCCTTCCCCGACTACTACAGAGGCGAGGCGAGGATCAAGAACGTCGAGATCAGCATCCTTGCAGACAACAACACCATCACCGTCGGATTTGAGGCCGGAGACATCGACTTTATCGTAGTCCCGACCGCGGCCTGGGAGAACCTCTCCAACAACAGCAACTACAACACCTTCCTCTCCCCGACCAACCACACCAGCTTCATCCACATCAACATCAACAGCCCCACACCTGCCTTGCAGACAAGAGGGTCAGAAAGGCGCTGGCCTACGCCATCAACAGAGAGGCGATGTGCATAGCGGCTTATGACGGTCTCGCCACCCCGGCCTACTCCTACTTCAACCCCGTCAACGTATACGGAGCCTTTACTCCGGAAGAGCTCAAGGCCAATAACGTCGAGGTCTATGAGTATGATCCCGAAAAGGCAAAGGCTCTCCTCGCTGAAGCCGGCTATGCCGACGGCTGCGATATCGGTGAAGTCGACACCATCAACGGCTCCTACTGGGGCAAGATGTCAACCGTATTCCAGTCCAATCTGAAGGATATAGGCGTCAAGGCCGAGATCACCCTGTATGACAGCGCCCAGTGCCGTCAGCTCAGAAAGGATCACGACTACGACCTGTCCACCACCGGCACCAATATGTCGCCCGACGCCAGCTACGCATACTCCTACTTCAGATATCTGACCGACGAGCAGCTGGCCAGCGGTCTGTACACTGAGGTCTTCCCGCAGGACAAGGAGCTTGACGCAGCCTTCGTAAAGGCCATGAGCGATCCCGATGAGGACCAGAGAAGACTCGACTGGATCGAGGTCAACAGGATCATGCAGGATCAGTGCTACTCCATCCCGACCTTCCACAAGGCGATCCCCTATGCCTTCAACAAGGATCTTGTCTGTGAAGAGATCAACACCAATTACTACTACGTATACAACTTCTATTGGGCCAACTAAAGGATCGCCGGCGATCTGAAAACGTTGGACATTACTGCCACCCGCGCAGGCCTCAGTTCCCGCGCGGGTGGCGCAGTATAATGATTGAGAGAACAGCATATGGCAAGATATATAATCAAAAGGCTCATAACGATGATCTTCATCATCATAGGCGTTGCCTTTGTTGTATATACCATCATGGAGTTCACGCCGGGCGATCCGGCTGTCATGATGCTCGGAGACAACTCCTCCCCCGAAGACATCAAAGCCTTTAACGAAAAATACGGACTTGATAAACCATTCCTGGAGCGTTTTTTTAATTATGTTATCCAGCTCTATACCCATTTGGATTTCGGAGTTTCATGGCTGACGTCAAGACCGATACTGGGCACTCTCCTTGAGAGAGTTCCCCATACGCTGATAATAGCTATCAGCAGTATAGCCTTCGCAAGCCTCATAGGAGTGCTCCTGGGCGTGGTCTCCGCCGTCCGCCAGTACTCCGCTCTCGACTATATCTCCAGGATCACCGCTATGATCATGGCCGCCGTCCCGGTATTCTGGCTGGGCATGCTGCTGACCATCCTGTTCGCCCTCAGGCTCGGCTGGCTCCCCGCCAGCGGAGTCGGAAGCTGGAAGAACTTCGTGCTCCCGATGCTGACCCTCGGCCTTCCTTATTCCGCCAGGATACTCAGGAGCACCAGATCCTATATGCTCGAAGCGGTCCGTCAGGATTTCGTAAGGACCGCCAGGGCAAAGGGCGTTCCGGAAAAGGTCGTCGTCTGGAAGCATGCTTTCAATAACGCCTGTCTTCCCATCATAAACACCATCGGCGTTTACATCGGAGGACTTCTCGGAGGCGCCGTCGTCACGGAGACCGTATTCGGTATCAACGGCCTCGGCAGTTTTATCATCAATTCCGTCAAGAGAAAGGACATCCCCGCAGTTACGGGAGGAACGGTGTTCCTTGCGATCATCT
>JAFRQL010000135.1 GCA_017428655.1 Bacillota bacterium | reverse complement strand
CAGCAATCATATCGAAATACTCGGCGGAGATTCCGCAAAGGAATCCTGTGAGCTGTACAAGGACGCGCTGCAGGGCGGAGTTCCGGAGCGAGGCGCATTCGTGTTTTATGACTGCCTGTGTCCAAGCGAAAACGGCCCGGTCAACTGGGGACATTGCGGCATAAGTTTAGGGGACGGCCGGGTGATCCATGCGTGGGACATGGTTCGAATCGATGACTATCTGGCAATCGAAAAGTTGACGGCATTGACCGGAGATCATCCGAAATACCTGGGCTGGGTGGCGCTCGAACGCGTACTGGATCAAAAAACGAGAATGTAATTTCACAAATGGGAACTTAGCGGGCAAAAGAGAAGGATCGCGAATCATATGAAGCACGAAAAAATCAGAGGAGTTCACTAATATGAGAGTAATCATCATAAACGGGCCTATGGGGGTCGGGAAAACAGTAACAGGAAAACTCATTGCTGATAAAAATCCCGGGACCGCTTTCATTGACGGCGACTGGTGTATGGACATCCACCCTTTTGTCGGGAATCGTGAAACAAAAGCTATGGCAATCGACAATATTCTGCATATGATCGGCAACTATCAGAAATGCAGCGAATGCAGAATGGTCGTGCTTGTGTGGCTGATGGATGATCAATGGGTCCTCCGGCGTATCCGGGATGGACTTTCTGCTTTACGGGCAGAAGTAAAAAACATCACTCTGGTATGTGAAAGAGAAGTATTGATCAAACGCTGGAGGAACGATCACAATTGCGAATGGAGGACGGAACAATGGCTTGAAGTCAGCCTGGCTTCGTTGCAGTACTTCTCATCCATGAAAGACGTCATTGATACCAGTAAATTGACTGTTGAGCAAATTGCTGAATTGATCATGAGTGAATGACTCCCATAACCATATGCTTTCCCAGGTACTAATGTCTCGGAAAATCCGGATTTGAATGCAAAGTACAAACTTTGTAGATAAGGGTACGATTTATGAAAGACAAGTATTATGAACAGGCCGTATGCCAGGCTGCTTTCCGGTAAGAAAACAGCCTATGCTAAATACCGGAAACTGCGGGATGAGGCTGTCGTTGCAAAGGCGCATCATGCCTTCAAAATAGCGGTCCTCCGGTATTCCCGTAGGGCGGTCCCTTCAAATGATACGGGCCGCGGATAAGAAGACGGCTGCTCTTGAATTCTTTCTCCGGACGGAATATAATTGATCGTTGGTTAGCGTAAGCTAATCCGCGTGCGTGAACGAACCTTCTGACAGGAGGCTGTTAATGAAAAGGCAGGTCTTCAGAGTCGGTACCGATGGATTTAACGGAGCGTGGTATCCGGCTCCCGGCGACGGCAAAAAAGGCATGATCCTGATGCTTGGCGACAGCGCGGAGGACTATATGGCGTCCTGCGGTGCGAGATGGCTGGGTAAGCAGGGGATCCACGTGATGGCCATGTCTCCGGATAAAAAGGACTACGGGCACCACAGTTATCCTCTGGAGCGCTTTGGTAGGGCCATCGCCTTCATGAGGGCGCAGAGCTGCGAAAAGCTGGGCGTCGCAGGGGTTTCCACCACCGGGATGATGGCGTTGCTGGCGGCGTCCTTCTATCCCGAACTGTCCCTGACCATCGCCATCTCCCCTTCGGATTTCGTCATGGAGGGCTTCTACCGCGACGGGAAAGATGGGACCGAAGAACGTCCCGGAGACTATGAATCGTCCGTCACCTGGCAGGGAAGGCAGCTCCCGTTCCTTCCCTATGCCTACCGGCACCCGGAGTACTGGCAGAAGATCAGGGAGGAGGCTGAGGACGGCGGTGACAGGACGGCATCCCGGAAGATGTTCGACGAATCCGAAAGAAGGCATCCTCTGCGGGAAGAGGAGCTGATAAAAGTGGAGAACATCCACGGAAGGCTAATCTGCATCGGCGCCGAGGACGACGTGCTCTGGGACACCTGCAGATACATCCGCAGGATGGAGCGCCGACTTGAGGGACTGCCCCATGACTGCGCCTTTGAGAGCTGGCTTTATGACCACGGCACCCATTTCGCCTTCCCGGAATCCCTGCTGAGGATGATGCTCCCGGTGGGGTCGGGGGCGCTGGTCTCCTTCATGTTCAGGGCGGGAAAAGAATACAAAAAAGAATGCCGCGAGACCCGGATCGATATCGACCGGAGGATGAAAAAGGCGCTGGCGGAATGGTAGCCTGCCGGCCAGATATCAATAATAATTAGCGACGGGGAAGAGCATGACAAGAAAAGAGCAGATCAAAAGCGCATACAAGCTGACCGGCAGCAGCGCCGGCTTTTATGACGGGATGATGACCTATTCGACGTTTCTCGGGAAGATGATATGCAGGATCGTCTGGAACATGGACGGCGAAAAGAACCTCCGCTATCTGGAAAACGCGCTTTCTGGCGTCCCGGAGAACTTTTCCGGAAAGCTTCTGGAGGTCCCGGTGGGGACCGGAGTGCTGACCATGCCGGTCTACCGCGATCTTCCGGGCGCTGACGTCACGTGCCTGGACTATTCTGAGGATATGATGGCCGCGGCGAAGAAAAAGGCCGAGGCTCTGGGGCTTTCCAACATCACCTTCCTTCAGGGCGACGTGGGAGCGCTGCCCTTTGAAGATGAGACCTTCGACGTCGTCCTGTCCCTCAACGGTTTTCATGCATTCCCGGACAAGGAGGCCGCCTACCGGGAGACCTTCAGGGTGCTGAAGCCGGGCGGGACCTTCTGCGGCTGCTTCTATGTGCAGGGCGGTCATAAGAGGACGGACTGGTTCATCCGGCATATTTACCAGCCCGGGGGCTTCTTCACTCCGCCCTATGAGACGGAAGAGAGCCTTACGACCCGGCTCCGCGGGCTTTACAGCGAGGCGGAGGTCTCCATGACGGAGGGGATCGGGTGCTTTCTCTGCAGGAAGTAGGGGGTAAGGCTCCCGGATCTTCGTGACGTAAAGGCATACAGACCTTCGGCAGGATCAGGGCGGCTGCCCCCAAATGCGCGAAAGCTGCGGCAAAGTTCCTTGACATATGGATATAATAATGGCAGAGATATTATTCGCTAAAGCGGTCTTTGGGGCCCGGGGGAACACATGAGCGAATGCAGAAACTGGTATAACGGCGATCCGATCCTGGAGGAATACCACGATCACGAATGGTGCAAGGTGAACCACGACGATGATTTTCAGTTCCAGATGCTCTGTCTGGAAGGGGCCAGCGTCGGGCTGTCCTGGCAGATCATCATGCACAAGAGAAAGGCTTATCTGGACGCGTTCCACGGTTTCATCATCGATGAGTGCGCGGCGATGACCGACGAAGAGCTGGAGGCCCTGCGGTCGGATCCGGGGATCATCCGGAACAGGAGCAAGATCTACAGCGTCAGAAAGAACGCCCAAATAATACAAAAGATCCAAAAGGAGTTCGGCTCCTTCGACGCCTACCTGTGGAGCTTTACCGGCGGCAGGCAGATCGACGGCCACTGGAAGACGCCCCGGGAGATCCCGACCGTCTCGGACGTTTCCGTCGCCATGAGCCGGGACATGAAGAAGCGGGGCATCGGGTTCGTCGGCCCGGTGATCACTTATTCCTTCCTGCAGTCCATCGGGATCGTCAACGATCATCTGGATGACTGCGAATACCGGTAAGAAACGGTGCTTTTTAGAAAAGTTATTTTTGAGGCTGCGAGTTAGTTTAAGCTAATGCCAGCGATAATTATTAGACCGCATCTCCCTGCGCGGGCGCGGTCATGATTAAAACGCAGAAAGCACAGGAACCATGATGAAATATCACATTGAGAAAAACACGGTCCAGGAGACCCTGGTGATCCCCCTCTTCGGAAGGCTGGTCTGCTCCGAGCGTTTCCCGGAACTGTTCTACGACCCGCAGGCTGAGCGGATCTGCGGCAGCCTGGACTACGATTTTGCTGAAAAGCGAAAGAAGATGGAGTCCGCCGCGGGGCTTTTCGGGGCCCTTGAGGTCGCCCAGCGCCAGTATGACCTCCGCTGCGAGGTTGAGGACTACCTGAAGGATCATCCCGGGGCTGCCGTGGTCAACCTGGGCTGCGGTCTGGACGACACCTTTTCCAAGGTCGACAACGGTCAGTGCAGGGGATATAACATCGATCTGCCGGACGTCATCAAGGTCAGAGGCGACCTTCTTCCCGCGGGGGAGCGGGAGACAGACCTGGCATGCGATCTCAATAATCTCTCATGGATGGACAGCATCGACGCGTCGGAGGGAGCGGTCTTTTTCGCCGCGGGCGTCTTCTATTATTTCAGGACCGCTGACGTGAAAAGGCTCTTTAAGGCCATGGCGGAGCGCTTCCCCAAGGCGGTGCTTGTCTTCGATTCCTGCAATTCCCGGGGAGCGAAGCTCATGCGAAAGACCTGGCTCAAGGAGGCCGGGATCACCGACGTGGACGCCTTCTTCTCCCTTGAGGACGAGTCGGAGCTGACCTCCTGGAGCGGCCGGTTCGCCTCCGTCACGGCGAAAAGCTACATGCGCGGGTACCGGGACATCTACAGCCGGGTCGGAGCGTTCCACAAGCTCATGATCCGGTTCTGCGACGGGATCGTCAGGATGAGGATCGTGAAGATCGTATTCAAGGGATAACAGGACGGGGCGAAAGAATATGACCGCCGAAAGGAGCCCTCAAAAGGGGCACTTTTAGTGGCCTTTAATTATCTTCGGTCCTTTCCCCGCCTGGCCCGGGGCTTTATTTTTTATCCCGGCTATATTATCATCAGATGCGAAGGAATAACGAGCAGGAGTGGATCCCTTCGCAGCTATATTTTTTATTGTAATGGAGTTCCAGATGAATAAAAGACCGCTGCCCAGCAGCGAGAACATCTATGACACCAAATGTCCCATACTTTACGCGATGGAACTGATCGGGCAGAAGTGGAAGCTCCCAATCCTCTGGTATATCGCGGACGCGGAGGGCCAGACCCTTCGCTACAGAGAGCTGGAGAAAAAGGTGGTGGGGATCACCGCCACGATGCTGACGAAGTGCCTGAGAGAGCTGGAGCAGGACGGTTTCATCACCAGAACCCAGTACAATACCATCCCGCCCACCGTGGAATACTCCCTTGCCGAGAGGGGGCAGGACGCTGATCCCGGCCCTCGAATCGGTCTACAAATGGGCCGAAGAGCAGATGAAGTAGTCAGGATCAAGGAGAGGTGCGCATAATGGAGATCATTGCGGTCAAAAAAGGACGGCCCTGGTGGGACGAGACCATCGAATTCGCGAAGATATGCCCCTGGCCCCCCGGAAGGCGCCTTGCGGAGAGGATGACGGCCGGCGATTACAAGGAATGGGAGCAGGTCTTCGCCGCGGTCCGGGGCGGGAAGGTCATAGGCTTCTGCGTCTTTGAGGAGAACGGGACGGTGCCGCCGGATCTTGCCGTCCTTCATCCCTTCATCAATCAGGTCTTCGTGGACGAGGACTTTAGAGGCCAGCGGGTATCCCAGGCTCTGGTGAACGCGGCCATAGGCCGGGCGAAGGAGCTGGGCTTTGAGAGGGTATATCTCAAGAGCGAGCACCGCGGCCTTTACGAGAAGTACGGATTCCGGAAGATCGCGGATTTCGTCCCGGTCACGGGGCGCGCGGACCAGCTCTTCGAGTACGATATCATGCCCTGAGGTCCTGCCTGTCCAGAAGGTCCATGAGGCTCCTGCTCTGTGAGATATCGAACTTTCTCGCGGCGCAGTAATGCTCAGACTTTTCCCGCAGCAGGTCAAGATCCTTTTCGGTGAGGATCCTTGGGCTTCTGGCGTCGGGCTCCCAGCTCACGAAGGTGAGATGGGGCATCCTCCTGTCCTTATAAGGCCCCTGCATGAAGAGGGTCTGAAAGAAGCATTCATCGGGGATTATGGACTTTTCGAAGAATCTCAGGATCTGCGGGTCCCTGTCGCTGCGGTCCAGGATGTCGTATGCGGCCCGGGAGGTGAGGGTCCACCACTGGCTCCCGAAGGAGAAGTCCTGACCGACGGGGCTCTTTCTTATCAGAGGAGCGAAGGTGCGGTCCCTGCCTCCCGTTGTAAACATGTATAAATATTTTACGAGCTTTACGGCGGGGCTCCTGCCGTTGATCCATGAGGGATAGGGCAGCTGGCAGCGCTTCATGTACCTGCGGCAGCGCTGATCCCCTGCGGGGATGACGTCGATGTAGCTCGTCCCGGGAGAGGAAGCGAGCCTTCTTTCGATCTCTTCGGCAGGGCATATGAGATAGTCCTGGCCGCTCATGAGCCAGAGATAGTCGTAGTCCGTTCCGCTGTCCCTCGCCTCTCTTATCAGCTGCAGGGTCGCCCTGACCATATCTACGCCGCCCCAGCGGATGGGAAAGGACCGCTCCTCGGGGATCAGCCGCAGGTTTTCGCGGGGCAGTATGCCCTTCCGGACTTCGGGGTGGTTCAGGTCGACGTGGATATATATGCCGGAGCCCCGGATCAGGGACAGTCTTTCCGCCAAAGCGTTTATCTGTCCGGGATCCCTGTGGCAAAGGATAAGAAAAGCGGTCTTCATATGTTTTAGCGTGGATCGGGATGGGATGATGGATACGGTAATAGTATACACCAACGGCGGGAGAGGTCAAAGCCGGATGGCGGATCCCGTCCTTTCCGGTGCATCAGATGCTATGTCATGATATAATAATAAATTACCTGCGTCCGTTAAGGGCGCTTCGGGCAGTATCCTTAAGTAGTACTTTCCCAACCAGTTAGACTATACGGTGTATAGTCAGTGGTTGTTGGTGAGTGCCGACCGGCAGAGCGTCAGCTCTGACCGGCGGCAGTATCGTTTGATTTCGGTTTGTTTTTGCTGCCTTTTGGCCGGCCGCGTT
>JAFRQL010000134.1 GCA_017428655.1 Bacillota bacterium | reverse complement strand
GTTATGAGCCGGATGCTCTGACCAACTGAGCTAAAGGCCCACATATTGTTTTGGTCGGGGTGCAGGGATTTGAACCCTGGGCCTCCTGCTCCCAAAGCAGGCGCGCTACCAAACTGCGCCACACCCCGTAAGTGCGGCCGGTGAGGCAACACAACGATTGAATATTAGCACAGAGGGCCCTTCTTGTCAACCGAAAAATGCACAAATAATTGTCATTTATTTTCTCATTTAAAACCCGCGTATTTATAATATACTAAATAAAAAGCGCGTTTTCAAACGCAAATATCGAATGACCGGAGGATAACCATGAGACAGCTTCTTTCAGAGCTCACCGCCATTCCCGGCGGCTTCGCTCACGAATACCCAGTTATGTGCTACATCAGAGACAGGCTCAAGGGCAAGGTCGACACCATGCAGATCGACGGTATCGGCAACCTGATCGTCTCAAAGAAAGGCGCCCTGGACGGCCCCGAAGTCCTGCTGGCGGCCCACGCCGACGAGGTCGGCTTCTGCGTCTCCTGCATCGAGCCCTCGGGCTTCCTGCGCTTTGAGCTTCGCGGAGGACAGGACAGCCGCACCCTTCCCTTCATGCCCGTGGTGATCTCCACCGACAAGGGCCCGGTCAGGGGCATCATCGGCTACATCTCCGCCCACATGAGGCGCTTTGACAACGCCGAAAAGGTCACCGACTACAAGGATCTTTACATCGACATAGGCGCCGACAGCGCTGAACAGGCCATGGAGATGGGCGTTGCTCTGGGCGACGCCATCACCTGGGACACTCCCCTGACCCAGCTGGGAAAGGACAAGTGGCTGGGCCACGCCTTTGACGACAGAGCCGGCTGCGCCGTCCTCATAAAGATGTTCAGGACCCTGGACTTCTCAAAGTTCCACGGGACCGTATACGCGGTGTTCACCGTCCGCGAAGAAGGCGGTCTACTGGGAGCGGGAGTCGCGGCCAGGAGCCTGGCAAGAGAGCATGATTTCGACGTCGCCCTCGCCATCGACACCACCCCCGCAAGAGACACTCTCGAGCCTAAGCTCAACGACCACGGCGTGGAGCTGGGCAAGGGTCCGACCGTGAAGATCCTGGACAACAGTTATCAGGCGACCCCCTCTGTGGTCAAGAAGCTCCAGAAGGTCGCCAAGGAGAACGGCATCCCCTGCCAGGGCGAGATCTACATGGGCATCGGCACCGACGCCGGAGCGATCTACATCTCCGGCTGCGGCATTCCCACCTCGGGCATCTCCATCCCCTCCAGATACTGCCACTCCGCGAGAGAGGTGGTCCAGGAGACCGATATGTATCAGACCGTGGACCTGCTCAACGCCTTCCTGATGAGCCTTGAGGACAAGGACGAGTTCAGATACAAACTGTAAAGGTTCAAGTCACAAAACAGAGCAATGGCCGCCCCCAGCCGGGGACGGCCATTTTATTTCACATAAGTTTCAGGACCGGGATCATAAGATCATGCCGCGGGCTCCAATTCCTCGGAGGAGCCCTTGTATGTGACCCCTTCGCCGTAGATGGTGGTCCAGTCGTCCCTCATCGACACCGGGACCCAGTCGAACTGTTCGCACAGATCCTTCATCTTCTGCGCCTTGGCCTCATTCCCGTTCTCCCTTTCGGTATCGTCGCAGCAAAGCATGAAGGCCAGGCTCCTGTAGGGATTGTCGTAGGTGACGTACTCAGCCATGCTGCTGTCTCCTGTGGAATTCCCGAAGGAGAGCACCGGCTGCTGGCCGATCTCCTGCATTATGACCGAGACCTTGTTCATCTTCAGGTTCTTGATGATGAAGTCCCCGCCCAAGACCAGCCTGTCACCGTCGGCGAAAACGTAGTTGAGGCCATCTGCCTCCCCCTGGTTGCTGGATACGATGGTCTCGTCGGAACCGATGAGCTGCCTGTTGGGAAGGCCCAGAGGAGAATCGCAGGCGATGCCCCTGACGATCAGGCGGTCGGTGCCGCTGACCACATAGACGGTGAAACCGTTCTTCTTCAGAAGATCCACTACCTGGAGCATGGGAAGATACCATCCGCCTCCCCTGTTCATGCCCTCGTAGCTGGGCATTGGCTGCTTTTTGAACTCCTGGATATAGGCGTTGAACTCCTCCACGGTCATCCCGGCGAAGGCTGAAGCCACCGCCCTTCCGTGGTCCACCTCAAGGCCCGGGAAGGACTTGCCCGTCTCGTTCTGCTCCCTGATCTTGTTTGCGACCTCCTTCTCAAAGTCGCTGGCCTTGTCCCTGTATTCGGGATCCTCGAGGACCCGGTACTTGAGCAGGGTGTAATCAAAGTAATTGGGATCGGTCTCGCAGAACAGGGTCCCGTCGAGGTCGAAGACAGCTATCCTGTCCTCTTCGGGGATATAGTCGGGGCTTTGGGGATCCGTCACTGCCTTAACATAATCCAGCAGCTCGGTCTTTGCCCTTGCTCCTGCGGTCCAAAGAGAAAGAGGAGCCGAAGAGGCGACGATCCCCTTCAGCCTCTCCAGCATGACCGCCGCCTGGGCCCTGGTGAGAGTCCCCTTGGGGGCGAGCCTTCCGCCTCCCATGCCTTCGATCAGGCCGCTCTTAAGCGCCCAGCCCAGGGCGGGGACGTATCTTTCGTCCGCAGCGCTGGCGTCGGTAAAGCCGGAGATATCAGCGTTTTCAAGGGCTGCGGTGTCGATGCCGGCAAGGGATGCGCAGCTGCTCATCATGAAGACCGCTTCCTCTCTGGTCAGGGGCTGAGCAGGCAGGAAGGCTCCGGACTTTACGGAGGCGATCCCCTCCGCTGCTGCCCAGCGCACCGCTTCGGTGTACCAGCTTTCCGCGGGGATATCGGTATAAGGCATCGCGAAGTTGACCACGGGCTCTTTCGCCATCCTCCAGAGGATGGTAGTGAGCTGGGCCCTGGTAAGAAGGCCGCCCGGGCTGAAGGTCAGCACCGAGGTCCCGTCCATCAGGCCGTTCTTGTATGCGCTGAGGACCCCGTCCCTGTACCAGGCCTCCTCCGGGACGTCTTCAAATGGCATGCCGCTCTTAAAGAGGTTGGCGCGGGCGGTCAGGTTCTCCTTAAGATCGGTAAAGAAGAACATGTAATCGTAGATGTGATAGGAGCCGGTCTCGAATATGTCGATCATCGGAGGATAATCAGCGGTATCGACGCCGGTCACGACCAGCTCTCCCCTTTCTCCTATATATGCGCCGCAAAGGCCGGGCACCGGGTCTCCTCCCGCCATGACCGCTCCGCTGTTGAGGGAGCTGTCCGCGGGGATGCCGTCGGTCCTCCAGTTGAGAGGATTGATGGAAAGCGCTTTGGTCCCTTCGGGGATGATCATGGAGCTCTTAAGAGTACCGTCCTCGCAGTCGAAGCTCACGACAGTTCCCAGATCCAGCTCTCCCTGAGCGGGCCTGATGCAGGGATATTCCCCGGTAAGCTCCTCCGTGACTGCCCATCCCAGGGCGTAGACGGTGACCAGGCGGCTCCTGAGATACTCGGACCCGCTGTCCTCTCCGCTGAAGTACTCCTTCAACAGTTCGAGGCACATGGCAGACCCCTGGGAAAAGCCCGCGAGGATGATGGCCCTGCCCTCATTCTCGTTCTTGAGATACCAGCTGAAGGCCGCGGAGACGTCACCGTACGCCAGCTCCCCGGCCTTCTGCATCTCTTCGGCGGGCAGCTTGTATGCATTCATGGACATCTGCCGGTAGTAAGGCGAAAAGATCCTTCCGGCATCCTCGTAGATGCCCTTCTCAAGGTCCAGGGCCTTGACGAACTGTTTTTTGAGCTTGTCATTGAGATCGAAGGAATTGGTCTCGCTCCTCGTGTCCACCGTGGGACAGACGAGAAAAACGTCCACTCCCGTGTCTTCGCCCAGGGCGTAATAAGCCCAGCTGGACAAATCGCCGTAATCGGGCGCGCTGCCTGCCCCGTCCTCCGCGAACACCGCGGAAGGAAGAGCCAGGACCAGCGCCAGGATCAGGGCGGCAGTTCTCTTCCAAAGTTTCATCGATACACTCCTTTACATGATGTGATGGGTCTCAGGGCTGAAGGCAGCGGTTTTCCGCCGTCCCCTGACAAATTTTATTATGAATGAACCCGAGGACAATATCAAGAAGCAGGCTCAACGCGGCCGGATAGTCCCGTATTGCGCCTGCCGCCGGGTTGATATATAATTTCTTGTCAAGGAAGCGTAAAGACATGAAAAAACATTTACTGATAACGTTGATACTGATAATGTCCCTGCTCCTCTCAGGCTGCGGAATCACCAGAGCCTACATGAGCGGCGACACCATGCTCACGCCCTACGGAGCCTTCTGGCATGAAGGAAGGCAGATCGGCCTTTATTCGGACAGAAGCAGCACCAGGATCACCAGAACGGTCCTCACAGACGTCTCGGAACAGGTCCATATCGGCACCCTCGACAGCGGGAACGCCGTGTACGACGAAAAGAACGGAAGGCTCTGGTATACCGAAAAGCACAAGCTCATGAGCTGCCTTCCCGACTGCAGCGATGAAAAGCTGGAAAAGCGGGTGAGGACCAAGGTCAAAAGAGACCGGATAAGCATCGCGTATGCCGAGGACGGTCTGCTGATCATAAAGAACTCTTACGGAAGCATCGAAGGGATCGGAAAGAACCTGGTGTTCAAGCTCTCCTTCCCATCGGAATCATATATGCTCTACGACACCGCCTCAGGCGAGCTGACCCAGCTGATCGCGGAGGAAGGCAGCGGAATCGCTCCGGCCTTCCTTTCCATCGAGGACGGGACCATCTGGTTCCTTCAGCTGGACCCCGCTTCCCAGACCTACGGCCTTTACTCGATGAAGACCGACGGTACCGGAAGGACCCTCCTCTCCGAACTGGGAACGGACCTGGATATCGCGTCCGCCACCGGAGCATCTGCAGGCAGGAACCTCTATTTCTGCTGCGGCGGCCTATGGCGCTGGAATGAGACATCTGGCCTCACCTCGTGCAGCCCGGCTCTTGAGAACGGCGGCTCGGCCCAGGACCCGATGATCCTGCGCTCGTCGTCCGACGATCTTTATGTTCTCTTCCGGGGACCGGGGGAGGTCTACGACGCCTATCTCTACCGCTGGATCCCTGAAGAAGACCGCGCGGAGCCCGCTTCGCCGGAGAACTACGCCATGGCGTCGGGCATGTCCTTTGCCGGGGGGGATCTGAGCATCTGGAGACCTTCCGAGATACTTGAAGCAAAGATCGCCGACTGACCGTTCACGTGTAAACATCACCGCAGACCGCATCAGGCTGAAGAACATATCTTCGGCCTGTTTATTTTTTGATCCTTTTGTGCTAAAATTGGCGAATACTAAAGGGAAAGGAGGCCGGCCCGATGACTATCTCCATATCTTCCATGCTCCAGAGCGTATCGCCCTCCGCGTCGATCATAATCTCCGCGGCGCTGATGCTCACCGCCGGCTTCTTCATGACCAGGCTCACCAAGCTGGCAAAGCTCCCCAACGTCACAGCCTACATCCTTGCCGGGATCCTTCTGGGGCCCAACTGCTTCAGCATGGTCCCCAGGAACATCATCGACGGCATGGGCTTTCTCGCGGATATCGCCCTCGCCTTCATAGCCTTCGGCACCGGCGAGTTCTTCAGGCTGGATACCCTGAAGAAAAACGGGATGAAGGTCGTCCTGATCACCGTTGCCGAGGCTCTGACCGCCTCCCTTGCGGTGTTCGTGCTGACCTTTTACATCCTCAGGCTCCCCCTGCCCTTCTCCATCGTCCTTGCCGCCCTGGCCTCAGCCACCGCTCCCGCATCGACCATGATGACCATAAGGCAGACCGGTTCAAAGGGAGATTTCGTCGACACCCTGCTTCAGGTCGTCGCCCTGGACGACGTGGTGGGCCTCATCGCCTACAGCACGGCCATTTCGGTGGCCGTCTCCTCCATGACCGGAGAAGCGATAAACATCATGAGCATCGTAAAGCCCCTGCTCATAAACATCGGGATCATGATCCTCGGCGGTCTTTTCGGAGTGCTGCTCAAGCTCATGCTCCCCGAAAGAAGGACCACCGACAACAGGCTCATCGTATCCATCGCCCTGCTCTTCGCCTTCTGCGGAGTCTGCGCCGCCCTGGACGTATCGCCCCTTCTGGGATGCATGTCCATGGGCACCGTCTACATGAACATGTCGGACGACGACAGGCTCTTTAAACAATTGAACTACTTCAGCCCGCCCATACTGCTCCTGTTCTTCGTAAGATCCGGCCTCAACTTCAGGCTGGAGATGCTCACCGACATGGAGTCCGCCATCAGCGGCATCCCACTGCTCCTCATAGGGGTCCTCTACTTCATAGTCAGGATCCTTGGGAAATACGCAGGAGCCTGGCTCGGCTGCTTCGCGGTGAAAAAAGACAGACTGGTAAGAGACTACCTGGGACTTGCCCTGGTCCCACAGGCAGGAGTCGCCATAGGCCTTGCCGCCCTGGGAGCAAGGACCCTCGGAGGCCAGACCGGCGCCGCCCTTGAGACCATAATCCTGGCGTCCAGCGTTCTGTACGAACTGATAGGGCCTGCCTGCGCCAAGCTCTCCCTTTATCTCTCCCACTCCTATTCGAGAGACATCGAAGAAGCCGCTCCCCTTGAGCAGAGCGAGACCGAAGGACGGTCCGAGGTGGAGCTTCTCATAGAACGCATCCGGATGATTCAGCAGGAGATCCCCGCCCATGCCGTAAAGGAGGACGAAGACGAGAAGGCCTTCACCGAGGCCGCCGAGCAGTTCTCCGTCTTTCAGAACGCCAGGTGGCACGTGCGGGGCAGAAGAAGATAAGGAGGCAGAAAAATGTATTATGATCCCATCGGAAGATTCCTCGGACCCTGGTCCGAGACCCTGTGCACCGGCTCCCTCGCCCTTCGCATAGGCATATCCATCATACTGGCGGCAGTGATAGGCTGCGAAAGGTCCAGCAAGCGCCACGCGGCGGGCCTTCGCACATTCATACTGGTCTCCATAAGCTCCACCGGAGCCATGATCCTGGACCAGCTCCTCTTTGAGGACAGCGCCCAGCACTCATTCGCCCTGTCGGCCGGGGTAATAATCGCCGTCGCCATCGTCAGCATCAACTGCGTCCTTTACAGTTCCAGGAGCCAGATCAAGGGCCTCACCACAGGCTCCGGCCTTTGGACAACCAGCATCATAGGCCTTGCCATCGGCGCGGGCTACTACACGGTGACCTTCTTCATGTTCATCGCCTTCTACTGCAGCCTGGCGGCCTTCCCGACCTTCGAGACCTACCTGAAAAACCGGTCCAACCACTTCGAGGTCCACATCGAGCTGACCAACCCCTCTTATCTTCAGGATTTCGTGACCACCGTGAGAAAGCTGGGCCTTGCCATCGACGACATCGAGGCGAACCCCGCCTACGCGGGCTCGGGCCTTTCGGTCTACTCGGTGCTTTTGAGCATCCACAGCCCGGAGCTCAAGAAATACAAGACCCACAGCGAGATCATCCAGGCTCTTGCCAGCCTCGAATACATCTACCACATCGAAGAGATCGAATGACAGGCGGATACGAAAAGAGCGGCAGCTGCGCCGCTCTTTTTTCATGTTTTGATCTTCCTTCGGATCAGGTCTGCCGGTCTAGGTCGACGGGCCCGATATGACCTGGGGCTTGTTATTGTTTTCGAACTGCTTTGCCCTGTCCGCGACGGTAGGCTGCTTGATGACATTACTGACCTTGGGCTGGGGCTCTTCCTTTCCGATATTGTAAACGTTCTGGGCGACTTTGTTTATGCTGTCGGCGAGCTTGATCTGGGGGTGACCCTGAGCGTGGTTGAACTCCTTGTAGAGCCACTCCGGGGACTTGTCTGCCAGTCCCTCCTGCTTTATGACCTGATCCGCCAGCTTGTCCAGAGCCTTTTCGGCCTTAGGATCGGAAAGGTCCTTCAGCTCCTTCGGATCGGGAGTCTTCATCTTTACTATCGACTTGAGAACGGTCTGAGCTGTGTCGAGATAGATATCGCCTGGATTGGGTCTCGGCCTTTTTTCCGGGTGCTTATTCCATTCCTCGTAATCATATTTGGTGATCCTCTTGCCGTTGATCCTCATCTGAGAAGCATCATTGAACAGGCTTGCCTGCAGGGTCTGGATCTCGGGGCTGTCCTGTCCGACCAAGTTTTCCGCCGCGATCTTGGTCATGGCAAGCTTAGGCTTGAGGATGGTCTTGGTCAGCTTCTGCTTCTCCTCTGCCGATATCTCCTCACCGCTCTTCTTTATCTGGGCAAGGCGGAGCTCCGCCTGAGCCGCTTCGCGCTGCATCTTCTGCAGGGTCTTCATCCCCTGGACCAGCTTGAGCTTCTCGGGATCCATTCCCTGTCTTTCGACTTCGGCCTTGAGCTCCGGGTCCTTATCCATGAGGCCCAGCAGCTTGCTGCTGGTATGGATAACGGCCTCCTGCATGGGGGGAACGTCGGCGCTGTCTATCATTCGCATCTCCTCGGGAGCCTTGTTGATGCCGTCGGCGATGAGCTTCGCCAGCTTCCTCTTGTCGCCCTTGGCGTAGTCCTGGAAGGCTTCGACGGTCAGTCTGCGGCCCTCGTTGGTGACGTCCTTGAACTGGCTGCCTTCGTTGTCCCGGGG
>JAFRQL010000011.1 GCA_017428655.1 Bacillota bacterium | reverse complement strand
TGTCGTAGATGGCGAGGCCGGAGCTGATGACTCCGCCGGGGCTGTTGATGTAGAGGCTGATGTCCTTATCCGGGTCTTCGGACTCCAGGAAGAGCAGCTGGGCGACGATGAGATTGGCGCTCATGTCGTTGATCTCCCCTTCCAGGAATATGATGCGATCCTTAAGGAGCCTGGAATATATATCATATGAGCGTTCGCCCCTGGCAGTCTGCTCTACGACCATCGGTACAAGATTCATTCTTCCACCTCTTTCTGTGTTTTCTCAACTAAAACTACGGCGGAACATATCAATGCTCCGCCGAAATGTGACTTTCTTCAGTATTTCCTTAATTCTCTGAAGTCTCTTCAGCGTTCTTCTCCTCGGAAGCTTCCTCTGCGGGAGCCTCGGCGGGGACATCTTCCACATCGGTGAGGACGGCATTCTCATAGATGAAGTCGATGGCCTTCCTGTTCCTGATGTCCTGCTTAACGTACTTCTCCTGACCGGCCAGCTGCTTCTTGAGATCCTCGGTGGTCATGCCGTACATGGCAGCCATGTCGTTGAATTCCTTTTCCAGCTCTTCGTCGGAAGCCTCGATGTTCTCGGCATCGGCGATGCTGGTGACGAGGAGCCTGGTCTTGACCCTCTTCTCGGCGTCAGCCTTCATGTCGTTCTTGATATCTTCGCGGGTCTTGTTCAGGACCTTGGTGTACATATCCATGGTCAGTCCCTGATAGGCCATGTTCTGCTCCATCTCTTTGAGCATCGCTTCGGCCTCGTCGTCGATCATGACCTGGGGCACGTCGAAGGGATTGGCCTCGTAGACCTTGTCGATGACCGCGTTCTTGGCACCGTACTCGGCAGCGCTCTTTGCGGAATCCTCGAGCCTCTTTCTGATGCTGTCCTTGAACTCGTCGAGGGTCTCATACTCGCTGTAGTCCTTGGCGAAATCGTCGTTGAGCTCGGGGAGCTCCTCGGTCTTCACTTCGTGTACGGTGCAGTGGAAGACGGCGTCCTTTCCTGCCAGGTTCTCAGCATGATAGGTCTCGGGGAAGGTGACGCAGACGTCCTTCTTCTCGCCGGCGGAAACTCCGACCAGCTGGTCTTCGAATCCGGGGATGAACTGGCCGGAACCGAGCTTGAGGCTCTGGTTCTCCGCGGTGCCGCCCTCGAACTGCTCTTCGCCTACGAAGCCTGCGTAATCGAGGATCACGGTGTCGCCGTTCTGTGCGGCTCTCTCCGCTACTACGAGCCTTGCGTTCTTGTTCTGCTCAGCCTCGAGTTCTCTGTCTATGTCGGCATCGGTGATCTTCCTGATCTTTCTCTCTGCCTCTACGCCTTTATAGTCCTTGGGGACGACAACGGGAGCGACGGGAACGGTCACGGTGATGGTGAAGCCTTTGCCCTTGCCCAGCTCTTCCTCACCGAAATCGACGTTGGGATAACCTACAGGATCGATGTCCAGCTCTTCGAGGGCCTTGGGATAGGCTTCGTTGATCATGTCGTCGATGGCGTCCTGGAAGAACACGCCCTCGCCGTATCTCTTCTCGATGATGCTGCGGGGAGCCTTGCCCTTGCGGAATCCGTCTACGATGATCTTTCCGCGCTGTGCCAGATATACCTTCTGGGTCGCTGCGTCGAACTCTTCGCCGGTAAAGGTGATGGTGAACTTTGCTTCGTTGTTTTCCTTGCTAACTAATGCGGCAGTCATGTTTATCCTCCTATCATGCCTTTTACAAGACAATTAGTTATTATATCATTATTATCTATTATCTTCAAGGGAAAGCATTGCCAGCCCCCTTGCAAGTTTTGAAGTATTTTCAGGCTCAAGGCCGTATTTCTCCCTGATCAGGTCGCCGAGGGCGATCAGGTCTTCGGTCTCTCCCAGGTAGAGCTCCAGCTCCATCTCCAGGATGGGCGCGGTGCCGGCGTCGGTGATGATGCTGCCGGTGTCGATGGCCATCTCCATTATGCTCTCGTTGTAATGGACCTTGATGCGGCGGCGCAGGAAGCGGGTCTCCAGAAGATTTACCAGCCTGCGGTCTCCGATGAGATCCATCAGCCGCCTTCCGTCCTCGCTCTCCTTGAACATGTCCACCGGAGGCTGGATGAAGATCTCCTCTCCGCTGACCGGGATGTTGATCTCTCCCCTCTCGTGAAGACCGTTCTCGGCCTTTCCGCCCCATTTCAGAGTGGCGAAGGATATGTCGCCCTCCGCTCTGACCCTGACGGCCACGTTGTTCTTTGAGAGGATCCTGTCTTCGGTATCGAAATACACGGCCTTCATCACGACCTTCTCCGCGGTGGAGTTGTCGGAATAAGGCGATACGAAGGCTTCTTCCCAGATGGCATCCGCTTTTTCTCTCGAGGGGATGCCGTATTTCAGTTCTGTCTCCATCTATATCTCCGTCCAAACAAAAGCATGCGCAGTATAATATCATGGCAAGCCGCCAATTGCAAGCGTTTTCGGCGATGCTTATGCTCACTCTCCTCTATTAGTGAAACGCCTGGATAAAAAAAGCGGATGAGCAGTCCTGCCCACCCGCCTGTTATCAGAATGATCCTGAGATGCTCCGGTCAGGTCACTTTTCCGCGGCCTCCACCGTCCTGGTCGCGATGATATCAGCACCAAGACCGAGGACGTTCTCGCAGAGCACCTGTCCCATGGCCACGGGAGCCTTGACTTTCATGGACTTTACCACGTCCACCACGTCGAACATGCGCTTCTTGGAGACCGGCGCGCTGGTCCTAACGCTGACCAGAGGCATGACGCCCCCCTCCACCAGGACCGACGAGGTCACCGATCTCATGGGGTCGGTAATCATGCTCTTCGCGTACTCAAAGCCCCTTCTGCAGAGATTGCCGGTGCAGGAGATCATGGTCTCCCCTTCGTATTCAACGCTCAGTTCACAGCCGTTGGGACAGACCGTGCAGATGTATTCACTCTTCAATCCTTGCCACCACCTTTACGGGGCCTTCGCCCCTGAGCTCCGATGCTTTGATATCCATGTGTACCATGACCGCGGGGACAGCCTTTTTGAGCCTGAGCCTGCTGACCACCCTGCCGTCCTGGAAGGCTTCGTAGCAGACTTCCCTCATTGGAGCCGAGGGCCTGAAGGACAGGGTCACGTCTTTTCCGCCGCTGATCCTTCTCGGGACGGTATATCTCACGCCGTTCCCGGCTTCGACCGGTATGCGGCAGTCCGGGAGCCCGCCGTCAAGATATTCCTTTACCGGCCCCGCCAGGGATTCCGCCTCAAGAGACACGAAATCAACCAGATCGTGGACCTGCAGAACGTTTCCGCAGGCGAAGATGCCGGGGACGCTGGTCTGGCAGTTCTCGTCGGTCACCGGTCCTCTGGTCACCGGATCCAGCTCCACCCCCGCCTGAAGGGAAAGCTCGTTCTCCGGGATCAGTCCCACCGAAAGGATCAGGGTGTCGCAGGGCCATATCTTCTCGGTGCCGGGGATGGGCTTCATGTCGGGGCCCACCTCGCTGACCGTCACCGATTCCAGCCTCTTCCTGCCGTTGATGCGGGTCACCGTGTGGCTGAGATAGAGGGGGATACCGAAATCGTTGAGGCACTGCTCGATGTTCCTGGGAAGGCCGCTGGGATAAGGCAGTATCTCAAAGACCGCCTCGACCCTGGCGCCCTCCAGGGTGAGCCTTCTCGCCATGATCATCCCGATGTCGCCGGAGCCCAGGATCACCGCCCTTTTACCGATCATCAGATCCTGCTTGTTGATGTAGGCCTGGGCGACTCCTGCCGTGAACACTCCCGAAGGCCTGTCCCCGGGGATCGACATGGCGCCTCTGGGCCTTTCGCGGCATCCCATGGAGAGGATCACCGCGTCGGCGCTGATCTCAAGGAGGCCTTCCCTGGTCGCCGCGGTGATGACCTTTTCCGGGGTCAGCCCGATGACCATGCAGTCGGTCAGATATTCGATACGCTTTTCGTTCACCAGATCGATGAAGCGTCCAGCGTATTCGGGCCCGGACAGGGCCTCGCCGAACCGGGTAAGTCCGAAGCCGTCGTGGATGCACTGGTTGAGGATCCCGCCGAGCCTAGGCTCTCTCTCCAGGATCATCACGTCTTCTACGCCTTTGTCATGTATGGCGATGGCGGCGGCGAGCCCCGCGGGGCCCCCTCCTATGACGACCGCCCTCCTGTGTATCTTCTTTATCATATCTGCCTGACCTTTCCCGTGAAAACGTAGGCCCCGGTCTTGTTGTAGCGGACCTCTTCGGGCTTCATGCCGGTCTCCTCCATTAGAAGGGCTGCGACCCTCATCTGGCAGTAGCCTCCCTGGCAGCGGCCCATCATGGTGCGGCAGCGGTACTTGACGCCGGTCATGGTATGGACCCCCAGGGGGTTCCTGATGGCCTGGAGCACCTCGGCCTTGGTCACCGTCTCGCAGCGGCATACGATCTCGCCGTAGTCGGGATCCTTCTCGATCAGTGCGGCCTGCTCCTCCGGAGTCTTGTCCCTGAAGGTCACGATGCCTTTGCGGTAGGGGTCAAAGGTTGGATCGGGCTCCATGGGAAGGACCTCCTGCAGGAGCCTCACCGCCTCTTTCGCGATGGGGACCGCGCTGGTAAGGCCCGGGGACTCGATGCCCATCAGATTGATGGCCCTGGGCGCCTCCGCCCTTCTTTCGATGACGAAATCGTGGAAGCCGCCCTGCTCTTTGGAGACCAGCTTGGGCCTGATCCCGGTGAAGTTCCTGATGAAGTGGTCCCTTCTGATGTGGGGGAAGATCCTTCCGCCGTCGGAAAGGAGCATGTCCATCACGTCCTTCTCCGCGGCGTAATCGTCGGGATCGTCGATGTATTCGTTGCTGGGCCCGATGAACACGTTGCCCTCAAGGGACGGGGTGATGTGGATGCCCAGGCCTCCCGCCTTGGGATTGGGCACAGGATAGGCCGGGATGGTAAGCATCTCTCCCGCTCTCCTGTCCAGAACGTAATACTCGCCCTTGCAGGGATAGATCGTGTATTCGTCTATACCGAGCATCCGGGATATCCTGTCCGCTCCCAGCCCCGCGCAGTTGATCAGATAAGGCGCGCGGAAGGATCTTTCATTTGAGTTGACAGTATACACTTTACCGTCATCAACGATGGAAGTTACCTCGGTATCGAAGAAGAACTCCGCGCCGTTCTTCTGGGCGTTCTCCGCCAGAGCGACGGTATAGATGAAGGGGTTCAGTATGGCGGTGGAGGCGGACCACATGGCGAACTCTCCCTCCACGAAGGGAAGCTTTTCCTTTATAAAGGCCTTGTCCACCATCTCAAGCCCGGGCACACCGTTGGCTTCACCCTGAGCCTTGAGCTTTTCGAGGGCCTTCCTGTCGTCGTCGTTAAAGCCGACCACCAGCTTTCCGGTCCTCTTGTACGGGATGT
>JAFRQL010000133.1 GCA_017428655.1 Bacillota bacterium | reverse complement strand
TGTCCATCAAATGTCCAACAAAAAAGCCTGCCGGGAAAAACTATTTTGACCGGCAGGCGGGCGGATCTGAGGGATCTTTAGAATATTACTGGGCCTTGAGCTCGATGAGCTTCTCCGCTTCCATTTTTTCTTCCGCGCCGTATTTCGCGGCGTTGGCCTTTACGACCTTGCGGATCTCGCCCAGGCCCGCGAAGGTGAAGCCGGACTTGGCCGCGACTGCGTCGATGGCCTTGACGTCGGCTGCCGTGAGCTTGGGGCGGCTGTAGTAGTAATAGTCCTTTCCTTCGGACACGGTGACTCCGAACACCAGACCGTCGGTGGGCAGGCTCTTGTCGGCGTAGACCGCTTCCATGACCTGGTTGATCCCGGTCCTGGGCTCGCCCTTCTTGTCATAGAGGCTGAAGCCGTCGCCGACCTCGTCGGTCTCGCTGATCAGATGATAGGCCCCTCCCTTGTCCGGGACCCAGACCGCGCTGGAATGGGAGGCGGCGCCGTTGGAACCGAAGTCCTTCACCACTCCGTGGATATTGATCTCCGGGGTCCTGCGGGACCAGCCGTCGATGGCAAAGTCCAGGGACAGTCCCTTGCCGCTGTCGCTGATGACGTAATACTGGGTGAAGTCCTCGGATCCCATGGTAAAGACCATGGACATCACGTAGGAATCGCTGTCCTCCACCGGAGCCCAGCTGATCTGAGGCTTTGATGCCTCGGTCATCTCGCTGGTGCATACCTTGGCGAGCTCGTCTATGGACATGAAGGTCCCGGTCTTGTAATCCGCGCCCAGCATCCTGACGTCGGATGCGAAGGCTTCAAAGACGCCGACCTTTTCGTTGCCGGCCAGGAAGTCCTTGAACACGGAGTCATTCCTTGGGATGGTCTGGTCCTTAGACGTATTGGACTGGGCGGGCTTGCTCTCCCCTTTGCCCTGCTGGGCGTCGTCCTTCTTCTCCTGAGAGGCGGGAGCGCTCTGCTCCTGGCTCCCCTGCTGGGCAGGCTGCGTCTGGCCCTGCTGAACCGGCTGCGGATCCTGCTTTGCCTGCTCCTTCTTCTTGCCGCAGGCTCCCAGGGCCAGAGCAAGGACAAGGATCATGGCGATCATTATCATTCTCTTTTTGGTTTTCATCGTTTTTCTCCTGTTGTTTTTTATCTCTTTGATCCCGGGCCCGCTGAGGCAGGCCCTTCCCTACTGCTATTATAGGGTCCCATGCCCCTCTTGTCCATGCTCGTTATCCAATTGAAATATTACAAAAGAGCAGTCCGAAAAGGACTGCTCCTGAAAGGTCTTTTGATGTTTTTTTATTCCTTCTCGACGATGCCCTCGAGGATCTTCTCCTTTGAGCGGCGCTTGGGGTCGATCCTGAGCTGGACCCTGTTGACGATGGCGACCAGAACGGCCTCCATGACGAAGTAGAGCACGGCGACGGCGATCAGCGCGAAGAAGGCCAGATAGGTGCGGCTCCTTACCAGGTCGCCCATCTTGGTCAGATCCATGACGGCGATATAGCCGACTACGGAGGTCTCTTTGATCAGGGACACCACGTTGCTCTTATAGATCGGCAGGAAGTGCTGGGCCGCCTGGGGCAGCAGGATCTTGAAGAAGCTCTGGGTATCGCTGTAGCCCAGGGCGGTGGCAGCCTCGAACTGTCCCTTGTGGATCGCTCCGAAGCCAACCTTCAGCATGCCGTACATGCCGCAGCCGAAGATGAACGAGAAGCCTATGATCGAGATCAGGGTGCCCGAAAGCTGGGTCTTTCCGAATATGACGAAGGAAAGGATCATCAGGAAGACGACGGTGGGGATGCCTTCGATGAGCCAGTTGATCACGCCGGTGATGCCGTTGGCGACCTTGTTTCCGTGGCGGCATGCCATGTAGGCCGCGAAGCCCAGAGCGGTGCCCAGGATGATGGACATGACGGTGATCAGCAGGGTCCTTCCCATACCTTCGGCGAAGAGCCTCCAGCGGTTGTCGCGGATGAAGGTCTTCTCGAAGGAATAGGCCATGTTCTCAAAGAAGCCCATGTCGCTCTCGTACTCGCCTTCGACGACGAATACCAGGTCGCAGACGTAGTACCAGTCGGTGAGGACGGAATCCTCGGCGCGCTCCTCGTCGACGACGATGTTCATGCCGAAGTCGTACTTTCCGGCGATGGCGCCGACGGCGATGGCGTCGAACTCCATGGCCTGGAAGTTCCAGGTGTAACCGTACTTGGCGCAGAAGTTCATCATGAACTCCACGTCGTAGCCCTCGAACTGGCCGTTGCTCTCATAGGAGAAGGGCTCGTATCCGCCTTCGATGGCGATGATGACCTCGCCGTTCTCTCCTGTGGTCTCGGGGATGGTCTCGATCTTGCATGTATTGGGGTTCCAGTTCCTGACCCAGTAATCGTAGAGGCCGTCCAGCCAGCCGTTGGCCTTGCCTTCGGCGATGAACTCCTCCATCTGGGCGAAGAGCACGTCCTGCTTCTCGTTGTTTCCGACGATGACGGCGAACTGGCTCTCTCCGGCCTTTTCCTTAAGGCGCATAAGCTCGGGATGCTCGTATCTCTGGGCGTAGAAGCCGACCTCTTCGATCAGGTAGGCGTCCAGCTTGTTGGATTCCAGAGCAAGGAGCATGTCGTTGGGCATCTTGTACTGCTCGAACTTGTCTGTCTCTTCCTTGGGCCAGCCTATGGCCTGCTCGTAAAGGGTACCGGTCTGCACGCCCAGCCTCTTGCCGTGGAGCTCGTCGATGGTGGTGATCCCGTTCTTGGGGATCATCTCCTGTTCCTGGGTCTCGCCGTCAGCGAATGCGACCGCCTGAAATGCCATGACGAGGCAAAGGATCAGCACTATGATCTTGTTAATTCTGTTCTTCATGGCTTAGTCCTCCCATCTCAGGCTGATAGCGGTATGATTGTTGTACCACTTGGTGGAATTCTCGATGACCTCGTCCACGACTGTGGTGGTGGGCTCCTGAAGGATGGAGTTGAACAGCACGTTCTCGGAGGTGGTGATGTCGTAGTGCTCTCCGGCGTACTTGAGCTCCAGGGTCAGGATATCGCTCTTCTCGGAATAGTCGATGCTGGCGTAGATGTTGGGCTCCCCTTCGAAACCGAAGATATTGTTCACGCAGATCTCCTCCAGAGCGATCTGGATCTTTGAAGTACGGTCGTTCTCGATGAGCAGCTTCTCTGCGTAGAGCTGCAGCTCGTCGGCCAGGGCTTCGAAGTTGAAGTCTCTGTTCTCGATGCGGTAGGTAAGAGAAGTGAGGCGCTTGATGAAGCGGATGGTCTTCTCCTTCTTGGGGTTCTCGAAGATCTCCTTGGGAGTGCCCTCTTCGTAGATGTTCCCTCCGTCCATGAAGAGGACCCTGTTGGATATCTTCTTGGCGAAATCCATCTCGTGGGTGACGATCATCATGGTGCGGCCGGTCTTGGCGATCATGCGGATGATGGACTGGACTTCTCCGATCATCGAGGGGTCCAGAGCGGAGGTGGGCTCATCGAAGAGGATGATCTCCGGGTCCATGGCCAGGGTCCTGGCGATGGCGATACGCTGCTGCTGTCCGCCGGAGAGCTCGTCGGGATAATTGAGAGCCTTTGCCCAGAGACCTACCTTGTCCAGGAGCTCCATGGCCTTGTCGTAGGCCTCCTGGCGGCTCCTGCCCAGCAGGGTGATCTGGGGGTTCATGATGTTCTCAAGGACGGTGAGATGGCCGAAGAGGTTGAAGCTCTGGAAGACCATGCCCATCTTTTTCCTCACCTCGTTGAGGTCACAGCCCGGAGCGGTGATGTCCTGGCCGTCGACGATGATCTGTCCGGAGGTCGGAGTCTCCAGCTGGTTGATGCAGCGAAGGAGGGTCGACTTGCCGGTGCCTGAAGGCCCTATCACGGCGATGACGTCACCGTCGTTTATGGTAACGCTGACATCCTTCAGGGGAGTTACGTTCTCGTACTCTTTTGTCAGATTTCTGATCTCTATCATTGCTTTCTCCTCTTATAACGTAAAACAGCCCAAGGCCGCGGCCTCTGAGCTAAGGATATCAACTGTCATTTTTACCAAGCTTTCGATAGTCTCTGCAGGCCTGACACACAAGGTCTGCGCGGCGGAGCTCCTCATATCCGCCTCAAGCTTAAAGTATTTGTTTTTGAACATTTCGGGAATTATCAGCTCCTGATCGGTACCCCCGCCATGCCGCGGGAACCACGTCTTATTTCAGGTCTTGCCGCCTTGATCGAACGTGCGGCCCTGAGAGAGAAGTCCTTACTCTCCTTTGGTCAGCTGCCGGATATACCGGGCCGTCAGGCGCGTCCGTGTGTTCGGCTGGAGGCGCCATCCAAAATTTCAGCAAATTGGACTATACAGGAAAAGTGTACGGAATGCAAGGTCTATCTGGAAAATACCCGATAACTTTTTTGCGGGGGGCGGTACCCTCTTCCCGGCGATGGCAGGATACAAAAACGGATGCCCCGGAAAAGGAGCATCCGCCGGTAAAAATAGCTTGAAACTACTTCAGGAAATCCCTGGCGGCCTGAACGATGACCGCGACGCCCACGGGCAGGCAGTCCTCGTCGAAGACGTTCCTGGCATTGTGGATGCCGTAGGCGGTCTCGGGCTTTCCGGGGGTCTGGGTGCCGAGGGAGAACTGGGCTCCCGGGCCGTAGTCGAAGAATACCGAGAAGTCCTCGGAACCCATGGAAGGCTGCTTTCCGATGACGATATGGTCCTCGCCGATGACCTTGGCAGCGGCGTCGTAGATGCACTGGGTGACGGTCTCGTCGTTATAGAGGACGGGCACTCCGTCGCTCTCCCACTCCAGGACGCCCTTGCCCCTCATGGTCGCGCAGCAGCCCTCGACGATGCGCTTGAGGGCCGCCTTCATGTCGGTGCGAAGCTGGGCGTCAAGGGTCCTCATGGTGCCCTGCATGACGACCTGGTCGGGGACGATGTTGCCCTTGGTGCCGCCGTGGATGCTTCCCACGGTGAGGACGGCGGGCTTTCTGGGATCGTTCTCGCGGGCCAGGATGGTCTCCATCTGGGTGATCAGGTAGGCCGCGATGGTGACGGGGCTCACGAAGTTCTCGGGATGGGCGCCGTGGCCACCGACTCCGGTGACGGTGATGTTGAAGGTGTCGGCAGAACCGCCGGAGGCTCCGTATTTGACTCCGATGGAGCCTACTGGGATGGCCGGGGATACATGAAGTCCGATGTACATGTCGGGCCTCATGACCTCGTAGTACTTGTGGGCCGCCATCTGGGAGGCCCCTCCGCCCCCTTCCTCCGCCGGCTGGAAGATGAGCATCACGTTGCCGCAGAGCTCGTCCTTTATCTCGTTGAGGATCTTTCCGACGTAGATGAGGGTCGTGGTGTGGATGTCGTGGCCGCAGGAGTGGCACACGCCTTCGTTTTTAGAGGCGAAGGGAAGTCCGGTCTCTTCCGGCATGGGGAGAGCGTCGATGTCCTCTCTGATGCCGATGGTCTTTCCGGGCTTTCCGCCCCTGATGATGCCGATGACGCCGGTCTTCATGCCGATATCGACGGTCTCGATGCCGAACTCGGCCATCTTTTCCTTGATGAGGGCGGTGGTGTCGAACTCCTTGTTGCTGAGTTCAGGGTTCATGTGGATGGTCCTTCTGGTCCGGATCATCTCGTCTTTGTACTTTTCTGCGAGTTTGATGGTTTCCATGGGTCTTGGTTTCTGTTCCTTTTTCTTTATGGGTACGCCCTGCCCCCGGATGCGTGTCCGAAGGGCAGGATAAGGGTCATCGGTCTAGAGCATCGCGACTGCTTCGTCTACCTCGGGCATGTCGGCGATGGATTCGGCGTAGTGGGCATAGGAAACGGTTCCGTCCTCTTCAACGATGAAGAAAGCGGGAAGCTGCAGCTCGTCGCCCTCGTAATCGCCGTGGGTCAGACCCATCTCCTGGATCTTTTCGCGCTTTTTCATGAACTTGGCCATGTACTCGGGTCCGTTCATCAGGCCTTCCTTGTCCTTTGCGGGAAGGATCTCCAGGGCCTTGTAGATCTCCATCTTGTCGTCGGAGATGATCTCAAAGGGGATTGGTCTCTTCTCGAGATCAGTCTTGAGATGCTCCTGATCGCTCTGCATCACGACGAAGACCTGAGCGTTCTTAGCGGTGAACTTGTCGTAATCCGCCGCGATCATCGCCACGTCGAAGTTGCAGCTGGTGCAGCCTATGTAGCGCAGCACCCAGAATATAGTCTTGCCCTTGAGGACGTCGTATACGTGGACCCCCTCTTTGTATGCGGTCTTGAACTCGAAATTGGGGAACTTGTCCCCTGCCTTGATCCTTGCCATGATGACCTCCTTAGTCATTCCGCGACCGGCACCGGAGCAAAGCCGCCGCCGGACTAACTGCCGTAGACAATTATATCCTCTGCCATAAAATGCCGCAAGAAGATGAAAAGAAAAACCGGCCTGACAGCGGCCAGTTTTCCTGACGATCCTTTTGGATCCCGATCTTCTAAAATAAAAACATGC
The DNA here is from genome assembly GCA_017428655.1 of Bacillota bacterium. GTDB lineage: Bacteria > Bacillota > Clostridia > Peptostreptococcales > Anaerovoracaceae > RGIG2707. The sequence goes on along the minus strand of JAFRQL010000133.1, from coordinate 13,463 downwards.
TTTCGGATCATACCCTGAAACAGGCGGCAAGGTGCCCTGTCTCCACTTCCCTTAATTGCGGTCTTTCCAAAAAACATCTTTTTTCCGCATACGGACATCTGGTGCAGAAATGACAGTTTTCAGGGATATCTACCGGGCTCTGAAGCTCCCCTTTCATAGCCGTAAGCGGCTTGTTCCTGTCCGAACTGACGAAGAGCATGGATCTGAGCAGTCCTATTGTATAAGGGTGGACGGCATCTCTTCCGAGCCTTTTGCTGTCGATTATCTCAACGGTCTGACCGAGATACATGACCATTACCCTGTCCGAAAAGCTGCTTACGAGGGCAAGATCGTGACATATGAAAAGACATGCTATCCCAGAGCCGGTCTGAAGGCTGTGAAAGAGCCGCAGCACGTCATCCTGCACCGAAACATCCAGGGCGCTGGTTATCTCATCGCAGACCAAAAGCCTCGGATCCAATGAGAACGCTCTTGCGATGCAGACACGCTGAAGCTCCCCTCCGGAAAGCTGGTGCGGGTATTTTCTCAGGCAGTCATCGTTGAGCCTTACTTTGGAAAGCAGCTCCGATATCCTCTCCTGAGCCTCCTGCCGGCAGCAGATGCCGTAGTTGATGTATGGCTCCAGAAGAAAGGTCCCGATGGTCATGCGGGGACTGACGGAACTGACCGGGCTCTGGAAGATCATCTGCATGTTCCTTCTCATTGCCTTGAGTTCCCGTCTGCCTGCGTTTGCCACGTCTTCTCCCATGAAAAGTATGCTCCCCGAGGTAGCCTTTTCGACTCCGGTCACGAGCCTGGCAAGCGTCGATTTCCCGCATCCGCTCTCTCCTATTACGGCGAGGCATTCACCCTTATTAACAGTAAAACTTATACTGTCTACTGCCTTAAGAGTCCTCCCCTTTCCTGCGGGAAATACTTTCGTCAGGTCTCTGACTTCAAGGATCATATCGTTTTTGTTCAAACCGTGACCTCCATATCGGGCACCGATGATATGAGCATCTTCGTATAATCTTGCTTCGGAGCAAGGATGATCTCATCCCTCGTTCCTATCTCGACCAGCTCGCCATGCCTCATAACCGCAATGAGATCGGCCATGTAGGACGCGACGCCGATATTATGGGTGACAAGCATTATTGTCGTTCCGAACCTTCTTTTCATCTCCATAAGAAGATCGACGACCTGTATCTGTATGGTCACATCAAGTGCGCTGGTCGGCTCATCTGCCAGCAAAAGCTCAGAACCCATGGATACTGCCATGGCTATGGCGACCCTTTGTACCATCCCGCCCGAAAGTTCAAACGGATAGGAATCAAGGATCCTTCCCGGATCGGGCATCGATATGTGTCTTAGGGTCTCTTCCGCCTTGTCAAGAGCTTCTGCCTTAGTAATATCCATGTGTGACAAAAGAACTTCAGCATATTGATACCCGATCTTCTTACGGGGATCCAGGGACGCCGCCGCATCCTGAAATATCAGGCTCATGCGCCTCCCGCGAAGAAGGCGCTTCTGCTTTTCGGGCATACGTACCAGGTCTTTGCCATGAAAGAGGATCTCTCCGGAGGCGATCCTCGCCCCCGAAGAGAGAAGTCCCATGACAGACCTGATGACCGTTGACTTTCCGCTCCCGCTCTCACCCACGATGGCGACGACAGAGCCCTCCGGGACGTCCATGTTCAGGCCTCTTACCGCAGTATCACGTTCATCATATATTACGCTGAGGTCTCTGATCTCGAGAATATTTCCCATCCGTTCTACTTTTCAATGGTGTAATCCCAGGTGAGCATATAATAGTCTATGGTAGGCTGTACCGCGTTCCTGACATAGCTGCGGGATACGGTATTCATCGGAACTGCGGTCACATAGAGGTCCGCAGCATCGTCAACGAGGATCTGCGCAGCTTTATGGGCAAGTTCATAGCGCTTTTCCGCCTCATAGGTCCTGTTGAACTCATCAAGGACCGCATCGAACTCAGCAGATGAGTATCCTGTATAGTTTGAACCGGATGCGCTTGAATACATATTGTTCAGGAAATACTGACCGTCTCCCGTAGGAACTGTGTTGGAGTTATCGGAGTAGAAATCGACTGCTCCTGCCTTTCTGACCTCGGAGAGATTTTCTGCTGACTGGATGTTGATCTGGATCCCGATCTTTTTGACGTCAGACTGGATAGCCTGAGCGATGAGGCCTGCCTCGGAAGATCCATGGGCAGCAGTCTGATAATAGTCGAGAACTATGTTCTCGCCATTGAGTTCTCTGATACCGTCTCCGTCCTTATCGACGATCCCGGCATCATCCAGGATCTTGCTTGCCTTTTCCTGATCAAAACCATAACCATTGATCGATCCGGCATCAAAAGGCGTGCTCGACGGGAAAATGCAGGTCGATGCCTCACCTCCGGTGATCGTCTTTGAATAGGTCTCCCTGTCGATAGCCCAGCTTATAGCCTGTCTGAGCTCCTTGCTGGAGAGGAACCTGCTCTTGTTGTTCATCTTGACCACGTTGGTCCTTGCCCCGGTGACCAGGGAAACGTTGTAATCAGGGTTATCAAAGAGCGAGAGGTTGGTATTGTCTATGGTAACGGTCACATCGAGCTCACCGGACTGAAGACCCATGACTCTTGCCTGGGCATCGGAGATTTTTGTGAATGTGATCGTGTCAAGTCCGGGGGTGCCGCGCCAGTAGTCTGCGTAAACCTCAAGCTCGATATGATCTTCCACAAATGATACGACCTTGTACGGGCCTGTGCCGACAGGAGCATTGACAGGATCCGCAGCGGTCACGTCCATGACGCAGAAGCAAGGCTCGACCAGATTCCAGAGCATCTGAGGGTTCATGGAATTTGACTCGATAATGAAATACTCACCGTCTGTCCTGAATTCCTTAAGATCGATATACATCGGGAAACGATTGTTGATCTCTGCTGTGCGTTCAAATGACGCTTTAACAGAATCCGCATCAAGCTTCTTCCCGTTCTGAAACGTGACTCCGTCCCTTATATGAAGCTTCAGCGTATAGTCGTTCGTCCACTCCCAGCTGTCGGCAAGGCAGCCTTCCAGTTCTACAGCATCATTAAGTTTAAGGAGAGTTTCGCCGATACCGGCTCTGGTCACTACCCATCCCTGGTAATTTGCGGCGGAATCGAGGCTGGTGCCGACCATATGCGACGCAGCGTTAAGATGTCTGGGCTCGGCAGGCTCGATCTTGGCAGGCTCGCTCGCTGCGGGAGCAGGAGCCGGAGATGACTGGGAGGCATTTGTTTCTTTCTTTGAAGGAACGGGGGCGGCATCCTCTTTTGCTCCGCATCCGGCAAAAACGAATGTCATCAAGAGTGCTAGCAGCATTGCAACAAATCTGATTTTACCTTTTTTCATCATTTCCTCCTGTAGATGAACTGTTACTTTTTGATATCGAGATAATCTCTTATGCTGTCACCGAAGAGATTAAAAACTACAACAGTGATAAAAAGGGCAAGTCCCGGAAATATCATCATCCACGGGGCGGTCTGCATATATGCCCTGCTCTCGGAAACCATGACACCCCATTCCGGAGTCGGGGGCTGAGACGCAAGCCCCAGATAGGACAGACTTGCCAGGGCAAGCATTGTCCCCCCCACTCTCATCGCAGCCATGACCACGATCTGAGGGATAACATTGGGAAGTATGTATTTTGCAAGTATCCTTACTTCTGATGCACCATTGAAACGCGCCTGCTCGACGAAGCCTCTTTCCCTTATCGAAGCCGTGAGACTTCTTGCCATACGGGCAAAGCCGGTCCAGCTCAAGAGCCCCAATGCGATGACTGCATTTATCACTCCCGCTCCGAGCATTCCCGCGACTGCGATAGCGAATACCGTATCCGGAAAAGCAAGCAGAATGTCTACAAATCTCATGATAACCGTATCCACTGTCCCGCCGAAGTATCCGCAGAGCATACCGATAGAGGTGCCCAGGACTGAGACAAAGGTTATCATTATGAATGACATGGTAAAGGATGTTCCTGCTCCGCAGAGTATCCTGGAAAACACGTCGCGGCCGAGCTTGTCCGTACCGAACAGGTGCTCGGCACTGGGCGGACAGAGTGACATGGCGGGATCAGCCTCCACCGGATCATATGGAGCAAACCGGTCCGCAAAAAGGGCCAGCACCACATAGATCACCGTGACAGCTGCCATTATATAGAACCGCCTGTTTATCTTTGCTCTTTTCGAAAGTCTTTTGTTCTTGCCGTCTTTCATACCTCACCTCGACAGCTCTTTGATCCTCAGCTGAGGATCCATAAGATAATGAAGTATGTCGACGAGAAGATTTGCCGTGACATATATGATCGACATCCAAAGAACATAACACTGAATGGTCGGATAATCCCTGTTGGTTATCGACCCTACGACCATGCTTCCGATGCCTTTCCAGTTATATATCGATTCAACGATCGTTGAGCCTCCTAGCATTCCGCCAAGAGACAGGCCCAGCATGTTCACTATAGGGACCATCGCGTTCGGCATGACATGTCTGAAGATCACAGATGCCTCACTTACGCCCCTCGACCTCAGTCCTGTGACATAATCTCCCGAAAGCTCCTCCAGGACTGCGGTCCTGACCTGCCTTGTATATGAGCAGGTCATCGGTATCGCAAGAGATATCACGGGCATAGCCATGCTCTTCAGGTCTCCGGTCCCGATGACAGGAAGCACTCTCAGCACGACTCCGAAAAAGTACATGACCAGCAGAGCAGTCCAGAATCCCGGCATCGCAACGCCCAGGAATGTGATGAGCCTCAGCACATTATCAGGAAGCCGGTCGCTAAAGACGGCAGCAGCTGCCCCCAGCGGCAGGGAGAGCGAAACTACGACCGCGAGGGTAGTGCCGGTCAGTTTGAGAGTATTGGGAAGCTTTCTGAGATATTTCGTCATGATGGACTCAGAATCCATCAGGGATTCTCCGAAATCCCCCCGCAGCACTCCTCCGAACCAGTCGGCATAGCGCACGATAAAAGGACGGTCCAACCCGAATTCGTGGCGCGTCTGAGCAAGCTGCTCCTCCGACGGCACTATACCGTTAGAGTAGTAATACATCTCTGCTGCATCGCTGGGCGTCAGTGTCGTCACGAAAAATGTCAGGAACGTAACTCCTAAAAGTACTATTACCAGCTGGATCATTCTGCTTCCGATATATCTCAGCAAACCGTTTTTTCTCCCATGATGACAAAATGACCGGTATGGATATGATCCTCTCCGGTATCGGGATCTGTGAATATGTGGCTGTCGGTCTGGATCTGAAGCTTCCTGAATCCGAGCGAGGAAAGGCAGTCTATATCCCATGCAGGCCTTTCGGTCTTCGAGAGCGGAAGATCTTTGGCGATCTCGTTTATACGCTCGGGATCGACTCCGTAGGTATCGTGGGTCACTCTCCCTCCGGTCCTTTTCGCTTCTTCTTCCCTTAGATGCCGTTCCTTTGCGTAGCTTTCCAGATAGTGATACAGGTAGTAGTTGCCATCTGAAACGAGGAACCTTCCGCCGGGCTTCAGCACCCTCATCCATTCGGAGTAAGCCTTTTCAGGCTGTTCGAGGCACCAAATGCAGTCGCGGGAGACGATATAATCGAAGCTGCAGTCATCAAATGGGAGCTCCTGCGCATCACCCTGAACGGTACAGGGTACAAACCCAGCTTCACTGATGTTTGAGGACGCTCTTGCGAGCATGTCGGATGCATAATCGAATGATGTGACCTTATGTCCTTCAGAAAAAAGAATGACCGAAAAGAAACCCGGCCCGCATCCTATATCAAGACAGTTGAGCCCTTCTGCCTTGGGCGCTCCTCTTCTTAAGAGCAGCCTGTAGGAAAGCTCAGTATCGCTTCCAAGCTGCTGACGGACCGTCTGGGAATAACCCTCGGCTCTGTCATTCCAGTATTCACCTATTTGTTTGAGCAGCATTTTTTCTCCGTTTCCTTGTCCGTTCAAGGCCCTGCGCCGATAGGAACGAACAAAAAAAGATGCGTAAGCCCCCTTCAGGAGTTACGCACCTTCATAGTGCAAAATAAACGTTTCTTGAAATAAGCCTGCGCTTCTGCGCTGCCGCGGCTTCCTGCCGCAAGATGAAAAATATGATAACACCGGACATACAGCCTGTCAATGACCAGAAAGCCGGAACTGAGGGATGCTACGCCCCTTCATTGCTCACGATCTCTTCTATGACCGAGTCCTTGAGCCTGCAGTACATCACGTCCCCCTCCATGTAGAGCTCGAATTCCCCGACGACGGTGGCCTCATCCTTGTTCTTGGGATAACCGCCCTCCGCCACCTGGTACTCTATGCCCTGGGCGCAGCATGCTGTAGCATCACGGATCACGATGGCGTGGTAGAGGACCTTGGTGTCCTTGTCCCTGTAGTTCTGGTTGGTCCCCTTCATGCGGATGATCTTTCCCACGTAGCTGTAGGGATCGTACATGATGTTCTGGACCTCGGCAAAGACCAGGGTCGAGCTCATGGCGGCAAGGTCCACGTCAACGCCGGAGGATGCCTCCGATGTGCTGACCTGCCCCAGGGCAGGATCCGAAGCCTCAGGCTCCTTTGCGTCAGCCGCAGTCTCTTCTTTGGATTCCGCAGCTTCCTTCGTATCACCTGACCCTTCTCCGCTCTTTGAAGCGTCCTCCATGATCTGGGACACCGTCGGCGATGAGCCTGACGCGGTCTTTGCCATCGCTTTTTCGCTTCCGCAGCCGCAAAGGCCCAAGACCAGCAGAGCCGCCAGCAGCAAGGCTGTCATCCTTTTCATTCTAAACACCTCCCAGGTATCTGCCTGCAATACATGACGCGGCAAAGGCCGCCACGTTTACCATCACTATGGTCGAGCCCACCGGAGTCCCCTCGATTATCGAGACGATGATCCCGAGAAAAGCGCAGACCACCGATATCACTGCCGAGCATATGGTCACCGATTTAAAGCTTCTAAACATCCTCATGGCGGAGACCGCCGGGAATATCACCAGAGCGGATATCAGAAGAGACCCCACCAGATTCATGGCAAGGACGATGATCACCGCGATGATGACCGCGATCATCAGGTTGTACATCTTCACGTTGGTGCCGCTGGCGGTGGCGAAGCCCTCGTCGAAGGTGACTGCGAAGATCCTGTTGTAGAAGAGGATGAACACTGCGGTGACCGTAAGGGAGAGGACGACGCAAAGCCGGACTTTCTTGGGGGTCAGGGTCAGTATGGACGTGGATCCGAAAAGGGTCGTGCAGACGTCCCCGGACACGTTGCCCGAGGTCGGGAAGATGTTCATCAGCATGTAGCCCAGGGCAAGGGCTCCGACGGATATCATGGCGATGGAGGCATCCCCCTTTATCTTGGCGTTCTGCCCCACTCTTAAGATCAGCACCGCGCAGATCACCGTCACTGTCAGCACCAGAGGCATCTCGCTGGTCAGCCCCAGGACCGAAGCCGCGGCCATGGCGCCGAAGGCGACGTGGGAGAGCCCGTCGCCGATGAAGGAGAACCGCTTGAGCACCAGGGTCACACCCAGAAGCGACGAACAGAGGGCGATCAGGACGCCCACTATCAGGGCATATCTTACGAAGGGATAGGTCAGATAAAGGGCAAGCTTTGCGAATACGGCGCTCATCTGTCCTCACCTCCCTGGGATATGAATTCTCTTCCGATGACGCTGCTCATATAATCCTCCTTCGTTCCGAAAAACACCCTTCTTCCGATGTGGAGGATGTGGGACGCGTATCTTAAGGCGGCCCCTATGTCGTGGGAGATCATCATCACGGTGATGCCGTCCTTTTTGTTGAGATCCTCTATCAGCCGGTACATCTCCGCCGTGACTCTGGGATCCAGCCCCGCCACAGGCTCGTCCAGCACTATCATCTTCCCCGCGGCGCAAAGAGCCCTCGCCAGGAGCACCCTCTGCTGCTGGCCGCCGGAAAGCTCCCGGTAGCACCGGTCCCTCAGGTCCTTTATGCCCATGCGCTCGATGTTCCTGTCCGCCAGAGCCCTGTCGTCCGCCTTGTAGAAGAAGCCCTTCTGCCTGCTCTGGCAGCCCGAAAGGACGATCTCCCTCACCGAAGCGGGGAAGTCCCTCTGGACCTGGGTCTGCTGGGGCAGGTAGCCTATCTCACCGGCCTTCAGGCCGTCTCCCATGACCACAGAACCCGCCATGGGCGGTATGAGGCCCAGCACCGTCTTCATGAGGGTGGTCTTTCCGGAACCGTTCTCTCCGACGATGCACAGGTAATCTCCCCCGCTCACGGTGAAATTCAGATCTTTGATTATCTCTCTGCCTTCGTATCCCAGGGACAGTCCGGCGCAGGTTATGAGGGCCATCGCTTTTGCTCCTTACTCAAGGGCTTCCCTGAGCGCCTTGAGGTTCTCTTTCATTATGGCAAGGTAATCCGCACCGTCCTTTACGTCCCGGGCGGTGACGGACTGCATGGAATCCATCATCAGGATCTTGGCGTCCTTGTTTTTGGTGTTGTCTATGACGGTCTGAGGGATCTTTCCGTCGCAGGACTCAATGGTCAGGACCGCGGGGAGCCCCAGCTCGTCCACCTTGCCCGCCAGGAATATCACGGTCTCAAAGCTGGCCTCGGTCTCCGCCGAGCAGCCGGAAAAGGCCGCGTAGTAATCAAGATCGTAGTCCTCCGCCAGATACCTGAAGGGGAAGCGGTCCGCGAAGAGAATGGTATCCCGGGCGGCGGCCTTGACTGCGGCCTCGTATTCCCCGTCAAGTTCGGAGAGCTTCGCTATGTATGCCGCGGCGTTCTTCTCGTACTCGGACGCTCCGTCAGGGTCGATGGCGGAGAGCTTTTCGCAGAGGACGGCGCAGACCGCGGAGGCGTTCCTTAAGGACAGCCAGACGTGCTCGTCCAGCTCGTGCTCTTCCTCGTGATCGTGGTCTTCGTCATGGTGCTCGTCCTTGTGATCCTCGTCGTGGTCGTCGTTATCGTGATGATGGTGGTCATCCTCCATGCCCTCGACCAGCTCCTCCTCTTTCACGGCGCCCCCGAGGACGTCGATGAGCTTTACGACGATCATGTCCTTGTTCTGAGCCTGAGCCAGGGCGTCCTCCGCCCACTCGTCGCTCTCCCCGCCCACATATACGAACATGTCGCAGGTGGAGATCGTCACGATGTCGTCGGCCCCGGGCTGGAAATTGTGAAGGTCGGCGCCGCTGTCCTGAAGAAGGGCGACGTCGAACCGATCCGCCCTGTCTCCGAGGATGTTGTGGATCCAGTCGTATTCAGGGAAAATGGTGACCGCTATGCTGTACTTATCGGTATTATCAGAAGATGATGCCCCGCAGCCCGCCATTGTGAGCAGCATGGCCGCGATGACAAAAAATATAACTGCTTTTTTCATACAAAAACTCCCGGATAGATCTTAAACGTTAAACGCACGAAAACATGGCCCGGCGGGAAATCGCCGGACAGAGCGCAAAAGATCTAATCCAGGAGCAGTACCTTTGATCTTACAGGGGTCCGGGGGACCGGAGCGAAGGCGTTCCTAAGCCTTCGGACCATCCTTACGCGCAGGGCGGTCAAAGCCAGGAAAACCGCGGTCAGGACGACGCCGAGGGCTCTCGCATTCTGAGCGGCAGCCCAGATGACGCGGCATTCCCGGCAGCCCGCGCCGGTGCATTGGTGATCCCCGTGGGCGATGACGGTGACGGCCGATGAGAGCATGGCAAAAAAGACGATCAGGGCAAATATTACCGCTACAGTACGTCTGACGCCTTTCACCTGCTGTCCTCCATTCCGATCACCATAGTAAATTACTGTAACAAATTACCACAACGCATACGTCCGGTCAACTGACAAAAATGTCAGTTCTGCTAAAACTTCTTCATTCCCACCTGAGGCCGGCGCCGGCCTTTTCGGCAAGCTCATATATCCTGGCCGCGGCGACCAGGTCCTGGGCGGCGACTCCGACGGTCTCAAAGATGATGATCTCGTCGTCGTTCTCGCGGCCCGCCAGCTTTCCGAGGATCACGTTCCCCAGATCGCCGGTGATGTCGTCTCTCGTGATGATGCCCTTGTCGAGGGGCTGGAGCAGGTCTCCCGATTCGGAGAGGACTGCCTCCACCGAATCGCAGTAGATCTTGGAAGCCCTGGGGAGCAGAGCCGGATCCAGCTCCTGCATGTGGTACTGGTAGGCTCCCACGCAGGACACCGTAGCGCCCTTCTTTACCTTCGTCCCATCAAATACCGGAACGGTGGAGGGAGTCACGGTTATGATGAGATCGGCGTCTTCTATGCATTCGTCAGACGTCCTGACAGGAACGATCCTTACACCGTAATAGTCAAGTTCATCGTTCATGCGCTCCGCGAAGGCCCTTGTCCGCTCCCAGTTGAGGTCGTATACCCTGACCTCTTCGAGCTTTCTCGCACAGACCATAGCGGTGAGCTGGGAGGCGGCCTGCCCGCCGGTGCCTATGAGAGCCCCTCTGCGGCAGTTCTTTTTGGCGAGCACGTCAAAGGCCGCGCCGCTGGCAGCCCCGGTCCTGAGCTGGGTCACGGTGGTGCCGTCCATAATGGCCTTCATGAGGCCTGAGGTCCCGTCGATCAGAAGCACCTGGGCCGGCGACGAGGGCAGACCCTTGTCGATGTTGCCGGGGAACTGGTTTATGCATTTCAGGGACGCCAGGTCAAGATCCTCCGCGTATGCGGGCATGAAGAGAAAGGCTCCGTTTCTTTTGGGGGCCTGTATCATAGTCCTCAGCGGGACCTCGCACCTGCCCGAAGATACCATGGCAAAGGCGGTCTTCACCGCTTCTATGGCGTCGGGCATTTTAAAGACCCTCACGATATCGTCTCTTGATAAAAGAAGCATCGCGACCTCCTCTTCCCCTCTTTACAGTTTCCATCGGCAGCGCCCCGGTACCGGCCGGAGCGCCGCGTCTTTAAATCTCAGTGCCTGTTCCTTCCCCAGAACACGTTGAACCTGTCGGGGACCCACTCGGGCTTTACGTCCTTGACCGCCTCGGCAGCGGTGATCTCCTTGTCGTCGTTATCTATGTCCACGAGAACGTAGCGGTCGTTGCCCATTCCCAGCTCCTTCATGTAGCTCTGCTGCCTCATGGCGTGGCGGGACTCCATCCTTTCGATGAGATCCTTTCCGCCTCCGCCGGGAAGAGCGTAGACCAGGTCGACGCATGCGGCGTCCACCGCGAGGATGTCAAGGGAAGCCAGGATGCCCACGTCGGGAGTGACGACGGGCTCTGCCTCAACGCCGTCGCAGTCGCAGTTGACCGACATGTTGCGCATGACGTTGATGTAGCAGATCTGCTTTCCGAACTTGTCCAGAACGGCCTTGGTGACCTCGGTCATCCTCTCCATGAACTCCTCGTTGCCGATGCTCCACATGTTGTCGGAGCCCTTGATAGTATGGACCTCCTTCTTTCCGATGCGGCCGTCGGCGCAGCCGATGCCTATGTTCTTGTTGGAGCCGCCGAAGCCTCCCCTGGTGTGGCCTTTGAAGTGGGTCAGGACCAGAAGGGAATCGTAATCGGGAAGGGTCTTGCCCACGTGGGCGACGTCGAACCACTTTCCTCCGTTCACGGGAAGCTCGGCGACGCCCTCGCTGTCGGTGATGTCCACCGGGCAGAAGGTCCAGCCGTTGACCTTAAGGGTCTTGATATGGTCTTCGGTGGTGTAGCGGGTGCCCTTGTAATAGGTGTTGGTCTCGACGATGGTTGCCTCGGGGAGCCTGTCCTTCAAGAGCTCTTTTACCCAGAGCCTGGGGATGATATTGGGACCGTACATCTCGCCGGTGTGGAGCTTGACAGCGACTCGGCCAGCCAGGACCTGCCCGACTCTGTCATAGATCTTCTTCAGGCCTTCCTCCGAAAGATCGCGGGTGAAGAATACCACGCTGCTCTCTCCCGTCCTCTCTTCGAAGGGGACGTAATGCTCTCCGCCGACGCCGGGTACGGGGTTATTAACGCTCATTTGTTTTCCTCCCTGGAAAATCGTTTTTTAGATAACGCCTGTTCAGACATCCGGACCTTCAGGCCCGATGCACATTTTTTACCAATACTATTATATATTAGCGTCTGTCCGATGGCAACATAAAAGACGCGCGGTGAAGCGCGTCTGTAAATGACTGCAGCGGTCTAGCTCAGGCGTTTCGCCAGCTGATCTTCGATCTGCTGGACCCTGCGCTCTATGAGCTTGTTCACGGTCCCGATGCTGACGGAGCTTGCCTTCTCGTTCTTCTGGATCTGCATGAGATATTCACGGATGTCCTCGGTCAGGTATCCGATGCCGCCTTCAAGGGAATTCACCTTGCTGCGGAGCTTCTCGCCTTCCTCCTCGATGGCCCTGTTCAGATCCTGAAGGTCTTTTTTGAGCTGGTTGAAGGCTTCCACGCCCTCCCTGCTGATAGGATACAAAGCCATCAGATGACACCTCCCTCGAGCTCACCGATCTTCTTGGTTATCTTCTGCTCCAGCTCGTCCGCCTTTTCGATCGCCGCGAGGATATCCTTGAGCGAATCGTTGAGATCGGCCACGGTGCGCTTGGAGTATTCGTCGTTTCCCAGGTTGTCCCTGCAGTCCTTGGCGGCGTCCCTCATCTTCTTGACGTCGGACATCACCGCGCTGCGGTAGGTCCTCAGAGCCGTCCTTACGCTGCGGAGCGCTTCCGTATCGATCGTTTTACCTGCCATCGTTTTCCCTCCTTTTGACCATTTTCTTACCCTCTTCCAGGGTATTGCTCAGTATGTTTTTATCGAACCAGGCGGACGATTCGGGGAGATAGTTTTCCAGCTCCTCCCTCCGCTCTCCGTCTATCATTGACGCGAACAGTATGGACGCTATGTTCTCGTAGGGCGTGTGCTGCTGCCAGAGCTTCGCCGCCTCGGGGTTGTCTCTTGCGATATCGTTCTGAAGCTCGGTCAGATAATCCGCGTTCCCCTGCTCTATGAAGTGGGAGATGTCGGATGAGAGAGCCTCCAGAAAGCTCCTGTCCTCGCTGATCTTCCTCCCGCCTCCCAGTATCTTCTCCTCGACGTGATAACCGTATTCGAGAACATTGGCGTACTTGGCCTTAAGGACGGAGTCATTTCCCGCCCCGGTTGCGGAATACAGCAGGATCCTGGCCACCTGGGACATGCCCATCATCGTCCCCATGACGGAGACCTCGGCGCCTTTTTTGCTTTCGTCCTCCCTTGCGGCCTTGAGCTTTTCATCGATGAGCCTCATCCTGTGGATCAGTTCCTTCTCCGGGACGGATGATGAGGAAGGTCTTGCCGAAGGCCTGTCGTGGACCGCCTCCGCATGCTCCGTGACATAGGCTCCGTGCTTATCGGCGTTGCCCGAAGATAAGGACGATACCGAGGAGCTTCCGGAAGAGCCTTCCGCCCCGGCCGCCAGCAGCTCCTCGATCCGGGCTACGATCCTGTCGATCATTTTGAAGGTGCCGGCCATGGCCTGATCGTAAAGGCCTTCCATCTTTTTGATATT
>JAFRQL010000132.1 GCA_017428655.1 Bacillota bacterium | reverse complement strand
GTATTCGGTGCAGGACACGCTCCCGCCGTACCACGAGAGATCGGGTTCTTTTTCGATCACATTCCCGCCGTTTTGGATCAGGATCGTGCGGCATCCGTCGGGATCCACCCAGGTGCCCATGAAGGCTTCGACGGTGAGGGGCTCCCTGCCTGAGACCGGGATGTCGATCTTCGGCACGGTAATGGTGAAGGCCACGGTGAACTCGGGCTGATCCTTCTCAAGATCCGCGTCGGGCTTGAAGAACTCCACCGTGTGGGGCAGGCCGGAGAGGAAGAAGCCCATGAGGGTGGCCGAGGTCCTGACCTCTCCGTTCTCGGGCCATTTGCCGGTCCAGCTGCTCTTTACCGTCCCTTCCTTCAGGGGAGCGAAGCGGAACTTGTAGTCGGTGAACTGGGACTTTCCGCCCTCGGGGATCTCCTCCTTCAGGGTGATGGCGATGGGGGTGTTGTAGTATTCCTTGGCTTTGCTTAGGGCCTCCAGCTCCTGGAGCTCGACCTTTCTGATCATGTAGTTCTGGACGCTGGTCAGGACCGCGGGCATGGTCTTGTCCTTGAGATGGGCGATGTAGTCGTCGATGAGCTGGCTCTTTTCCGCCTCGGTGAAGGCGGAGATCCTCTTGACTGTGACGTTGGGGACGTCGGAGGCGACCTCGCTCATCTGGTCTTCGGTGAGTGAGAAGAATTCGGAGGCGTACTTGGTGAAGCCGGCTTCAAGAGCGCTGATGGCCCTGTCGGGGTCCCCGGGATGGGCCTCCAGCACCTGGATCACCTTGGCCCTCCAGTCCTTAGGCCTCATGACCTTGTGGCCGAAGCCCTCGAAGCTCTCGTTGAAGTGATGATAGACGAAGGCGATGTCCTCCAGCTTGGTGGCTTTGGCTTCTTCTGCGAAGGCGGTCAGCATCTTGTCGATGATCAGGACTCCCGCCATGCTTATGGAAAGGGCCTCGCAGCCCACCTTGGTGAAATTGTCCGCGGCGTAGCTTATGGCCTTGCTGGATACGTCCCTGATCAGGTTCAGGACCTCTCCGTCGTCCACCTGGCGGCCTCTGGCCTGCTTATAGCCCAGCTCCATGATGCTCTTGGCGGTGGCGATGTAGCCGATGGCGGAGAAGAGGGTGAGGCTGGTGTCGGGGATGGACGTATCGAGGCCCGGCGGAAGATCGCTGCCTCCCAGGGTGGCCACGTTGATGGCGTTGTCGATCCTGTCGGAGTAGTCGAAAAAGATGCCGCTGGCCTTTTCGGCGTAATCCGCGAGGGTATCAAGGGTCCCGGGCTCTTCGCCCGCGATCTTCTTTGAGAAGGCCAGGGTCTGTTCGTCGGTCATGTAAAGGCCCGACCCGAGGACGTCGGTGATCAGTGCGTTTCGCTTTCCCTCGTCCTTGACGTAGAAGGCACCGTAGATCGACAGGTGGTCGGTGTAGATCACCAGCTCGTTTGCCTGGGCGTCCACCTCGAAGAGGACGTCCTCCCATTGGCCGGAGGCTTCGTTGAGGTACTTGGCTCCGACGCAGCGGGCGGGATCCTGGCCTTCATCGCAGTAGGTCGCGTCGTAGGGGATGCGGATGGTGATGAAGTCGTCCAGCTTGCTCAGAGCTCCGATGGAGATGTCGTAGGGCTGGATCTTATAGCCCTCGTCTTCGTTCTCTTCGGCGGGCTTTTTCGCCACCGTCAGATCGACGGTCCCGTCCAGGACGAAATCGCCAACGTCCACGGTGACGCCTTCGGTGACGGCTTTGGTGTTTTCGGGGGAGAGCTGGGTCTTGTAGGAGGTGGTGGCGATGGGCCCTGAAGAGGGAACGTCATCACCGGAATTCTTAGGCGCTCCGCAGCCGGTGAGCAGGGAAGCGAGCATCGATAAAACTAGCGTCAGAGATAAGAACTTTTTCATGGTCTCCTCCTGGGCGCCCGGCGCCTTTCCTTAAGTTTTCAGGCTGCCCGCTACCGTTCGCGGGGCCTGCAGCCAGCGAAATGACAGTTTTGGCGGCTAATGTGACCGCTGACTAAATTATAACGTATATCAAGAGAATTGTCAGTAATATGTACAAGAAGGAGGCCCGTAGACCCGGCATGCCTGCGGTCAGAGGGTCTTCACCCGATTTTTACAGAGCGCTGCTCTGCCCGCCATGAGCGGATGCACAAAGGCAGAAATGCCCCGGCGATCCTGCCCTATCGTCCGGTGTTCCACGTAAGATAACATTGATAACTGGCCCTGAACGAGATATGATCGGCCTGTTTTTGCGGTCCGATGTCCTGCTTCTGCGGCATACACTGTACGATCAGCAGCTGCCATCCTTGTGCCTCATACATATATGCATTTTTAGATATTTTGCGCTGATTTCTAACTATTATTGGATTTTAGAGATCATAGTTATAGAGAATAGCTGATGATCCATCATAAGGGCAGACAGGATTATAACTGTAAGAGAAAATGGCCTTAAATAGCAGTAATATTGAACGGCCAAGTCCTTTAAAACAGCGATCCGGGCAGTAAAAGACAATGCAATTGTCTTTATAATTACTGTCATTAGACCGTATTATGAATTGCAGTTATACAAGCGCGCAAGCGCATCCGGAAGAATGCGGACCGTATTACTGCATATTTTTAAAACTAGCGGTTTAGTCAGAACCTCTCCCTCAGGATCTTTTCCGCCTTGGCGGCCAGCTCCAGGACCCGGGGGACGTCGGAGCGTTTGCCGAGCTCCGCGAGGCGTTGGAATATGTTCTTCGCGGTCATAAGATCGTTCCGGTCGCAGCAGAAGCTGGCGTAATAGTAATAAATGTTGGCGAGAATTCTGCTGTATTTCGGGATCTCGGTCGTTTCGACCAGACCCTCACCGATGGCGATGCTTCGTTCATAGTCTTCTTTTGCCTGGTCGGTCTCGCCTAACTCCGCTTTGATAGCGGCAAGTTTAAACAGGCTGCGGGCCATGTCGCTGCGAGCCTGGGGCGAATCCGCCTCTTCGGCGATCTGCGTTATTATAGCCAACGCCGAGCTGCAAAGGCTCTTCATCGAAGGCAGGTCGTTTCGCTTCAGTGCCAATTCTGCCAGATGCTCCAGAGCAAGGGACAGATCCCGTCTGGCTTCTATGGTACCGGTCTCGTCCGCGAACTCTTTGGCCGATCTGTAGTATTCATTGAAGTGTTTGAATGCGGAGGGTATATCGCCCGAATCATAGGCGTTGTGTCCCAGCCTCTCATGGCACACCGCAAGTCCTCTGCGGATCTCGGCGGTCCGTGAGCTTTCGGCCAGCTGTTCCATGACCGACAATGCCTTTTCATAGTACCCGCGGGCCCGAGGCAGATCCTTCTTATCCGTTATTTGGAAAATATCCCCAAGATCCTGATAGCTTCTCGAAAGATCTATTTGATGCTGGATCGACCCGGACTCTTTGACGATCTCCTCTCTTATGGCAGCGCAGCTTTTGTAGTACCCGTAAGCTGCGGCGGTATCGTTCATGTCGGATCTGACGCGTCCCAGCTTTTCGTAGCAGAGTGCGGTCATATATCGTATGCTTAAGGTCTCTTCGCCCAGGCTCATGATAATACAGTGTGCAAGATCCTTTTCATAGTACTCTTTTGCCTCGGTCAGCCTGCCTCTCGAACGGGCGTTGTCTCCGAGCCTTTCACAGCACACAGCCAGTTTTCTGCGGGCTTCGGGATCCTCATTCTTCTTCACCAGCTGGGTCCTTATGTCGAAAGCCTTTAAAAACTCCTCATGGGCTGCGGACAGATCGCCCATCCCGTCGTAGACGTCACCAAGTCCCAGATACGCGTCGGACAGCTCCATGCGGGACTCGATGGTACCGGTCTCTTCAGCCAGCGGCCTTATGATCTCCGCCTGCTTTTCGTAATAGGTCAGGGCCTGAGGCAGATCCTTTTCTTCAAACAACAGGTCTGCGATCGCGCCGCAGATGGAGGCAAGATCGTACCGCGATTCAGCCGTTCCGGTCTGTTCGTTCAAAGACCTGAAGATCTCAAAGGCTTTTTTGTAGTAATCCAGCGCTTCGTCGGGATCTCCGCTCTTATTCCTTACGACGCCCATAAGTTTGCAGCTGTGAGCGTGATCCCGATGGGACTTGACGGTATCCTCCTCTTCCATCAGTTCTTTGCTTATCCTGTAGCTCTCGGCAAAGTATTCGCCGGCGGCGGAGATATCCCCCTTTTCATCGGCGATCCCTCCGAGCTTGACACAGCTGACGAAGAGGCTGCGGTCTTTCCTGACGCCTTCTTCCTCTGCATGGGCCTTGGCGATCTCATAACCTTTTTTATGGTATTCCAGAGCGAGATCAAGATCGTTCATCGAGGAGGCGATGGTTCCGAGCCTTTCGTAATAGAGGGTCAGGTCGTAAAAATAACCCTGATCTCCGGTGTCTTCCGCAAGAGCCCTGTTGACCTCCAGCCCTTGTTCGTAATATTCCCGGGCCTGCTCCAGCTTCCCTCTTCCCTTGGCGACATCACCCAGATGTACGAAGTTTTCTGCGAGATGGATACGGTCGAGCTGATTCTTCGCTTCGTTGGAGGTCTCTTCGCGGGCCAGCTGCCTGCAGATCTCAAGGCTCTTCTCAAAATGCTCCTGCGCGGCGGCAAGATCGCCCTTCAATTTCGCGACGTTGCCAAGACCGGTATAGCTGTTGGTCATGTATCCCCAAAAGTAGGATTCGCCGGAGTCGATCATCATCTGGGAAGCATCCCTCAGCCGGCAGTATGTCTTTTCGGCGTCATCCAGCAGCTTCAGATCGTATTGGGCATGTCCGAGCCTGTCCAGAGCGCTTATCAGAGCCAGCGCGCTTTTGATCCGGGATCCCGCCCCTGTCCGCTCTGCTTCGAAGTCTTCCCTGAGTCTTTCCACCAGCTTCTTACGCCATTCGATCCCTTGGTAGTAGTCCCTTTTGACGCCCTTGCCGGTCTCGTACATGGTGACCAGCTGGGACATGGCCTCGGTGACGCCGGCTTCGGCGGAGCCTGTGATGAGCTCCAGGGCCCTGGCGCTGTCGATCTCCACGTCGATGCCGTCCAGATAGGCCAGGCCGATGAGGTAGTTGTGGCCGGGGTCCTGATCGTTGGCCGTGACCGCGATCTTCTTCAGGTTCCCCAGGAGGGCGCTCCTGAATTCGTCGCCGAATTCGCCGGGGACCACGGGGGGAAGGGCCTTGTAATGCTCGGCCAGGGCGGCGCGGTCGGTCTTTTCCATCTCCACGGGCAGCACCGGCTTGTTCTGGCCGAGGGCCGCGGGATACTCGGTGGACATGACGTAGTTGGGCTCGTTCACCAGGTTGGGAGTCACGGCCAGGGCGAAGAGGTCGCTCTTTTCCAGCATCTTGGCGATGGCCTCGTTGAAATCCTCTCCCGGGACAAGGAACTCGTCGTACCAGATGGCGATGTCCCGGCAGACAGGGTCCCTGTGGATCAGCCGCATCAGCTCCTGGGCCTGCCGGCGGTCCTTCTTGCGGTAGCTCAGGAAAATATACGCGTCGAAGGCGGCTCTGACCTTTTGGGCCAGCTCGTCGCTGACCAGGGTCGCCTTGATGTATGTCGTCAGCACCTCGTCAAAGCTCCTCTTCGTGTCGTCGGTGCTGAAGGGGGCCAGATACTGAAGGTCGCCGAATCTTTTGGAAAACACGTCGTCCAGGCCCTGCTCCATCATCAGGGGCAGGACGGGGATGTGCTTTTCCATGGCGAGGGGGAATTCCACGTCCATGGCCCGGTTTTTCGTCGTCAGGAGCTTAGTGGTGACGGGCATCACGAAGAGCTGCATCTGGGAAAGGCGCAGGTCAAGGTCTTCGGGGTCGTATCCGCCTTGGGGGTCGGACTCGTACCAGAAGGCGCAGTCCTGGATCCTGAGTATCTTAAGGGAGTATTCCTCGAAGTACTTTTCGAAGTCGTCCGGATGGCACGAGAAATATACGTTGGGCATTCCTTGAGGCCTTTTGCCCGATAAGGTCCTGTAGAGCAGTTCTGACATTGACGCCTCCCGCCGCTTAAAGATCTTTCGGCGGACAGCCGCCCGCCGAAAGCTGCAAAACTATGATATCAATCGTTACGTAACAAGTGTTCAGCCTTGAGATATCAAGGGATCAGTCCCTTCCCATGACCTCCCAGAGATAGTAGACCACATCTGCTCTGGGGCAGGCTCCGGAGGTTGTGTAGGCTCCCGCGGTGCCCGAGAGAAGGTCCTTGCCGCTTGCCCAGTTCTCGGCGTCCTGATACCAGGCTCCCTCGCCGGTCTTTCCCGGCTCTCCCATGGCGCGCCACAGGAAGGTGATCATCTGGCCCCGCTTCACCGGGCTGTCGGGTGAGAAGGTGGTGTCGCTGGTGCCGTCGGTGATGCCGTTCTCAAGGGCCCACAGCACCGGCTTGCAGTAATAGGCGCCTTCCGCTACGTCCGCGAAGGGGTTCTCGGAGCTCTCGGGCTCCGGCTCTCCCATGGCCCTCCACAGGAAGGTCACGGCCTGGCCGCGGGTCACGGTCTTTGCCGGAGCGAACTGGGTCGGGGTCACGCCGTCGGTGATGACGGGCTCGTGGTCCTTGGCCCACTGGACCGCGTCGCCGTAGTAATAGTCCTTGTACACGTCCTCAAAGGGCTTGACCTTTGCTCTGAGGCTGCTGACGGGCTGGGTGGGCAGAGCGACGCCGGTGGCGATGACCTTGTCGTTCCATCCGGCGAAGTTGTGGGCCTCATCGCGGACCGTCATGCGCTGGATCAGGGTGCCGTCCTTCTTTAAGATGAAGGTCCTGTCCGGGCAGTCCTCATCCGTGAGGGGGAGCTCATATGATCCGACTCCGTAAAAGACGTCGGCTACGTCGTCCATTATGAACTCGCTGCCGTTCTTCGCGTAGAGCTTTCCGTCGGTCTTCAGGACGTAAAACTGGTTGTTATTGGAATAATCAGCCGAATCGTCGACATATGCGGCGATCTTGGCCACATTGTCCGCGAACTTTTTCCTGTTCTTGAAACCGACTGTACCTGCGGGGGTGGCCTGACCCCAGTAATAAGCCTGCCCGTTGGTCATGACCACGCCGGTGACGAAGCCGTTCCAGCCGATCGAGAACTGCTTCACATTGTCAAGGAGCTTGGTCGGGCCGGGTATCTCTGCGTCGGGATCCACCTTCAGGGTCGGATCGCCGTAGTTGCCCCAATACCACAGACTGTTGTCATTCTTTATCGCCATGCCGTTGTATTGACCCATGGCGAAGGACTTGACGCCATCCATTATCTGCTTTGGTTTGACGACGCATGACTTGAAAGTCGCTGGGACCCCGTTGGGATAGGACTGTCCTTCCTGCATGAAATACTCGTCATCAAGATAGGCAACGTTGTATCCGAGATCAGACCAGGTCCCCAGCCCCCAGGTCCATAGGGTCCCGTCTTTTTTGAGCATTCCAATCTGCTCTTCGTTTCCTATGCTTACCGCAACAACGTCGTCTCCCACCTTGTACGGAGTCTCGTCGCCGGCATGCCAGTAATCCCGGTAAAGCTCCAGATACTCATATCCGTGGTGGAAGTCCTTGCCGAAGGTCCAGGCGGTCCCGTCTGTCTTCAGCACTATGGTGAGCTGCTGCCCCCGGTCGAAGGCCATCACGTTGTCCATGATCTTCTTTGGTTCCCTGATGAATTGAACAGATTTGTCCTGTCCGGCCTGGCCGTGGGCGTTGTCCCCCCACAGATGCAGGCCTCCCTCATCGTCGATCCAGCCGTAGCGGTTGAGCGGGGATATCTGCCCGGCGTTCACCGAGTCATGCAGGGCAAAAGAGGGCATGGCTGTCCCAAGGACCATCATCAGGCAGATCAAAAGCGATATGTATCTTTTCATATTCATGGCTCTTTCCTTTCAATAATTAGAAAAATGCTTTACGGTAAAATAATAGCAGAGGACGGGCCCAAAGGTCAACTGCCTCAGACCTCGCAAAAAGGGCCTCCCCGCGGACGGCGGAGAAGCCCTCAAGACTTGAAATTTCAACGATCGGGATATTTAAAGCGCATGTTACATAACACACCCTTTTGATCCGGGCAGGCGGTCCGTCCGCCTTATTCGCCCATTATGTGTATGTAATACTTCCTTCTCAGCAGGCCGTCGAACTCGGCGAAGTATATGTCCTGGGCGTGCCCCAGCACCAGCTTTCCGTCTATGACGGGGAAGAGGCAGTGGTTGCCTGCCAGCAGCGATTTGAGATGCCCGGGGGAGTTGCCCGAGCAGGTGCCGTAGCTGGGAAGCATGCGGGTATGCACGTAGGGGTCATCATGGGGGACCAGCTTCTCGAGCAGTATCTCGATGTCCTTCTCGACGTCGGGCAGGCCTTCGTTCACCATTATGCCGGTGGTGGTGTGCTGGGTGATGACGGCGCAGAGCCCGTCCTTTACGCCGCTGTCCGCGACGGCTTCTCTCACCTGGTCGGTTATCAGTATCAGGTCGAATTCCTTCTTCGATTCCAGCTGCTTTTCGTAGAGCTTAACGATCATCTCTTTCCCTCCATCCCAGGAACTCCTCGGCGTTGCGGCCGAGCAGCCTTTCGAGCACGTCTTTTCTGATCGGAAGGTCCCTGAGGCCCTTCATTGCCCTCACCTGGCGCCAGCGGGGCAGATCCGAGCCGAACATGACCTTGTCCGCGAAGGAGTTCTGCAGCCAGCCGATATCCATCTCTTTGGTGAAGATCTGGCTGTACCAGGCGGTCGGGGTGCCCATGTAGACCAGCGATGTGTCGGTGTACACGTTGGGGTATTTCATCAGCATCATCACGGTCTGCATGTGCCAGGGCCAGCCCAGGTGCGAAAGGCAGATGCGCAGCCGCGGGAAGGCGCAGGCGATGTCCTCGAAGCGGACGGGCTCGGAGTACTTTGCCGGGGTATCGGGCATCCAGCTGTAGCCGGCGTTGAAGATGACCGGCTTTCCGCTGTCCTCGCAGAGCTTCATGAGGGGCAGGAGCCTCTCGTCGTCGGGGAACATTCGCAGCCTTGAAAGGTTTAAGTAAAGGCCCGAGAGGCCCAGCTTTGAAAAGGCCCGCTCCAGCTCATCCTTCGCATCCTCTTTTCTGGGATCCGCTCCGGCGAAGCCGATGAAGCGGCCCGGCGCGGCGTCCAGCACCGTCTTTATCTCGTCGTTGGACACCAGGGGGCGGAGGCTGTCGGCGCTGTAATCCTCGCCCAGTATCAGGGTCTTGTCTATGCCGGCGTCGTCCATCAGCCTCAGGGCGAAATCCAGAGGGACCCGGCCCGACTTGTAGACGCCCAGCTGCTTTTTCCTGAAGCTGAGGGTCTCGTCGTCCGGGTTTATCACGTCAAAGAGCACCGGATGCGCGTGTATATCTATTACCATGCAGATCTCCTTTGTTTTATACAATTCGGTATGGTTTTGGGACTTGGGAAGCGGGCTTTCCGCGGAAGGCCCCGGACACGCTGCCCGGATCCGGCGCCGCCGCCCGGTATCAGCGCTCAAGATAGGGCTTCCAGGTCTGTATCACCTTCGAGGCGCGGGCGGCCCCTCTTTTCAGGCATTCGCCTGTGGGAGCGCCGTCCAGGTACCCGGAGATGAAGCCGGAAAAGAAGGAATCTCCCGCTCCCACGGTGTTGACGACGCTCTCTGCCGGGCAGATCCCGGCATCGAAGAAGCGCTCTCCGTCGTAAGCGAGGGAGCCCTTCTCGCCGAAGGTCGCGATCATCAGCTTCGCTCCCACCTCGACCCCGTGCCGGGCGAACCATCTGCCGCCCTCGAAGTCGTTCTCGAAGGAAGCCAGGCCGCACTCGATATACGGCAGGACTCTTTCCGTGAAGGGGCTGGTCAGGGCCCTCACCGAGAAGTCGAAGAAGATCTTCGTCCCCGCGGCGGCGATCTCGGGCAGCCGGTCGATCAGCTTTCCCGTGAGATCCGTGTGCATGAGATCGCAGCCCTTGAGGAACTCGATCGAGCTCTCGGGAAAGACGTAGTCCTTGAAGACTCCCGGCTCCACCCTGTTATGGACGCGGTCGCCTTCCTCCGTCAGGAGCAGCTCGTATACAGTGGTCGCTCCCCCGGGGATGACGTCGAGGCGGCTCATGTCGAAGCCCCGCTTCTGGAACTCGCTGACCGCCCATCTGCCAAGGCTGTCGTCGGACAGGGCGGCAACGACCGAGGGCTCGATGTCGTCTCTCATGTCCAGCAGGTTGAACAGCACGTCGACCCCGTTTCCGGTCACGTAGCTCCTGTCGGGGAACTGGGGATAATGGTCTATGCACATGAAGCCGGCCGCGGCGAATCGTTTCATGGGCGCTTCTCCTTTCCGCTCCGTTTACAGTTCGGACGTTTATATAATATCACGGAAGGATAAAAAAAGAAGCCCTGTCATCATATATCAAAAGAGCGCCCCCTGTCATGGGGACGCTCCCGCTCTTCGTCATATGGCGGAAAAGCCGCTCTCACCTGAGGAATATTATCCCCAGCACGGCGGCGATGCCGATGATCTTGGGGATCGACACTTTGAACTTTATGAGCAGCACGGTGGCCAGAGCGCCGATGGCGATGCAGATCCACTCGAGGCTGCCGTCAGTGTAGTAATTGGTCAGGATCAGGTTGACTATGACCGCGGTGACCAGGCCCAGGCCCACAGGTCTAACGCCCACCATGATCTTCTTCAGGATGGGGTTGTTGTGGAACTTTTCAAAGGCGAAGGCCGCGGCGGCGCAGATGGTGAAGGTGGGCATCAGGACGCCCAGGTTGGCCGCGATGGCGCCCAGGATCCCGGCGACCCTGATACCCGCGAAGGTGGCGCAGTTGAGGCCCAGAGGTCCGGGGGTCATCTCGGCGATGGCGACGATGTCCGAGATCTCGGAGGCGGTCATCCAGCCGTGAGAGCTCATCTCGTCCAGGATCAGGGGGATCATGGAGATCCCGCCGAAGCTGGTGAAGCCTATCTTGGTGAAGCTCCATAAAAGCTGAAGAAGTATCATTTTGACGCCTCCTTTCCGTCCTTTGCTGATTCTGCCGCGGTTCCTGAAGCGGGGCCGGCAGCGGCGGGCTTTGCCTCAGCTTGCCCCCCGAAGAGAAGGCCGATCACGACTCCCATCAGGATCAGGTAGATGGCGCTGATCTTGAAGAAGAAGGACAGGGCGGCCGCGACGGCGAAGATGGCGTAGCACAGAGGCTTTGGGAAGGCGCTCTTCCAGAGCTTGAGCAGGGCTGAGAATATGATCGGGGCGACGGTGGCGCGGACTCCCTTCATGGCCGCGGCGAAATACACGTTGTCCTTCGCGGCCGAGTAGAAGACCGTTATGACGGCAAGGACCAGCAGGGGCGGTGTGGTTATGCCTATGAGGGCTGCGGCCCCGCCGATGACTCCCGCCTGGCGGAACCCGAACAGGTAGGCGACGTTGCCCGCCATGGTGCCGGGAAGGCTCCTCCCCAGGCTCACTATGTCCAGCAGATCCTCCTGAGCCAGGACCTTTCTGTCTTCCGCGAATTCGTTCTGCATCTGGGCGACTATGCCCCAGCCCCCTCCGAAGGTGAATATGCCTATCTTGAAAAATACAAGAAAGAGCTGCAGGGGTGTCATTTTCTTTTCGTTCATGTTTTCCTCGAAAACCGGACGCCCAGCAGCATAGAGCCGGACGTCCTGATGGTCTGGTGTGTAAGTTTTATAGTTCAGTATTATGGATCCCGGGCCGCCTCAAGCCGCGTCCCGTGTGGGACCGGATCGGTGGCCTTGGGCCGTGCCCCGATCAGTCCTAAAACTGGAGATCCAGGGCCTTCATGGCGTCCAGGGTCTGCTGGAGCAGATCGTCCAGCTCCCAGCCAAGCCTTTCGGCGCCCTCGGTGATGACCTCGCGGCTGCAGCCCGCGGCGAACTTCTTGTCCTTGAACTTCTTCTTCAGGGACTTGAGCTCCATGTCGCTGCAGCTCCTGGAGGGACGCATCAGGGCGGCGGCTCCGATGAGGCCGGTCAGCTCGTCTACGGCGAACAGGACCTTCTCCATCTGGGCCTGAGGCTCGTACTTCGAACCGGTCATCCCCCAGCCGTGGGAGCAGATGGCGCGGATCATCTCCTGGTCCACGTCCAGGGCGTTCAGCATCTCTTCGGTCTTGATGCAGTGCTGCTCGGGATATTCCTCGAAATCCAGATCGTGGAGCATCCCCACGACCTGCCAGAACTCGACCCGCTCCGGATCGAACTTCTTGGCGAACTCGCCCATGACGCCGGAAACGGTCTCGGCGTGCTGGATGTGGAAGGCCTCTTTGTTGTGCTCGGCGACCAGTTTTCTGGCCTCCTCAAGGGTCGGGATATAGCTCATGCCTTTCTCCTTTCAAACAGAGAGAAGCCTTGCGGCTTCTTGAATTTATCGCGTTTTCTGCTATTCTATACTTGTTTCTTGAATATTGCAACGAAAAGCACGGAGGCGCTTATGAGTTTAAGAGAAGACGCTGACAGGATCATAAAAGCATCCATCGAACACGTCCTGCCCGACGAGGCGGTGAAAAGGGCCCTGGGGGACGCCGATTTTGAGGACGACCGGGTCCATCTGGTCGCGGTGGGCAAGGCCGCGTGGCAGATGGCCAAGGCCGCGTCCGACTACCTGGGGGACAGGCTGCTGGACGGCATGGTCATCACCAAATACGGCCACGTGAAGGGGGAACTGCCCCGGATCGAGTGCTTTGAGGCCGGTCATCCCGTCCCCGACGAGAACGGTTTCGCAGCCAGCCGCAGGGTGGTGGAGTATGTGAAGCCCATGACGGAGGGCGACACGGTGGTCTTTCTTCTTTCCGGAGGAGGCTCCGCCCTCTTTGAGGTGCCCCTGGTGAGCCCCGAAGAGCTTCAGGACGTCACCGGCCAGCTGCTCTCCTGCGGCGCTTCCATCACCGAGATCAACACCATAAGAAAGAGGCTGTCAGCGGTCAAGGGAGGCAGGTTCGCCGCCCTGTGCGCCCCGGCGACGGTTTTTTCCATAATACTCAGCGACGTCATCGGCCCCGCCGACATGATCGCCTCGGGCCCCTGCTACGCGGATTCATCCACCGCGGCGGACGCCATCGCCATCATCGAAAAATACGGCCTTGAGGTCAGCCCTAAGGTCCGGAGCCTGATCGGAGAAGAGCTGCCCCGGCAGATCGACAATACCATAAACGAGGTAACCGGCAGCGTCACCGAGCTCTGCACCGCGGCTGCTCAGGCTGCGCGCCAGCTGGGCTATCTTCCCATGATCCTCACCGACAGTCTCAGCTGCGAGGCGAGGGAAGCCGGGAGCTTTCTGGGCAGCATCGCCAATTATTTCCGCACCCATGCGGGAAGGAGCATGGCCATCATCGCCGGCGGCGAGACCGTGGTCCATCTGACCGGCAAAGGAAAGGGCGGAAGGAACCAGGAGATCGCCCTCTCCGCTGCGAGAGCCATAGACGGCCTTGACGACACCGCCGTCTTCAGCATCGGATCAGACGGCACCGACGGTCCCACCGACGCGGCGGGAGGCTACGCCGACGGGAGCACCGCTGAGCTCCTCAGAAAACAGGGCGTCAGCATCGACGCCGTCCTCGCGGACAACGATTCCTACGCGGCCCTTGAAAAGAGCGGCGGTCTGATCATCACCGGCCCCACCGGGACCAACGTCAACGACGTCGCCGTGGCGCTGGTCAAATGCCCCGGCTCCGCCCCCGAAATGCCCTTCGGCAGGCTCTTCGCCAGCGACGATGACGAGGAATAGACCGGGCCGCAGACCCTAAAGACCGATACCCGCGGACGACACAGGAGAAACTGATATGATCAAGCTGCACGTTCTTTCAGACAACAAGACCGAAAATCCCGCCTGCCTCGCCGAGTGGGGCCTGTCCCTTTTCATCGAGGCCGGGGGCAGAAAGATCCTCTTTGACACGGGCACTTCCGACATTTTCGCGGAGAATGCGGAGATCATGGGGCTCGATCTGTCCGAAGCGGAGGCTCTTGTCATAAGCCACGGCCATTCGGATCACACCGAAGGGGTCCCGAGATTCTGCGAGATCAACAAAAAAGCGCCGGTCTATCTCGGCAAGGGCGCCCTTCTTCCCCAGTTCGGAGAGGAGGGCGGGGTCCCCGAGGACTATAACTGCGGCATCCAGTGGGCCGAAGACGGGGCGCTGCCCTTCAAAGACAGGCTGATCACCACCGACGGTCCGGTCTGGATCAGTCCGGATTTAGTGATCTCGGGCAGGATATTGAGTGACGATCCTCTCCGCCCTCAGGAGGTCTTCTTCATTCAGGACGCGGACGGCACCATCAGGCGGGATCCCATGGATCACGAGCAGTTCCTGGCGGTAAGGGAGCCCGGCAGGGGCATCTTCCTCTTCTCCGGCTGCAGCCACAAGGGCATCATTTCCGCCGTCGAATACGCGAAAGAGCTTTTCCCCGGCGAAAGGATAGCCGGCATCGTCGCCGGCATGCACCTGATCGGGGCAGATCCCCGGCTGAGGAACAGGATGATCAGGCGCCTGAAGGAAGAAGAGCCTGACGTGATAGTCCCTCTGCACTGCACCGGCCTTGAAGCCAGCGCCCGGATCAGATACCTGTTCGGACGCCGCTGCGTGCTGGCCAGCGCCGGCAGCAGCTATGAGCTGTAGAGCAGGAGCATCGGGGAGGATGATCTTTACAGGATCGAAAGCGTCCTGATAAAAACAGCGATGCAGATTTCATGAGGATGTTTTCTGCACACCTTGCAGATTTAATGAGGATGTTTTCTGCACACCTTGCAGATTTCATGAGGATATGATATCATCTTCCCGTGAAAAGGGCAGGCAGCGGGCCTGCTGCGCGGGGGATAGGGTATGCTGAAAAGAAAGATCACGGAAATGATGCTCCAGTGGAAGAACAGCACAGGCAAGAAGACCTGTCTGCTGATCCGGGGAGTCAGACAGTGCGGCAAGACGTATATAGCGCGGGAATTCGGCAGGGAACACTACGAAGACGTCGTGGAGATCAACTTTGTGCGCCAGCCCGAGTTCGCCCGGGTATTTTCGGGCAGTCTCGACGTCGACGATATGGTCTCCGCCATATGCATAATGACCGGGCGGGCAGGCTTCGTCCCCGGCGGGACCCTGCTGATCCTGGATGAGATCCAGGACTGTCCGCGGGCCAGGGCCTCGCTCAAATTCTGGGCGGAGGACGGCCGCTACGACGTGATCGCGACGGGCTCCCTTCTGGGGATCAAGTTCAGGGACGAGGCGTCGATCCCGGTCGGCTATGAGACTTCGGTCGAGATGTTCCCCTTGAGCTTTGAAGAATTCCTGTGGGCTTCGGGGATAGGCGCTGAAAGGATCGCCGGTCTTGAGCAGTACCGAAGCGGCAGCCTGATCATCCCTGACGCCATCCATTTTGCCCTGATGGAAAAGCTTCGTGAATACATGGCGGTCGGAGGGATGCCCGACGCTGTCAACGAGTACCTGGACAGCCGGAGCATGCAGAGAGTGCATATGGTCCACGAACGCATCCTGTACGATTATCAGGATGATATAGCCAGATACGCATCTTCAGGGGACCGTATCAAGGCGAGGAACTGTTTCCTCTCTCTGCCCAGACAGCTCACCAAGGAGAATCATAAATTCCAGTATTCGATCGTGGAAAAGGGCGGGACCGCGAGAAAATTCGGCAGCAGCCTTGACTGGCTCACTCAGGCCGGGATGATCAGGCTGTCCCACGATCTGAGATATTTCGGGTTCCCGCTGGCGGCCTATTCGGTAGAGGACAACTTCAGGGTCTATCTTTGCGATATCGGGCTTTTCAATGCGATGTTCGGCTTCGAGATGAAGCAGGCGATAATGTCGGATATGCTCGACGGACCCGCGAAGGGCGGGATCTATGAGAGTCTGGTCGCGGATATCTTCGCCAAGAGGGGGATCCCGCTGCATTTTTATAAAAAGGATGATTCCACCCTTGAGATAGATTTCGTTATCGAGCGGGACGCCCGTCCCGTTCCGGTGGAGGTCAAGGCTTCCAAAGGATCATCCAGGTCGCTCAATGAGATCCTCAAGCTGGAGGAGGTCCCGCTGGGATACAAGCTGACCTCTCAGAACTGCGGCGCAGTAGACAAGAAGATCACGCTTCCGCTTTACATGGCGATGGTGATATAGACCGTTCAGAAGTAATGACTTAGTCTTATTGACGAGGAGGACTTTATGAAATACGTCAATCAGCTGGAATACCCCTGGATCATGTACCAGACCAACAGGGAGCATCCCGAGGACACCCGCAGGGACCACGGCACCTTCGCCATGAGCGGCTGCGGGCTCGCGTCCGCCATCATGGTCGCCGACAGGCTCCTGGTCGATCATAAATTCGACCTCTTCGACGCGGTGGCTCTTTCCTACGAGGTCAACGCCAACCACGTCATCGGCACCGACTACAATATATTCGCCCCCGCCTTCGCCGAGAAGCTGGGCCTTGAGCTGCTGCCTACCGCAGACATCGACGAGGCCCGCCGCTGCCTTCGCACCGGAGGCGCCGTAGTAGCCATCTCCACCGGGGACCGCCCCGACGGCCACGTCGGGCTGTTCACCCACGGCGCTCACTACATCGCCATCGTCTCCGAGCTTCGCGACGGCAGGGTCGCGATCCTCGACCCGTCCCTTTCCCCTGAGAAGTTCGAGGAGGAGGCCCGCAGGGACAAGGTCCAGGTTGACGGAAAGCTGGTCTACGCAAAGCTCGAGGACGTCCTCGCCGATTACGACAGGGACTGGGCGTGCGAGTACGGAGTCACCGCCGACTGGCCCTTCTGGTGCTTCTGGAAGAAGATCTGATGCAGGACCTTCGCATCACCGATGATGGGACGGAGCCCGGAGCTCTCATCAATAACACAAACCAAAAACGCTTCGGAGCGATCCGAAGCGTTTGTTATATAACCACTGTTGTAAACCGGGCAGCCCTTATATTTCAAGGCCTTTGCGGTCTGGCTCATTTGCTTCCCCGCCGCAGGTCTAACTTTCTGCGAAGGGCGTTTCCTGTGCCGTCCCGTGTTCCGCCGACTAAATATTACTTGTCCTGTCCCATGTATCCGAGGGCTTCCGAGGCTCTGGAGGCGATGTCCTTAAAGGCCCCGATGTGGCGGGCGACGGCGTCGTCGGTGAGCCTTGGGGCGGGACCGCTGATGGAGATCCCAGCGACTATCCTGCCGGTGAAATCCCTGACGGGCACAGCCACGCAGCGGACTCCCGGTTCGCACTCCTCGTTGTCGTAGAGAAAACCGTTCTCCCTGAGGAAGGCGAATTCGGCCAGCATCGCGTCCTTGGTCGTGATGGTGTTGGGCGTATAGGCCTTGAGGCCGCTCTTTTCGATGTAGTCGTCCAGGGCCTTCTCGTCCATCTGGGAAAGGAAGAGCTTGCCGATGCCGGTGACGTACATGGGCGCGGTCTTTCCGATGTGCTGCTGGATGGTCAGGGTCTGGGCCTGGCTCACCACGTTGTCCGTGTAGACGATCATGGGGCCGTCCTGGACCGCGATGTGGGCGGACTCCCCGAATATGGAGCAGGCTTCGGAGGCGAAGGGGTGCAGTATGAGGGTCACGTCCTTCCTCCTCTGGATCCGGTCCGCCAGATAGCAGAGCTTGAGGCTTATCTCGTAGCGCCCGTCCGCCAGCTGGTTCACGTAGCCGCACTTTTGAAGCGACGAGGTGAAGCGGTACAGGGTGCTCACGTTCATATCCAGCTCCCTCGCCAGGTCGCTGAGCTTTACGGGCTCGGGCTGGCAGGCGAAGGCTTCCATGACTGAGAGGAGCTTGTCCGCGGTCTGGTTGGACGCGGGCGTCGTTGATCTTGCTGGCATATCTATATCTCCCTGAACGTTTTAACGTTCCTTTTTCCTGTTTGAATGTCCTGCGTTCTGATACTGCCGCCGCATTCGGCGTGTGAACGGCCGCTCTTTACGCAAGCTTTTTCATTATATGAAATTTAAAAGCAAATATCAATAACGGTCCACAAATTTTTGTCCCCGCCGGCCTTGATAATTTGTGCCTATATATTTGTTATTCAATTGACATATCGGCCCCGTGCAAGTATAATATTTTAGCTAACAAAAAAGTTTTTCGGATATTGAAAAGTATCTTAACTTTCAGGAGGAAAAATCAAATGAACAAGGATTCCAACGTTCTGGTAATGATCCCCGGACCGACTCCCGTAGTCGACTCCATCAGGGCTGAGATGGCAAGACCCATCCAGGCCTTCGGAGATCCCCGCTTCGTCGCTGATTACAGAAAGCTCATCGACGACCTGGGCGCCATGATGCACTGCAACGGCCAGTGCTTCCCTCTGGCTGGTACCGGAACTCTGGCCATGGAGATGGCCATCGCCAACAATACCAAGAAGGGCGACAACGTGCTCCTCGTCAGCAACGGCTTCTTCGGCGACAGATTCATCGACATCTGCACCAGGAAGGGTCTCAACGTTGACGTCATCTCTGCAGAATGGGGCGATTTCGTGACTCCCGAGCAGATCGACGCCAAGCTGGCCGAGAAGGATTACGCTCTCATGACCGTGACCCACGTCGACACCTCCACCGCAGTCGTGGCTCCCATCGAAGCCATCGGCAAGGTCGCTGCCAAGTACCCCAACACCATCTACGTAGTGGACGGCGTTGCCGCTGAAGCAGCCGAGTACACCAACATGGAGACCATGAACATCGACGTTCTGTTCACCGCATCCCAGAAGGCCTTCGGCGTCTGCTCCGGCATGTTCATCGTCTGGGCAAGCAAGAAGTCCCTTGAGCGCAGAAAGAGCCTGGGCACTATCCCCGAGTACTATGTGGACTACGAGAAGTGGATGCCCGTCAT
The DNA here is from genome assembly GCA_017428655.1 of Bacillota bacterium. Lineage (GTDB taxonomy): Bacteria > Bacillota > Clostridia > Peptostreptococcales > Anaerovoracaceae > RGIG2707. Next base: position 2,846 of record JAFRQL010000132.1, on the reverse strand, counting down.
GGAAGACACCAGCAAGTACTTCGCCACCCCGGCAGTCAACCTCGTCTGGGCTATGAACGAGTCCGTCAGGATCATCAACCAGGAGGGCTTCGAAGCGCGCTGCGCACGCCACACCAAGAACGCAAAGGCCATGGCAAAGGCATTTGAAGCTCTGGGCTTCAAGTATCTGGCCAAGGAAGGCTGCAGAGCAAACACCCTGTCCGTTCTGATCTACCCCGAAGGCGTCAATGACGCTCAGTTCAGAAAGGAAATGCTGGAGAACGGCGTAGTCGTCGCCGGTTCCCTCGCATCCTATGCAGGCAAGTCCTTCAGAATGGGCCACATGGGCAACGCCACCGAGAACGACATGATCACCGCACTGTCCGCCGTTGAGAGATCCCTCATGGCCTGCGGAGTCAAGGTCGAGCTGGGCAAGGGCGTAGGCACCTACCTCGCCGAGATGGCAAAGTAGTCCCGCCTTTTACGGCAGGGCATCCGGGTCCGTCCGCCGTGCGGACCGCCCGGGAACAGCAGAAGAACGAAAGACGCGGAGCTTCACGGCCCCGCGTCTTTTTCAATGTAGTTTTGCCGCCTCTCCCGCGGCCGCGTAGTTTTGCCGAATTTGAAAAATAAATAATTAAAAGCGCAGCTATAGGTTATAATATAAACGGAGGAAAATACCATGTTCTATTTCGTAAGACACGGGCAAACGGACTATTCCGAAAGAGGCACCGGAATATACAAAGGCTTCGGGGCCGAGCTGGCAAGACTTACCCCCGAGGGCGAGAGGCAGATACGCGAAACGGCGAAGGATCCCAGGCTCAGCGGGGCGGATATCATAATCAGTTCCCCCTACACCAGAGCCATGCAGACGGCCGCCATACTTTCGAAAGAGCTGGGGGCGGACATCGCCGTCGAGACCGGTCTTCACGAGTGGCTTCCGGACAAGGGCTACGGCGTCGTGGATGAAGAAACTGCCAAAAGGTATCACGACGAGTTCGACGCCTGCGGCGGCGTCTATCCCGACGGGGAGGAAAGGCCCTGGGAGGACGCGGCGCGCATAAAGGAAAGGGTCATGAAAGTCCTCGAAAGATACTCCTCGTACGGCAGGGTCATCGTCGTTGCCCACGGCACGATGATAAGGACGACCGCCGGCTGCGGAAAGCTGGAATGCGGGCAGATCGTCCCCTTCGATCCTTTCGGGGGAAGGTCCTGATCCTGTCGACTTTTTTACGATAGTGTGATAAAATAAACCGATGCAGAGCGATCACGAGCTTTACAGCCTGTTCCTTGCGGGCGACACAAGAGCATACGACGAGCTGATGATACGCTACGGCGACAGCCTTACCGTGTATCTGAACGGCTATCTTCACGACTGGCACGATGCCGAGGACCTGATGATAGAGGCCTTCGCCAGGATAATGGCGAAGAAGCCGCGCATCAGGGAGGAGGGGTTCAAGGCCTATCTCTACAGGACTGCAAGGAACCTGGCGTCCCGCTTCAGCGACAGAAGGACCCGGCTGCAGGCCTTCAGCCTCGACGGCAGCGAAGACGAGATCCCCGGCAGCGTCCTGACCGAGGAGAGGCTCCTCGAGGGAGAGCGCAGAGAGATGATAAGGCTCTGCTTCGAACGGATAGACCCGCCCCTGCGCGAGGCCCTCTGGCTGGTGTATTATGAAGGCATGAGCTACGAGGCCGCCGCCCGGATCATGGGGGTCAGCAGGAAGAAGGTCGACCACCTGCTGACGAGAGGCAAGGAAAAGATAAAAAACGAACTGGCAAAAGAAGGGATAACGGATGCACACCACTGAAGAGCGCATAGAACTGATGCATAAAAGGGCGGAGCGGCTCGAGGCGAAGAAGCGCGAAAGGATGAGTCTGCTCGCGGGAGGGGCGGCCGTGTCCCTCTGCCTCGTCCTGCTCATATACGCTGCGGCTGCCATGCCCTCCCTTTCCGTCACAGTGTCTGATAACGGGGCCCCCTCCGGGATGGCTGCCAGCATATTCACGGGCGGCCAGGCTCTCGGATACATAGTCATCGCCGTCACCGCCTTCCTTCTGGGAGCCTCGGTGACCGTTTTCTGCTTCCGGCTGTCCGCCTGGAGAAGGAACTGGCAGCGTCAGGACCCCGCCGAAGAGGAGAAGAGATGCTGACGGGCTACGAGAACACTCTTCAGATATTAGTGCTCGGCGCCTGCCTTGCCGTCTCCATAGTCCGCGCCGTGAAGGGGCAGAGCCGGGTATGGGCTCTGCTTTCCATGTTCTTCGGAGCATTTTTCCTCGGCGATCTCTACTGGGGGCTCTATATCCTGTTCTACGGCGATACCCCCTATTATTCCTATATCCCCAGCATCAGCTGGGACACCTCGTATATCTTCCAGCTGCTCATAATACTGCATTTCCAAAGGCGCGGCGTTCCCCGCCACCGCTCAGTCCTCCTCTGGATCATACCTGTGTTCACGGTGGGCATGTGCGCCGTCTACATGACGAGGGGAGACTATCTGACCAACGCCTTCATCGCCGTCATCGCGACCTATATCCTGCTCTACACGGTCAACGGCCTGCTCGGCCTGCGCGGATCGGGCGGAGAGGACGCCCGGCTCAGGCCTCTTTATCTGGTGACCATCCTGTTCTGGGTCCTTGAGTATGCCATGTGGACCGTATCCCTCCGCTGGATGGGCGAGACCATGGCGAACCCCTATTACTGGTTCGACATAGGGCTCACCATCAGCTTCATCCTGGTGATACCCGCGGTCAGAAAGGCGGAAGCATGAACTATATAGAGAACATCTTCATATGCCTTACCGCGCCGCTGATCATCGCGATCATCGTAAGGCCCGGAAGAGGCCGCCGGATGATGAGCTTCC
>JAFRQL010000131.1 GCA_017428655.1 Bacillota bacterium | reverse complement strand
GGGATCACAAGCAGGACTTCGGTCCTGCTTTTTACTAATCTGACTCTCTGATTTTGAAGCGTTAACATGCGATATGTATGAAGAAGATGATACCGATCAGGGTCTTCGTCAGATTCATGAATGACACTCGGAGATGTATAGCATGGCAGGCAGATTGCAGAAAAAGGTAAATGCTGTTGGCGACCTCTTATTAAAAATATATGATTCGATAGATGCTGGTGACGAGACATGGTTCCTGCTGCCTGATGGACAAGTCGTCCGTCTGTTGGCGTTGTTTGGCGATATTGGTTTTGAGTATGCAGATTCGCTCGACCTGGCCAAACAGGGCATTTGGGGAGAAGACGGGACTCTTTATGACGGAGATCTTCCGGCAGAGGAGATCGTAAGGCTGTTAAAGGAAGAGACAGAAATGTGATCTCAAAAGAGGCGGTCACAGCTGCAGATCCATAGTTACTGATCCTTGCGGTGAGGTCGATCCTTCAGACCCTTTCGCCGGGATGTTCGAAAGGGAAGGAAAACAGGACGGATATATCGTAAACTATACGAAAAAGATCTGTTATGCCCTCGACGTGACCAGGATACTGTCAGCGGACGGGACCGTCTGCGACTGGGTAGATCCTGTCTCGCTGCTGCTATGCTTTGGACGGACCGGCGGCGAAGGCGCGTGGCTTGGCGACAGGATCGGAGTTGAGGACGATATCCCTTCGGGGTTCGTCCTGCTTGAAGAACTGAAACTGGATCGCTGAAGGCACCTTTTATCTGACTGTCGGATGGCATTATTATTTCACATGCTCCAAAGACCAGTTTTCGGGACACCAGTTGTGATATAGTTATGATCACAAAGACATGCAGAGGCAGATCTTGGAGCAGCCATGACGACGGAAGACAGAGAAAAATACATAGATATGCGGTTTCGTGGCGGAAAGGATAATTCTATCTGGCATGAGATCGATATAATGCACAGCAGGAAATGCGGATGCTTTTTCTGCATTAGGATCTTCCTTCCGTCGGAGATAAAAAGCTGGTGCGATGAGGATCATCAGGAGCGCACTGCAATATGCCCGTACTGCGGTATAGATGCGGTCCTTGGAGACGGCAGCGGCATCGAGATAACAGATGATCTGCTGAAAGCTAATCATGACAGATCCTTCAGCAGCTCCGAGTGATCGACCGGCGTCCAAATGCGGAGCAGTCGTCAAATGTGGCATTATCAGCGATCAGGAGAAGTGTTATGAGACCGGCAAGGGTAAGATTCCTCAGGGAAAGCGACTGCTATTTCACAAAAAGGAAGAAATATGACGCGTTCTTTCTGGAGTATTGGCAGGGCAAAAGAAACAGCCTGCATGTAAGGAATGATGCCGGAGAGATCGTCGATTTCGTACCGTTTGAGGATTTTGAGGTCATTTCGGATCCCGATAATGTCCTTAACGATCATGAAGCGGTCGTCCTTTGCGTTTCAGACGATCACTATTATCCCGGGATAGACTTGACCAAGGGCAGCAAATATAAAGCCATAGGACGGGATAAGCATGGCTTTTATCTTGTCATGGACAATTCATACGACTGTTACTTTTACCCTCCCGAGGCTTTCATCATTCTAGAAGATGAGCATGGGATATTGAGCAGGACCAGCGTGTATTACAGTCATAAATGACGGCGCCCCGGGCGCCTGCGCTCTCCTGTAACACAGTTTTAAACTGCGGGTTTATTGAACAGCCTGCGGTGCTGTGATATATTCAGGTCGGAAGAGCGGAGAAGCTCTCTGAAAGGAAAGAAAATGAACACCCTCACCATGCTGAACAGATCCGGATACGGTAAATCATCACTCGGAACAGGACTTCATACCGAGTGGGATTTCGTATGGGATAAATGGACAGCGGGAAGGGATCGTCGGGACCGGTGACACAGGTCCACGGATATTTTAACAAAGTGTTGGTCAGGCCGCTTGTCTATACGAAGGACAGGCGGCCTTGTGTTATGAGAAAAAGCGTGCGGATCCCTTGAGGACGCCGCCGGCGCAGCTGAAAGCGCAAGGACTATCGAGGTCGCAAGACCGATCATTGATATCAAGGCGGGAAAGGGCGGAATTATTGCAGGCCCATCCCGCCGGAAACGGAGCGTAAATGAAATGCAGGAGATACCCGTTATCGACGTGATCGCGACCGGGCAGAATATCGCGAGGCTCAGATCCGTGGCAGGTCTTTCCGTAAAGGATCTGCAGGAGATCTTAGGTTTCGCCAATCCCCAGGCGATCTATAAGTGGCAGAACGGCCAGTGCATGCCGTCCCTGGACAACATGGTGATACTGGCATCCGCGCTGAGGGTCAGGATAGACGATATAATCGTGTTTCAAACGGTGAGCATGGTGAGCGTCGCGTAGGGGGCGCATCTATTGGGGGCGGCCTGCCTGCAGCCTGCTTATGCAGACAGCGCCTTCCTGTTATGATATAATCGTTCCGGAATTTACAGTTTCGGATGGCCGCCAGGACATGCGGCCGGATCATGGCGGGACGCAGGATATGATATATATAGTAAGGCACGGAAAGACCGAATTGAACAGGGCCAACGTCCTGCAGGGCAGGAGCGATCATCCCCTCAACGAAGAGGGCATAAAGCAGGCGGAGGAAGCTTCGGAAAGGTTCAGGTCCGTCCGGTTCGACCACGTCTTTACCAGCCCGTTGATCCGCGCCGTGCAGACCGCGGAGATCGTCGCCCCATACGCAAGGCCGTCAGTGGATGAGCGGCTCATCGAGATGGACTACGGTCCTTATGAAGGAACGGATCTGAACTCCCTTCCCCCGGAGATCCTGACCTTCTTCAGCGACTTCGTCCACAATCCGGCGCCGGAGGGCATGGAGCAGCTCTCGTCGGTCACAGCCAGGGCGGGCTCCTTCATCGAGGACATCCGGGGCCTTGAAGGGGACATACTCGTATCCACCCACGCCATCGCCATGAAGGGCATACTGGAGTACCTGACTCCGGAGTCGAACGGGTCCTACTGGTCCAAATACATAGGCAACTGCGCGGTCTATGCCGCTGAGAATGACGGCGGGATCATAGGGGTCCCCCGCGAGCTTGATCCTGAGAAGGCCTTTGCAGGCAGTAAAGGTAAGAGAGATGAATAATGACTTCGATAAGGTAAGGACTTTTCTTCTTGAGCACCGGCTCCTTTACGCCGCGGTCACGGGCCTTGACAAAAATCCCCAGGTGCATCCGGTCCGGCTCTGCTACGAGGAGGGAGGGGCCTTCTATTTCGCCGAGGCGAAGTGCGAGACCTCTTACGGGGAGATCAGCATGTGTCCGGTCCTGTCGATGTGCGCCTGCGATGTCCCTCAGGGGATCGTCTTCAGGATGAAGGGCGCCCCGGTCTTCACCGAGGATCAGGAGGTGGTCCTGCGCTGTATAAGCGAGGACGAGATCCTGCGCGAAAGATGGGGAAGCGATCCCGGTATGGTCATCGCCTGGTTCCTGAAGGACGCCGCCTGCGAATTCATAAGCCTTAAGGACGGTAGCCGCCAGGTCATCGATCTGGGGACCCCCGGAGGCGCTCTCGTCGGCATAACGATCAAAAAGGACAAGGAGCTCAGGGACAGGCTGATATCGGTCTTAAATGACCGCGAAGCATCCTGCGCCGCATCGGGAGATGAACACGATATCGAGCTTCAGAAGCTCTACGATGGGGCGTTGATGTATTTTGCAGAGACCGCCAAGGCTCTTTGGCCGCGGATGGACATCGGGCCTATCGAGCGCAGCGCGGTCTTTGAGACCTACGATGAACGTGAGAAGTACACCGGTGCCGCGAGGAAGCTCATCGGGAACGCGGTGATCGACAAGCCGGAAGACATCACTTACTGGCTCAATAAGGAGACTTTGAAGGAGCTGCCGCGGTAACCTTTTCGTCATGGCAGGATCTGACCATCCCGCGGATCTGTCCGCAGTCCGGGATCGTTGAAGCCTTATAAACTGTTAATTGATATTCGCTATAATTGGAGAGGATATCTCGTATTGTGAGATGTTCTCTTTTTTATTAGTATTTATTATTGATTTGATTTGTAATTATATTGATAGCGTTGTAAACTTATTGTGATTTAATAAGTGATCGTTTCCTGGATCCGAATAACATCGCGCCGCGCATGTCGTCACAGACTGCGTCATCCGGCGCTGAAGGGCATGCTGATGAATGCTTTGACCGAAAAAAATGAATATGGGCTGAGGGACCTGCATCAGGTCCTGCTGGAGGCTCTGGTCGACATCGATAAGGTCTGCAGGGACCACGGCATCAGGTATACCTTGTACTGCGGGACCCTGCTGGGCGCGGTCCGCCACGACGGTTTCATCCCCTGGGATGATGACGCGGACCTTGCCATGCCTCTCTCCGATTTCCGCCGGTTCTTTGAGATCGCACAAAAGGAGCTGGAGGATAAGTATGTGGTCCAGACCTTCAGGAACAACAGGTCCTATCCTCATCTGTGGATGAAGGTCTTCAGGAAGGGGACCACATATATGTGGAGGGATCTGGCAGGGGTCGATATCGATCACGGCGTCGCGGTGGATATCTATCCCTTCGTCGGCATATCAAAGCGGTACAAGCTGCAGTATTACGGCCTCATGGCCGCCCATGCCCTGCAGTTCGTGGACGTCTGGAGGGCAACGGATTTTTATTCTCCCAAAAGATACGTCACGCGCCTGGGAAGGGCGATCAGCCTGATCCCAAGGCCCGCAAGGCATATGATCCACAGGTCGCTGATAAAGCATTTCATGATAGATCCGGACCTTTGCGAGAGAGCTTGCACCCTTGACGGGGCGCCATTCATCCCCAAGTACGACTGGAAGGACTGGACGGAGCTCACCGATCACAGGTTCGAGGGGTACGATCTTCCGATCCCGGTCAATTACGACAAGCTCCTCAGGATAATGTACGGAGATTACATGAAGCTCCCTCCCGAAGAGGCGCGGATGGGTCACGTCGACCATTTCGGAGACCTCATCGTGGACACGGGAAAAGACTACAGAGAGTATCAGAAGGAACTGTCTCTTGAAAGCAGGCAAAAAGGACGGAGCAAAAAGTGAAGACTGTTATAACCTACGGGGTTTTTGACCTGTTCCACGAGGGGCACGTCAGCCTTCTGAAAAGAGCGAAGGAACTGGGCGACCGGCTGATCGTCGGAGTCACTACGGATCAGTTCGCGTATAAGCGGGGCAAGTATTCGGTGATCGATCCCGTGGAAAAGCGCTTTGAGAACGTCCGCAGCTGTCCCTACGTGGATCAGGTGATAATCGAAGACCATTACGGCCAGAAGGTCGAGGATATCGCCAGGTTCGGCGTCGATATCTTCGCCATCGGGGACGACTGGCTGGGAAAATTCGATCATCTCAGCAGCCTCTGCCGGGTCGTTTACCTTAAGCGGACTCCGAACATATCGTCCACCGAGCTTCGCTGCGGCAGCCTCCCGTTCCTCAGGCTCGGGATGATCGGCTGCGGCAGGATCGCGGGAAGGTTCATGCAGGAGGCCGGCTACGTCAGGGACGTTCAGGTGACCAGCCTTTATCATCCGTCCCCAGACACCTCCGCTACCGTGCAGAGATTCCGCGAAAAGCACACCGGCATCGGGCTTGCCAGGACTCTGGACAAGCTCTTCGATCTGACCGACGCAGTGTATATAGCCTCTCCCCACGGGACCCACTTCCGGTATGCCAAGGAGGCGCTCCTTGCC
>JAFRQL010000010.1 GCA_017428655.1 Bacillota bacterium | reverse complement strand
TGGTCTCTTCCCATCATCTTTCTCGTTGCGGGTGAAGCGGGCATGGTGGACACGACAAAATCGGACTGAGCGAGCAGTTCGGGCAGTTCCGACGGTTCGGTATAGATGCGATCCACATAATCGAGCTCCTCCGCTGTCCTCTTGTAACCGAGCACCCTGAAGCCTACGGCCTTACATTTCCTTGCTACTTCTTTTCCGATATTGCCGACGCCGAGCACCGCGACGGTCTTGCCCTCTATCTCTTCAAGCCAAGGCTGCATCCAGATGTGGTTTTTCTGCTGCTTCTCCATGTAGCTGAGACTCTTGAGCCTGCCCAGTATCATGGCCAGTACATATTCGGAGATGGGCTTTCCGTGTATTCCGCTGGTGTTGGTGAGGACGATATCGTCGTTTTCGAGTATCTCGGGTATCAGCAGGTGATCATAGCCGGCGAGGAGGGAGTGTACCCACTTGATGTTTTTATCCTGCGCGACATACTTTCCAACCGGCATAAGGGGAAATACGAACAGGGCGTCGGCATCTGGCATCCTTTCCATCATGTGTTCCTGGTCCACGTCAACGCAGATCTCGGCCTGCGGGAAGGCCTGTTTCAGGACATCCTGCTCCGTCTTCGTCATGTCGAAGCAAACCGTCCCTCTGTTGAATATGATCGCGATCTTTTTGATATCTTCGTATTTAAACATAAATGGGCCTTTCTGCCTGCGGATCGCAGGTTTGATATACATGGAGCAAATACCGGGCTAAGCCTTCTGACAACTGCTGCAGTCGAAATTATTGAGTATCACTGCCAGCAACTCCAGGTCGCAGTCCCCGATATTCTCGATGGAATGCGTATTGCCGCAATCCGCCATCTCGCCCTCGCCGGCGGTCAGGATGCGCTCTTCGCCTCCATCGGTCACACGGCCGGTACCCTTAAGAATATAGTATGTCTCAAAATTCTCGGTATGCGCGTGCACACCTATGGAGCAACCGACAGGGATCGTGATTATACCGAGCTGTGTCCCTGCTCCGTGCAACAATTCGGGAGAAACGATGTGGGTAAGAGTAAGTGTACCCTTTCCTCCCCTAAGTTCGACTTTTGGCTCTCTTTTCATTTCACTGTTGACTAAAAACATGACTGATCCTCCTGATAAAAATGTAGATTTTGGGTGATTATCAAATTATCAGTCATAGAAGACTGACATATCTGTTGATAAGGTCTGATTTGGGGTTGCGACTATCCCACATAAAGAACAAGTCCTGCCTTAACTGTTCAAGCTCTCCGGCGATATTTCTGCTCACCAAATTAAATTCTTCAGAATCATATATCGAACAGAAAAAAGCAATATTATCACTGGAAGCCACATTGAACAACATCTCTGGGATTGTATCGAAATACCTGACAAAAGTGGGAACGAATCCATTGATCTCGTACCTCCTGCGGTCCAGGACAACTCCCCCCTTAGCTCTGTTCAAAGCAACAAACTTCTCTTTTTCCAAATCAGATGTAGATACCACGCTCTTCCTTGCAAGAGGATGATTCTTCGACATTATAACATTGATCACATTTTCTGCGATCCGCTTTTTACTGAACTCCGTCATGAACGGATGATCATCGCCCTGTATAAGACAAAGATCTACCTGATGATCATGAACGATCAGAGGCATATCTGAGAACGCGACCTCATGATAATCTATTTCTATATCAGAAACAGAGCGACGTATCTTACTTGCATAATCTGCAAGGCATTTGCGATGAGCCATGCAATAACCGATATCCAAATGCCTCGTATGTGTGCGCTTTTGTACATTTCTAACTTCTTTATCAAAATCATCATAACGGGAGACGATCTCCTTAAAAAGGGGGATAAGCATCTTCCCTTCATCGGTAAGCAGTACGCCATTTTTTGTTCTTTTAAATATAACAACGCCATATTCAGATTCAACTTCCTGAATATACCTGCTGAAAGTCGGTTGTGATACAAATTGATAGTCAGAGGCCTTGGAAATGTTCCCTATTTGTGCAAGAATGAGTATTGACTTTAATTTATTTACATCCATTACTTAACCTCCTCATCCCTTTTATTTATATTAACATGAATTACCATCATTATTTCAAGTTCATCCATTCAAAAACTGAATATTAAACATGTTAACGCCATATTATTGAAGTTCACTAATCTTAACGTTAAAGTTATAATTTATATGAGGATGCTCTCATGGGTCGCAGACATTCATGCGTGGTCCCCGCTTTTATTCATTCTTAACGTTAGGAGGTTATGTCATGTCTGAAAACAAAGAAACAAAGGCAAAACGGGATCTGATACTGGACATTGACGGGTATGCCGCAGGTCTTACGATGAATCGTACGACCTATGCCTATCTGCTGGCAGCACTCGCCTGTATGGTCATCTTCCCGCTGATCGGAACTTCGATCGGCCTTCCCAGCGCGAAGGCCGGCTTCGTCCTCGGCCTCACGCTCGCCACAGTTATCCTGTGGATCTCGAACCTGTTCAATATTTCTTATCCTCTTATGTTCTTCATTGCGATCGGCTTGGTATGCAAGCTCTTTGAATTCAAAGACCTGCAGTCGGCAATGGGGAGCTCTCAGTTCCTGATGATGTTCGGAATGTTCATGGTCGCTCAAGGTGCAGAACAGACTCCGATAGCGAAGAGAGTCGCATACTTCTTCCTTTGGAAATTCGGAAAGAACCAGGCGATGATGCTGCTGGCGATCTACCTTGCCTCAGCTATTCTCTCCGTATTCTGCTCCAACCTGGCATCCACCGTAGTAATGGCCGCTATCTGTATAGGAATCGTCAGGGAACTTGAAGCTGTTGATCCTGAATCCCGCAAAACATTCGGCAAAGCCACGATGCTGATGATCCCTCTGGGAGCCATGACCGGTGGTCTGGCCCTCATCTCTTCTTCGCCAGGAATGAACGCCCTCGGCGTCACGACTCTGGCTGCAGCCTCAAACGGTGCTGCCGACCTGAGCTACACCAGATGGGCAACTGTCGGTATCCCCAGCGCTATTCTCTGCGCACTGCCGACATGGTACATCTATAAGAGAGTCTTCAAAGTGCCCAACACCGGTGCTGCTGTTGATCCGGAAATGTTCCACGAAGAGTTCAAGAAGCTGGGCAAGATCGGCGGATCTGAGCTGCGTTGGGTCATCATCGTATTTTCGATGGTAGGTGCAATGATCGCTGGAGTTCCCTCCGGAGTGGCATCGCTCACTGCTGCAGCCTGCGCCATCTCTCCCTACATAGGGTGCATGGAAGGACGCAAAGCCATCAAGCGTATATCTATGGATATGTTCTTCATGATGGGCGTTGCTGCTATTCTGGCTACTGCGTTCGCAAACTACGGAATCGGCGACTGGCTTGCAGGCATATTCGCCCCGATGCTTAAGGGACTCTCCCCGCTGGCGATCATGTTCATCTGCGCATTTATTATGTTCGTGATGAACTCTCTGTTCGCCAATGCGACCTTCGGCATCATCTCCATCCTGATCACCGTATTCACACCGATCGTAACACAGCTCGGAATGAACCCCGTCATAGTTCTGCTGCCCTGCATCTTCCTTGGTGCGTGCACCAACGTCGTCGGAGTACAGCAGAACATGTTCCTTACTTACGAGTACGGCTACTGGGATATGAAGGATCCTCTCCTTCCCGGTATCCTCACCAACCTGGTATGGATCGTGATCATCACCCTGCTCGCGTACTTCATTGGACCGCGCGCCGGAATGCCCCTGTATCTGTAAAATTCGTTCGATTCCCATCCGCCGCGCTGACAAGTGCGGCAGATGGGATTTAACTTGTAGTTCAAGGAGGTTAATTATGGACAGATTTCCGTTTCTAACAAAACAGTTTTATCCGTACTCGATCGCTCCCGAGGAGTTGGAACGCAGGCAGAAAGCGACTCTTGCCGAAATGGAAAAGCAGGGCATCGACGTTCTGGTGATGCAGACTAATATAGGTTGGTTGGGCGGAGCCTTCTCATACCTCACCGACATACACTGCCAGAGTTATCCTTATTACGGACTGTTCTCCAAATACGGCGTGGAAGTCTACGGCCACGGTGTACACGGAACAGATCCCATGCCCCCTTATCTCAAGCCGGTCAACACCTGCCACGCTGAAGCAAGGCCTTACGTTCCTTCTATAACTCAGATCGATTACTGCCATGCATCCGATATGTGCAACTCGATCAAGGAACACGGATTCAAGAAGATCGGTCTCGTCGGAATGGGTTATATCACCGCCAACGTCTACAAATATCTCACCGAGAATCTTCCCGACTGCGAGTTCGTGAACGCCAGTGAGATCACCGATCACCTCAGAGCCTGCAAGAGCGACTATGAGCTCGAGCTCTTTATGAATTGTATACATATCCATGACAGAGTCCTCGCCGCCGCTCCTGCTCTTCTGCAGCCTGGTCGCACCGAGTATGAGGTCGTCACCGACATCAACAACATCGCCTTCAAGCTCGGCTGCCCGATCTGCAATGTAATGATCGGATCGCATCCGACCCATCCTCAGATCAAGCCTTATCAGTATACCAACAAGGTCATCGACAAGGATGATACGATCCTGATCCTGTTTGAGCTCTGCACCCCCTGGTACACCTGGGGTGAAGTCGGAAGAATGTTCTCGTTCAAGAAGCCCAGCGATAAGGTCATGGATGCCTACAAGCAGGTCCTTGAAGCTCAGGATTACAACGCCTCCCTCAGTGTTCCCGGTGCTCAGCCCAGCGAGATCCTCGCCAAGCTGAACGAGAAGCTGACCGGTTGGGGTTATGCTCCCGAGCAGAGGCTTGGACTCCACAGCCAGAGCTGTGACATAGTCGACCGTCCAACATGGACTCCGGAAGAGACTATGCCCCTTGAGGAGAATATGTTCTTCGCGAACCATCCCGGCTGCGGAAACAAGGAAGTATTCACCTGGGTCTGCGATAATTACCTGGTAAAACCGGGTGGCGCTGTAAGGCTCAATGAGTGCTCCAGAGACCTTGTCTGGATCAAGTAACTACTCAAGCTGACGCTAAAAGGCTGCATGCGCTCAGCGTATGCAGCCTTGATATTCTTAATCAGGGAGCATGATCATGAAGAACGGTTCTTCTTCGTCTTTATGGACGCTGTCATATAAGCTGTCGCTGGTCTCAATAGTCTGTGCCTGCGTCTCTATGACGTTTTTTATACCGTTGTTCGCTTTCTATCTTCCCGAGATCGGCGAACCTGCAGTTAAGGTCGGGCTGGTCATAAGCACATTTGCGGTCACTGCCATACTTACCAGGCCTATATTCGCGTTTCTGATAGACAGCGGCAAGGGAAGGAACGTTCTGTTTTTCGGTTATATCTGCATTATCACGGCTATCGCCGGTTATCGATTCACCAGCAGTGTGGTCAATCTGCTCCCGGTAAGAGTGATACATGGCATGGGCTATGCCGCGGTCACCAATTCCGCTATCAACGTTTTCACAAAAGATCTGAAAGGAGAAGTTCGAAAGATGGGGCTCGCATATTTCGGGCTCGCTATGGTCTTTGCAAATTCTTTGGGTCCAAGTGTGGGACTGACCTTCAGGAACCTTTTCGGGACAAGGAACGCGTTCTTCTTTGCTCTCGCCATAGCCTCGCTGGGCATCATCTGCCTGGTATTCTCTCGGCCGGGAAAAGAGGATACACTATCCTCATCCCGGAGATTCAGCTATCTTGACGGATATGAGTTCAGCGCCATGCCACTGGCTGCACTCATGGTGCTGGCCTGTATAGCTAACGCAGCTATAGTCACTTATCTGGGGAAGTATGTAAGCGAACTCGGATATCCCTCTCTGGGCACGGCGTTTTTCCTGATATATGCTCTGGCGATGATAGCGGCGAGGAAGGTCGTCGACATCTTGCTTAAAAAGATCGGTGATTACAACGTACTTTATCTCGCCTACGCAATAACCGCAGTCTCTTACCTCCTAATCTCCATAGCGAAAACTCCCGTCATCTTCTGTGTGGCAGCCGTATGCTATGGCATAAGCTTCGGGACCATACAACCTACTCTCAACGCTCTTATACTGACTATTTGTCCTCCTGAAAAGCGTGGGGCAGCGAACTCAACGTTCCAAACATCACTCGATACTGGAGCCGCAATAGGGGCTATAATCTGGGGTTATGTCACAGAGATCTGCACCTATCCCCAGATCTATTTGCTGAGCATAGTGACATCCGCGATAGCTCTTATAGGATTGAAATACTATACATCAAAGCACAAAACGCTTCTTTAGCTCGGATGCAGACTGCAGCATCATATAAGATACGGAAACAGGAGAGTAATTATGGCTATCAGCAGGAATTTCACTGAAGGCAATGTCGGATCGCTGCTTATCCGTTTTGCCATGCCCTTGATGCTCTCAAATCTTATACAGGCTCTTTACAACGCTGTCGACATGTACTTTGTCGGTAATTTCTGCGACGTCGCCGCAATATCTTCAGTCACGGTCTGCGGTCCGATCATGAATATCATGATAATGACTCTCAGCGGTCTGGGCGTCGGGGTATCCATTGTTATAGGTGCTCACGTTGCTGAACCTGACGGCGAGATCGGTATCAGGCGCTGTGCTAATACAGCTATCACTCTGTTCCTGATCATCGCCCTTATCGCAGGGACTACAGGCTTTATCCTGGCTCCCTCGATCATCAGGATCATCAAAACACCCGAGCCCGCTTACGCAGGCGCTGTGCTCTATCTCAGGACCATCTTTTGCGGTGCCGTATTCATGCTCGGGTACAATCTGATCAGCGCCATGCAAAGAGGCCTGGGCGATTCACGCACGCCATTCTTTCTCATAGTATCCGCATGTATTGTCAACATGATCCTGGATTACATATTTATTGGACTCTTTTCCATGGGGCCCTTTGGGGCTGCAATAGCGACCGTGATAGCCCAGGGAGTATCTTTCACCGGCGGGATAATATACTTCAGAAAAAAGAAACATGTCATAGACTTCGATCCGAGACATTTCAGGATAGATAAGGGCGAACTCAACAAAATACTCTATATGGGTGTTCCCGCCGCTATCCAGCAATGCCTCATTAACATATCCAGTACCGCAGTTACTGGCTTAGCCAATACATTCGGTCTAGAGGCATCTGCAGCTTACGGCATAATGATAAAAGCGGAATCCTTTGCAATGATGCCGGGTTCTGCCATAGGCGATGCAGTAGCAACTTTCTCTTCACAAAACGTTGGAGCGAGGAAACCGGAAAGAGCACTGAAAGGTGTTGGTGCGGCGATGAAGATAGACGCGGTCTTCTCCTTTGTTATGCTGGCTGTCATGTATATTGCAGCGCCGTCATTCGCTGCAATATTTACTGATAATGCACTTAGTATAGAATATGCCGTGAGCTTGATCCGAATAATATGCTTCTCGGTCTTCGTTTTGACTTATGTGCAGGGTCTGATAGGTTTCATAAGAGGGACAGGCAACTCTATCTTCTGTCTTGTGGCGGTGGTCGTCTGTCAGTATGTGATGAGGATACCCATGTGCTATCTGTTCTCCAGACATTACGGTCTGGACGGGATAGCCATTGGTTCTATCTCCTCCCCTGTCATCGCTCTCATCATATATCTTTCCGCTATAGTGACCGGCAGATGGCGCAAGTCCAAAATGGTCACTACCGCTATGGACGGCGCAGAATCATCAACATAATAGTGCAAATCACTATGGTTTTCACGAAGCTTTGCTTCATGAACATATAACCTTTTCAACAAAGAATACAGGAGGTACAAAATGACAAGCCCGAAATATCAGCTTTCACAGAAAGAGATCGACAGAAGGTATAATGCCGTTCAGACCGCTCTGAAAAAGAGGAACCTGGATGTTCTTGTTCTTCAGACACATTCTGAGATATTCGACATCTATACCCGTTATCTGACTGACCAGAAGACCCTTCCCGATCCCTACAGCATCATGCTCATGGTCCCCGCTGAAGGAGAGATGTATTACATGATGCAGGGGGGATGTAAGAATCCGGATCTGCCGGTATCAGCGGAATTTAAAAAACATCATATAGGCAAGTTTGCAAACACTACTACTGCGATGTGCTTCCACTACACCGATGTGATCCCTGCACAGTTCGCTGTGGAGGAGATCAAAAAACAGGGTTACGAAAGGATCGGATTCGCCGGAAAGGGCATGATCAGCATGACCACTAGCGAATACTTCCATGAGCATCTGCCCGGCTGCGTATTTGAAGACTTCACTGATGACTTTGACAACATCATCGCTGTCAAGAGCGAAGAGGAACTCATCCTTCTCCAGAAGACCGTAGATTCCCACTGCGAGATCGCGGCAGGCATCCCCGCTCTAGTTTATCCCGGACGCAGCCTCAGAGAGATCAGAGCCGACATATTTGCTCTTGGCGAAGCTCAGAAATGCGAACTTCAACACAACATCTTCCTGAATGCAGGGAAACCCTTTACCTATGCCGGCCCGAACAAATTCGACTATGACTATGTCATCCAGAAGGGTGACGCGGTGACCTATCTCCTCGAGCTGGCCTGCGATGGAGGTATGTATGCCGAGGTCGGAAGGACCCTCTGCCTATATGAACCCAGCAAGCAGGAACTTGACGATTACAATCTGTACATCGAAGGCGAAAAGTGGATCACCTCTCAGATCAAGCCCGGCATGACCTGCGCTGAGATTGTCGATCTCAATGACAAATGGTTCGGCGAAGCGGGCTTTGGCGGTGTCCAGAGAATGGCAGGCCACGGCCAAGGCTATGGCCTTATGGAAAGACCGGCGTTCAGAAAGGATGACAATATGATCATTCAGGAGAACATGTTCTTCGCAGCCCACTTTGGCGGCGGTCTCGGAGCGACCAAGAAGACTCACTTCATCTGCAGCAACTACATCGTCAAGAAAAACGGTTCCGAACTTATGACCTGGACTCCGCTAGAACTTCAGGTGCTCAACAGATAGCGACCTCTTGGTCATGAAAAGGCGATCCGTAATTGCCTTTTCATCAATCTATTTTTCCGATATGAAAAGCGAGCCCTTTCGGTGCTCGCTTTTCCTTACTGTTTTTATCCGAGAGTTTTAATGATAATGCGCATGACCAATCAGATCTCGACCTTCAGGAAGGTCTTCTTGCCCTTCTTGAAGATGATGGCGCCGTCCTTGAAGTCGTCCTTGGTGATCATCATCTTGGCGTTGGTGACCTTTTCACCGTTCATGGTGAGGCCGCCCTGCTCGATGGTCCTGAAGCCCTCGCCGTTGCTGGGCACCAGGCCTACGGTCTTGATCAGATTGACGATGCCGATGCCGTCCCCTTCGAGGACGGAAGCGTCCAGCTTCTTTGTCGGGATGTTGTCCAGGTTCGCTCCGCCGCCGAAGGCCGCGCGGGCTGCTTCCTGGGCCTTGACGGCCTCCTCTTCGCCGTGGACCAGCTTGGTGACCTCAAAGGCCAGGACCTCTTTGGCGTGGTTGATCTCCTGATCCTTGAGGGCGGAGAGCCTTTCCACCTCTTCCATGGGCAGGAATGTGAGCATCCTCAGGCACTTGTTGACGTCTGCGTCGTCCACGTTCCTCCAGTACTGGTAGAAGTCGTAGGGCGAGCATCTGTCTGCCCTGAGCCACAGGGCGCCCTTCTGGGACTTGCCCATCTTGGTCCCGTCGGACTTGGTGAGCAGGGAGAAGGTCATGCCGTAGTAGTCATCCTTGCCCAGGAGCCTTCTGGCCAGGTCTCTTCCGGCAAGGATGTTGGACCACTGGTCGTTGCCGCCGAACTCGATCTTGCAGTTGTAGTCGCGGGCCTGGACGTAGAAATCGTAGCCCTGCAGCAGCATGTAGTTGAACTCGAGGAAGGACAGGCCCTTCTCCATGCGCTGCTTGAAGCATTCAGCCCTGAGCATCTCGTTGACCGAGAAGTGGCGGCCGATGTCCCTCATGAACTCCAGGTAATTGATGTTGCGCAGCCAGTCGGCGTTGTTGACGCAGACCGCCTTGCCCGGTTCGGGCTCCTTGTTCTGTCCGCCCTTGCCCAGGACGCCTTCGCCCTGGATGTGCTTCCAGTCCTCGTCGAACTCGATGAAGCGGTCGAAGAGCTTCTTGAACTCTCGGCCGTTGGCGTCGATCTCCTCGGGAGTCATCATGGGACGGGCGTCGCTCCTGCCGCTGGGATCGCCCAGCATGGTGGTGCCGCCGCCGATGAGGACGACGGGGGTGTGACCGTACTTCTGCATGTACATCATGATGATGACCTGCATGAAGTGGCCTACGTGGAGGCAGTCCGCGGTGGCGTCGAAGCCGATGTAGAACTTGACCTTTTCCCTTCCGAGCAGGTCTCTGATGCCTTCGTCGTCGGTGGTCTGCTCTATGAAGCCGCGCTCCTTGAGGACGTCGTAGACGTTGGTGTATTTCGATACATTGTCAGGTATGAGATTCTTCATATCTTTCTTTCCGGCTGGCGGGGCCTGAAACTAGGGCCCCTCAGCCCTTTTCCTTTCTGTATGTGACCCTTCCGGAGGGGACTACTTGGTCCCGAAGAGCCTGTCGCCGGCATCGCCGAGGCCCGGCAGGATGTATGCGTTCTCGTTGAGCCTCTCGTCCTTGGCGGCGATGTAGATGTCCACGTCGGGGTGAGCCTGGGAGAGCTTCTCGATCCCTTCGGGAGCAGCGATCAGGCACATGAAGACGATGTCCTTTCCGCCGCGCAGCTTGATGGAATTGATGGCGTCAACGGCGCTCCCGCCGGTGGCCAGCATGGGATCGACGACGAAGATCTTTCTCTTCTCGATGTCGGTGGGCAGCTTGCAGTAGTATTCGACGGGCATATGGGTGTCGGGATCCCTGTAGAGGCCGATGTGGCCGACCTTGGCGTTGGGTACGCAGGCCAGCATGCCGTCGACGAAGCCGAGGCCGGCTCTCAGGATGGGGATGATGGCGATGTCCTCACCGGCCAGCATCTTCTGGGTGGTCCTGCACATGGGGGTCTCGATCTCGACCTCCTTTAAGGGAAGATCTCTGGTAGCTTCGTAAGTCATCAGGGTGACGACTTCCTTTGCCAGCTCTTTGAATTCCTTGGTGCCCGTCTCCTTCATCCTCATGATGGTGACCTTGTGCTGGATAAGGGGATGGTCGAATACGTAAACTTTGCTCATTTGTTTCCTCCGGGATAAATGTGGATAATGCTTTGTTGTATTTAGGAAGCCTTTACTCAAGGCTGCTTATCTCTTCATCTTCGGGCTCGATCATGTTGACCCTTCTCTCATGGCGTCCGCCGTCGAAGGGAGTGTCGAGCCAGATGTCGGTCCAGCGGATGGCGTCCTCGGCAGAGGTGGTCCTGCCGCCGAAGGCCAGCATGTTGGCGTTGTTGTGGCGCTTGGTCATCTCCGCCATGAAGTCGGAGAACACGAGAGCGCAGCGGACGCCCTTGATCTTGTTGGCCGAGATCGAGATGCCGATGCCGGTGCCGCAGCAGACTATCCCAAGGTCTGCCCTGCCCGACGCGACAGCCCTGCCGCAGGCATGTCCGAATACGGGATAATCCACGGACCCGGGACCGTCGGTACCCAGATCCAGCACCTCCATGTTTCTGTCCTCGACAAGGTGCTTCTTCAGGGCCTCTTTCAGTTCGAAACCGCCGTGATCGCTTGCAAGGGCTATCTTCATAAGAAACCTCCCGCAGCATATGCTGCACTGTTTAAAGATATATGCTGATGGCCGGCGGAACGCCTGGCCTTTAGCTCTGGCTATTTAGACCTTTATGACGTTGTATCCCGCGGACTTGAGCATCCGGTTCATCACCGAGAACGCTACCGACTCGTCTTCGGGAAGGGCCATGGCGAGGATCACGTCAGCGCCCTCGCTGTCCGATCTTCTCAGATCGTCGAAGAGCCTTTCAGCGGCCTCTTCGCTGGTGTCATATATAAGGACTTCGGTCTTCTTTCCCTCTGCCCTGCACCGGGCGGCTTCCTTTTCCATGGCCGCGGCCGCGGCGGACCTTTCTCCGCTGAACAGGGTCATCTGCGCCCTGGGGGCGTAGTGCTTGTATTTCATGCCCGGAGCCTTGGGGACAAGGCCGGGATCGGGCTTTCCGAGGATCGCCGGATCGTACCCGCAGGGGACTCCCAGTATCTCCGTCACCCTCTCGGGAGTAATCAGGCCGGGCCTCAGGATCTGTGGAAGCTGTCCGGTCATGTCGATGACGGTGGACTCTATCCCTCCCAGACACGGGGATCCCATGATGATGGCGTCGGCCCTGCCGTCCAGATCGTCCCTCACGTGCTGCCAGCGGGTGGGGCTGGGATGGCCGGAGAGGTTGGCGGAAGGCGCCGCTATGGGGCAGCCGGACAGGGTGATGAGCCTTAAGGCCGCCGGGTTTGCCGGCATCCGGACCGCCACTGTGTCAAGGCCTCCCGTTGTCGCGTCGGGGACGACGGGCTTCTTGGGAAGGACCAGGGTCATAGGCCCTGGCCATACCGCCTCTGCCAGTTTTTGGGCGTTTTCGGGGAAGGTCTTCACCAGGGGCCCGATCTGATCCAGCTCCGATATGTGGACGATCAGAGGGTTGTCCGAGGGTCTTCCCTTGGCCGCGTATATTTTTTTTGAGGCCTCCGGATCCAGTGCGTTGCCGCCAAGGCCGTAGACGGTCTCGGTGGGAAAGCCCACCAGTCCGCCGGTCCTTATGACCGCCGCCGCGATCCGCAGGTCTTCTTCAGATGTGGTCAGATAAAGGGTGCTCATCCTTACGAATTCTTCATCTTCTCAGCCTGATCGCTGGTGATCAGGGCGTCGATGATGTCGTCAAGATCGCCGTCCATGAAGCTGTCAAGCTTGTAAATGGTCATGCCGATGCGGTGATCGGTGACCCTTCCCTGGGGGAAGTTGTAGGTCCTGATCCTCTCGCTGCGGTCGCCGGAGCCGACCTGGCCCTTTCTTTCGGCGGCCTGCTCGTCGTGCTGCTGCTGTTGATAGAAGGCGTAGAGCCTGGATTTCAGCTCGTTGAAGGCCTTCTCCTTGTTCTTCAGCTGGGATTTCTCGTCCTGGCACTGGACCACGACGCCGGTGGGTATATGAGTGAGACGGACGGCGGAGTCGGTCATGTTGATGTACTGGCCGCCGTGACCGGATGCTCTGAAGGTGTCGACCCTGATGTCCTGCCAGGAGAGATCGACCTCGACGTCTTCGACCTCGGGCATGATGGCGACGGTCGCCGCCGAGGTGTGGATGCGTCCCGCGCTCTCGGTCTCGGGGACCCTCTGGACCCTGTGGACTCCCGACTCGTACTTGAGCCTGGAATAGGCGCCCTTGCCGATGATCCTTACGACCGCTTCCTTGACGCCGCCGATGCCGGTGTCGTTGATGTCGGTGAGCTCGGCCTTCCAGCCTCTGCGCTCGGCGTACCTGGTGTACATGCGCAGAAGGTCCGCTGCGAACAGAGCGGCCTCTTCGCCGCCGGTACCGGCACGAAGCTCGATGTAGACGTTCTTCTCGTCGTTGGGATCCTTGGGCAGCAGGGCGATCTTGAGCTCCTCGGTGAGCCTTTCGATCTTCTCCTCGCACTCGGATATCTCAAGCTTTGCCATCTCGCGGATCTCCTCGTCGCTCTCGGAGAGCATCTCCTTGGCGTCCTCAAGATCCGACTGGGCCTTCTTGTACTCCCGGTACTTGTTGACTATGGGCTCGATCTCGCTGAGCTCCTTTATGTACTTCTGCCAGCGGTTCTGGTCGGCGATCACGTCGGGATCGGACACCGTCAGGCTCAGTTCTTCATATTTTTCAAGTATGAAATCAAGTTTTTTAAACACGACTTTCCCCTTATATATTCATATTCATGGAATTATACCATGCTGGAGGAGCAGGCGCAAGAAAAAAGCGGGGCCAAAAGGCTCCGCGGGCATATGATCGTCAAAGGATCAGGGCTCCTGTCTGTAGCTGTCCATCAGCCTTCTGAAGGCTCCGACAGACCTTTTCGCGGTGTCCTCCGGGACGCAGAGGGCAACCCTCACATAGCCGGGGAAGCCGAAACCGCTGCAGGGGGCGAATATGAGGCCCATGCTGGCTGCCCTCTCGCAGAAGGCTCTGTCGTCCTCAAGGGTCTTCACCATCATGTAGAAGGTCGCCTTCGGCTTCGTGCAGACATAGCCCATGGAGGTCAGGGCGTCATAGAGGACGTCCCTGTTTTTCCTGTAGAGCTCCGTATCCGATGAGAGCCCGGCGCATTTTATCAGGGCCTTCTGGAAGAGCACCGGAGCGTTGCTGACGCCGTTGGCCCTGGCAGCCCCCATGACCGCTGGGAAGAGCTTCTTTCTTTCACCGTTGGCTCCGGGGATGAGCACATAACCCATCCTTTCACCGGCTATAGAGAGGGACTTGCTGTAGGAGTAGCAGATGACCGTATCGTCATAGAAGTTGGCCGGGAAGGGGAACTCCTCGTCCTCGAGCATCAGCTCCCTGTAGGGCTCGTCGGAGATCAGGAAGATCGTCCGGCCGAACTCCTCAGACTTGTTCTTAAGGATCTCAGCCAGCCTTTTCAGGTCTTCGGCGGGATAGACGGCGCCCGAAGGGTTGTTGGGGGAGTTGAGCAGAAGGGCCGCGGTATCCGGGCCCAGGGCCCTTTCTATGGCGTCGAGATCCAGATGAAAATCGGGTTCCAGAGTCTTTATCTCAAGCTTTTTCAGGCCCAGGCCCTCGATGATCGCGGAATACTCCGAAAAATACGGAGCCAGCAGAGCGATCTCATCGGAGGGCGAGGTCTTTATGGCCGAAAGGACCGCGGATATGGCGGGAGCGGCTCCCGCTGTCATTATTATGTCGCCGGGATCGAAGCTGCAGCCGAAGCGACTGTTGAGATCGTCCGTTATGGCCTTTTTCGTTTCGGGCACCCCGGGATGGGGGGCGTAGGTGTGGAGCTTCACCTGATCCTCTTCTTCGAGAAGGCGGATGAGCTCCCTTCTATAGGCGTCGGGCATGGGAACGGCCGGAGCGCCCAGACTGAAATCGAAGATGTTTTCTCTGCCCAGCTCCTCCGCCCTGGACCAGCCAAGCTCGTAGTAGGCCCTGATCGGCGAGACCGCAGTGCCGAGTTTATACATTGATCCGGATACCATGGGATATTCCTTTCTTTGACCGCGCATGATCCTCCGCGGGATGCTCATCCGCGCCCGCGGGATCTTTGTAACTGCTGTGATTATACACCCTGTCCGGCCTCTTCGGAAAGCGGACATCAAAAAAGCAGGGCCCGAAGGTCCTGCGTTTCGTTGTTTTCGTACTGATATCCTTTGCACCCTAGCTCTCGGGGGAGAAGCGGCCGTAACCGTAGAAGTGGGACTTCCAGTAGTTGAGGGAAAGATCGGTGTAGCAGACTCCCTTGGACCCGGCGTGGATCATCTGTCCGTCGCCCAGGTAGATGCCCACATGGGAGATGGCGCTGGTCTCGTAGGTGCCCTTAAAGAAGACCAGATCGCCCCTCTGAAGCTCGTCCTTGCCGACCTTGTCGGACATGCGGTAGAGATCCTGGCAGCTGGCCGCGGTGAATTCATAGCCGCACTCGTGGAAGACATAGATCAGATAGCCGGAGCAGTCGAAGGCCTTGGGAGTCTTTCCTCCGAAGGAGTAGGGAACGCCCAGGTATTTTTCGGCGCAGGCGATGATCTCTTCCGCCTGGGCGTAGGGATCGGCCTCGTATACGATGTCCGGTGCGGAGACCGCCTGGTCGGGATCGGCCTCGGGGACCTCTTCGGGCGCTGTAGTTTCTTCGGCAGGGGTGTAGGCGAGCTGGGTCAGCCTGGGCGGGTCCTGGGGCTCGTCGTCTACGGCGGTCCAGACCATGCCGCTCTTTACGGTGAAGCCCATGGCGCTGAGAAGATCCAGGAAGCGTCCGGGCTCTGCTCCGTTCTCAAGGGACGCGGCGGCGGGAGCGAGGCCTCCTATGGAAAGGCCGTCGGCGCAGACCGTTCCCGCAAGGGAGGAGGCCCAGCCGGGCAGGGCCGAGAATACCTGCTTCAGATCCGCCGCGTTGGTCCTACTGCCCAGCATGGACAACAGTTCTCTCGCGATGGCTTCTTTATCGGGGACGCAGAGCGCTTCTCCGCCCTCGTCCGTTCCGATGATGTCGATAAGTCCTTTTTGCAGGAGCTCTTCGCTTAGAAGATCGGCGCTGTCGTCCGCGAAGGCGAAGGAGGCGCTGCTGAGAGCGATGAGCCCTATGAGCAATATTGTTAACAGTTTCTTCATATTATGTAACTCCGTCGAGGTTTTGAATTATACACGACTTCACATCAAAAAGCAAATCGGGGCCTGACCGCCTAACGGCGATAGGCGATGAGGGTGCATTTTTCAAGGGATCCCGCGGTACTCGACTTTTTGTGGAAGAAGTTTCTTTCATGTGCTAAAATCTTTTGTTATGAAGACCGCTGTGAACGCCGTGTTTGCGGCAGGAGTCCTGACCGCCCTCCTTACGGGGCTGGGAAAGG
>JAFRQL010000009.1 GCA_017428655.1 Bacillota bacterium | reverse complement strand
GTTCATCAGCTCCACGGCGTCCAGGGCCGAACGGCCCTTCTCGGGGCTTCCCGCCGCGTGGGAGGAGATGCCCTTAAAGCTGTAGATGTACTGGATGCAGGAGTTGTTGGTGCCGGTGGAGACGCCGAAGTTGTCTCCGGGGTGCCAGGTGATGGCGGCGTCCAGCTGGTTCCAGACTCCGTCCCTGGCCATGAGAGCCTTGGAGGCCCCGCCCTCTTCGCCCGGGCAGCCGTAGAAGAACACGGTGCCGCTCTTTCCGGTCTCTTCGAGGTACTTTTTCACTCCGATGGCGGCGCCAAAGGACGCCGCGCCCAGCATGTTGTGACCGCAGCCGTGGCCGTCCCCGCCCGAGACCAGCTCTTCCTTGTGGTCGAGGCCAGCTTTTTGGGAAAGACCGGACAGGGCGTCGAACTCGCCCAGGATCCCGATCCAGGGCCTGCCGCTTCCGTACCTGCCCATGAAGGCGGTATCGATGCCGCAGAGCCCCTCTTCGGTCTCGAAGCCCTCTTCCTTGAGCTTTTCAACGTACAGGGCAGCGGACTTGAACTCCTTAAGGGAGAGCTCCGCGTAGCTCCAGACCTTGTGAGACACCTCGAGGATCAGGTCTTCCTTTGCTTCGACCTGGCTGATCGCGTTTTTCTTGAACTGGTCCATTTTTACCTCCTGTAAAAAAAGGGGCCGAAGCCGGCCCCTCAACGCTCCTGTTAATAGAGCACTTTGCTTAAGAATTCTATGGTCCTTGGATTCTGGGGATGCTCGAACATCTCCTCAGGGGTGCCCTCTTCGGCGATGACTCCGCCGTCGATGAACAGGACCCTGTCGCTGATCTGCTTGGCAAAGCCCATCTCGTGGGTGACGATGACGCAGGTCATGCCGGACTCGGCCAGCTCCTGGATGACGTCCAGAACGCCCTTTACCATCTCGGGGTCCAGAGCGCTGGTGGGCTCGTCGAAGAGCATCACATCGGGATGCATGGCGAGGGCCCTGACGATGGCCAGCCTCTGCTTCTGTCCGCCGGAGAGCTTCCTGGGATATTCGTTGACCTTCTCCTCAAGGCCTACCATCTTGAGCAGGTCCTTAGCCTCCGCCTCGGCGTCGGCCTTGGGGACTCCCAGCTCCAGAGTCGGGGCCAGGGTGATGTTCTCAAGGACGGTGAGATGGGGGAACACGTTGAACTGCTGGAATACCATGCCGATCTTCTGCCTGTGCAGGTTAAGGTCGGTGCTCTTCGCGTCCAGCACGTCGCCTTCGAAGATGACCTTGCCGCCGGTGGGCTCCTCGAGCATGTTCAGGCAGCGCAGGAAGGTGGATTTTCCGCCGCCGGAGGGACCGATTATGGTCACGACCTCGCCGCGGTAGATCTTCTCGTTGATGCCCTTCAGGACCTCCAGGTCTCCGAAATTCTTTTTAAGATCGACAGTCTCGATCAGTACTTCGTTAAGATTTGCTTTAGTCACTGACGCTCAACCTCTTTTCCATGAATCTGACGCCCGCGGAAAGGACAAGGGTCAGCATGAGATAGATAGCAGCGATGATGAACAGGGGCTGCCAGATCAGGAACTTGTTGGCCAGCAGGGTCCTGGTGTACATCAGCTCGTAGAGCATGAAGGTGCCTGCCAGAGAGGTCTCCTTGATCATGGCGATGTACTCGTTGGCAAGGGCCGGGAGTATGTTCTTGATCGCCTGGGGAAGAACGATCTTGGTCATGGTGTGGGATGCGGTCATGCCCAAAGACCTTGCGGCTTCGGTCTGGCCCTTGTCCACGGAATTGATGCCGCCCCTGATGATCTCGGACACGTATGCGCTGGAATTCAGGATGAGGGCGAGGAGGACGTATACGACCTTGGATACGCTGTTGAGAGCGGGGATCGCGATGGGGATGAAGAAGTACGCTATGTACATCTGCACCAGCAGCGGGGTCCCGCGCAGGACGTTGACGTATACGGTCCCGATGGTATTGAGTATCTTGCTCTTTGAAAGGTTTATCAGGGCGATGAGCGCGCCCAGGATGCTTCCGAAGAATACGGCGATGAAGGCGTATTCCAGGGTGCCGACCATACCTCTTAAGAATATGGGGTAATAGTCGCGGAGGACATCAAGTATTCCAGGTCCGAGACCCATTTATATCCCTCCTACTGTTCGTCGTAAATGAGGATCTGATCCTCAACATACATCTGCTGCAGAGAATTGGCCTGGGCGAGGATGTGCTTGCCCTGGAAATCCTTGAGCTCCTTGTAGTTGTCCTTGTCCTTTGCGGGGACGATGATGGTGTGGAAGGATACGTCGTCGCTTCCGATGTAGCCGTTGGAGAGCTGGAAAGCTTCTTCACGGTCTTCCTTCCAACCGAAGCCGGACATTCCCAGATCGACCTTGCCGGTATCGACGGCGGTGAGGACCGCGTTGAAGTCCATGGTCTCGATCTTGAGCTCTACTCCGAGGCAGTCGGCGAAGTACTTGGCCAGCATCATCTCATTGCCCCAGACGACGCCCTTGTCGTCGATCCACTCTGCGGAGGGATAGTCGGGGGAGGTGGCGATGGTCAGGACTCCCTTCTCGAGGATGCTCTTGAGGACGCCGTCGGCGTTGGAGAGATCGAGCTCGGGCTTGGGCACGTCGGGATCGATGCGCAGGTAATCGTAATTCTCGTCGGGAGTGACGCCTTCGAACATGTTGTAGTCGCCTACGATGTCAATGGCTGCTTCGTTGTCAGTGCCTGCCTGGACCCTGCAGTTGGCGACCCACCAGGTGTAATAGGTGTCGGTGTAACCTTCCTTGACCTTGCCGCTGGGAGTGCCGCAGATGACCTTGATGCACTCGTTGATGGCATTGATGAGGGATTCCTCGCC
The DNA here is from genome assembly GCA_017428655.1 of Bacillota bacterium. GTDB lineage: Bacteria > Bacillota > Clostridia > Peptostreptococcales > Anaerovoracaceae > RGIG2707. Next base: position 9,129 of record JAFRQL010000009.1, on the reverse strand, counting down.
CTTCTTTGCGGCGGCGACGTTTCCTTCGTGGATGCCGTACATCTCAAGGTCGAAGTTGATGCCGCTCATGGCGAAGGCTCCATCGGACTGGTCTACGTACCTCTGGGCAGTGGTGCCGTCGAGGGCGACTGCGTCGCACTTTCCTGCCGCCAGGGAGAGGATGGCCTGATCGAGGGTGGCGACCAGCTCCAGATTGGTCTTGGTGCTCTTCTTTTCACCACAGCCTGCAAGGCTGAGCACCATCAGTGCCGCGAGGGCGATAGCGATGATCTTTTTCATTTTCTTTCTCCTTATTATCAGATCTGCTTAGCTCTATGGTTATGCATGAGCACTTTTTATGCATCGCCCATGCTTTTTCTGGCTACGGTGATGATTATAGACCTATATATTTGCATAAACAAGAATCAATTGTGAATATTCTGGTGATAATTCACGGTTTTCAGGACTATTTCTGCATATTTCGCACCTGACCGGCGATACACACGGTGACGGGAGGGCAAGGCCGCCGCGAATAATATAAATCAAGCGCGGGATATATGCATATTATTCTGTATATTATTCACAAACCGCCGTTCTGCCCCCTTCCCGAGGCGTTCGGATCCCGCCCGGGCAAATAAAAAAGCCCGCGGTGCGGGCGTGACAATAGATATCAAAGATGGCTTAAGATCAGTCGTAGATGTGCTTTGCCTTGAGGCGCTTTCCGTCCACCGGCTCGACCAGATCCTCCCTTCCGTGCTTCTTGAGCCCCAGGTTCACCAGCTTTCTTGCTACATCATATATGACTGCATAGAGAGGTACTCCCACGATGAGACCGATGAATCCCATGAGGCCTCCGAAGAGGACGATGGCGAACAGTACCGAGAAGCCCGAAAGGCCGGTGCTGTTGCCCAGGACCTTGGGCCCGATTATGTTGCCGTCGATCTGCTGCAGGACGATGATGAAGATCACGAAGATCAGGCACTTGGCAGGGCTCTCGATGAGGATCAGAAGTGCCATGGGCACCGCGCCGAAATACGGTCCGAAGACCGGTATGATATTGGTGATCCCGATCACCGCGGAGACCAGCAGACTGTTGGGCATGGAGGTTATGGCGCAGAATATGTAGCACAGGGCCCCGATTATGGCGGAATCCAGGAGCTTACCGCTCATGAAGCCGGAGAACATCCGGTCCGCGAAATTGACCTCGTCGGCGAGAAGATCGGCCCATCTGGCGGGAAGAACGCTGTAGGTGATCATCTTGACCCTTCTCACCACGTTCTTTCTCGCAGCCAGAGCGTAGACCGAGACCACCAGTCCGATGACGATGTCCTTGACGCTTATGACGAAGGTCTTTACGCCGCTGCCGACTCCGCCGACCACGCTCTTCATCGAAGGCAGGACCGTGTTGCGGATCCAGTCGGTAAAGGTCTCGACCATGCTCTCGTAGGTCGTATCCACGTAGCTCAGCAGGGTCTGGTTGTCGTAGAAGATCTCCTCGACCCTCTCGTAAAGGGCCTCGACCTGTCCGGGAAGAGTATTGCTCAGTGAGATTATGCTGGTATACATCTGGGGAACGATCATGCTTATCAGAATGTAGACCAGAAGCATGGCAAAGGCAAAGGACAGAGCCACGGATATGCCTTTCACCGCTCCGGGATATCTGCCCTTAAAGAGCCTTTCGGTCCATCTTTCCAGGGCCTTGCAGACCGGCTTAAGGATGTATGCTATCGCGAACCCAATGACGAAGGGCCTTAATATCGAAGCCAGCCTTCCGATGGCGGCTCCGATACCCTGCAGTCTGTAGAGCACGAAGAAAAACACGATGGCGATGCAGATGGCGCCCGCCTCGGACAGCATTGACTTTACATATGGATTTTGGAGCTTCTTTTTTTCTTCCATAGGCGACGGGATCGATAGAAAAAGGCGGGTCCCCTGCGGGACCCGCCCGCATTTCAGGCGTTTAGGCCGGTATTACCACTCGGCGTTGAATACGTACTTGTCCAGCCTGTCGAAGGCGTCCTGTACTCTGGAGAGAGGCAGCGCCAGGTTCATCCTGATGCCGTTCTTCAGGAAGAAGGCTTCGCCGTTCTGCCAGCCTACACCGAATTCGAGGGCTCTGTCGTAGAGCTCTTCAAAGGTCTTGCCGTGAGCCTCGAGCCACTTGGTGGTGTCGAGGAGCAGCAGATAGGTGCCCTGGGGCTTGATGATGTCGACGCCGTCGAAGTGGGCCTGGATGTAATTGTATCCGTAGTCCACGTTTGTGGTAAGCACCTGGCGGAGCTCGTCCACCCACTCGTATCCTTCGGGCTTGTAGGCGCCGATCAGAGCGTGCATGGACAGGACGTTCATGGAGTTATAGTGGCTGAGGGAGCTCTCCTTGCGGATGCGGTCTCTCAAATACTTGTTGTAGATGATGTGGTAGCTTCCGATGAGACCTGCGAGGTTGAAGGTCTTGGAGGGAGCGTAGAAGGCGACGGTCCTCATGCGGGCGTCTTCGTTGACGCTCTGGGTGGGGATGTGCTTGTGTCCTTCGAGGATCAGGTCAGCCCAGATCTCGTCGGAGATGACGTAGCAGTCGTTGGCCTTGTAGACTTCCATGGCCTTCTCGATCTCCCACTTTTCCCAGACGCGGCCGGTGGGGTTGTGGGGAGAGCAGAAGATGGCGACGTGGATGTTCTGCTCCTTGAGCTTCTTGTCCATGTCTTCGTAATCCATCCTCCAGACGCCGTTCTCGTCCTTGTAGAGGGGGCTGTGGACTGCTTCCCAGCCGTTGTTCTTGAGGGTCCCGGTGAAGCCTACGTATACGGGGGAGTGTACGAGGACCTTGCCGCCCTGCTCGCAGAGGACTCTGAGAGCGCTGGCGACTCCGCCCAGGACGCCGTTCTCGTAACCGATGCACTCAGCGGTCAGGCCCTGGACTCCGTTCCTGGTCTCCTGCCACTTGATGATGCTGTCGAAATACTCCTTGCGGGGAGCGAAATAACCGTAGGTGGTGTGCTTGGTCCTTTCGATGATCGCTTCGGGGATAGTCGGGCAGGCCTTGAAGTTCATGTCGGCGACCCACATGGGGATGAAGTCGAATCCTTCTCTCAGCTTGATGCCCTTCTCTTCATAGGGGCTCCACAGTCCGCCCTTGGGCCACTCGGTGGCGATAGCGTCTTCTCTGGGGAAAATGCTTGTGAAATCGTATTTCATTGCTGTCTCCTTGTTGTATCCCGGGCAGCAGCGGCTGGCTCCGGTCAAATGATTTACTCAAATATTATACGACTATTTGACAGCCTCGTCCATTACTCTAAGTACGTTGCCTGAGAAAAATTTGTCTAATTCTGCCTCGGTGAACCCCTGCTTTTTCAATGCATCCGCCAGTTTATACAGCTGGGTGCAGTCCTCCATCTCGAAGATGCCGGTGGTCCCGTCAAAATCGGAGCCCATGGCGATGGTGTCGGTGCCGGCCAGGTCCGCGATGTAGCGGACGTGCTTGGCCATCTCGCTGATCCTGCTGTTTTTGTCCTTGATATCGGCGTTGAGGAAGGCCGGGCAGACGTTGAGACCGGTGACTCCGCCGGCCTTGGCCAAAAGCCTCAGCTGGTCGTCCTTGAGGTTCCTTCTGTGGGGAGAGAGGCTGCGGGCGTTGGAGTGGGTCGCAACGAAGGGCTTTGTACAGATGGAAGCCACGTCGTAGAAGCCTCCGTCGGAAAGGTGGGACACGTCCACCAGCATGCCCAGCTCCTGCATGTACTGTATCGCTTCCTTGCCGAAGGGCTTGAGTCCCTTCATCATGTCCACGAGATCGTCGCTGTTGGGGAAGCCGAAGCAGTTCTCGAAGTTCCAGGTGAGGGAGAGAGCCCTGACGCCCAGATCATAATATGCCTTGATGTTGTCGAACTTTCCGCCTACCGCCCTGCCGTCCTCCATGGCGAGGACTCCGGAGACCAGGCCCTTGCTGAAGTTGGCCCTGATATCCCTTGCGGTGCAGGCCTTGGCGGCAACGTCCGGATGAGCCTTGATGCTGGTCTCGAAGATCTCGCTGCAGCGGGCGATGTACTCATCGTCCTCAAAATCGCCGGAGAGGCCCATCTGGCCTATGAACTCCTTGGTCGGCATGTAGATGGCAAAGAACTGGGCCATGGCGCCTGCCTCGCTCATTCTCTTGAAGTCGATCTGGCCCGGTCTTTCGTAAAGATCGTCGTGATGGTCGAAATAGGCCTTCATAAGGGTATCGCAGTGCATATCTATGCATCCGGTCTTCATAGGGTCTCCTCCTTTATATATCCAGAAGCGGCGGGAAGTTCATATTCCCCGCTGCACAACATTGACCAAATATCATTATACAACAAAAAAGCGCCGGACGCATCCGGCGCATAAATATTTATATTTTAGTTGAGAGCAGCCTTTGCGACTTCGCAGAGCTGGGTGAAGCCCTTTGCGTCGTTGATTGCCATCTCGGAGAGCATCTTCCTGTTGATCTCGACGCCCGCGACCTTGAGGCCGTTCATCAGCCTGCTGTAGGACATTCCATTCATCCTTGCGGCGGCGTTGATCCTCTGGATCCAGAGCTTTCTGTATTCTCTCTTGCGGAGCTTGCGGCCCATCTGTGCGGAGCGCAGTGCCCTCATAACAGCGGGATTTGCTGCGGAGAAGATCTTGTGCTTGGAGCCGTAGTAGCCCTTTGCCAGCTTCAGGATCTTGTTGTGCTTCTTCTTTGCGTTTATACCCTTCTTAACTCTTGCCATGTTCTTACCTCTTTACTTTCCTACCAGTACGCTCTTGATCCTCTTGGTGTCTGCGTGAGTCAGAACAGTGGCCTGGCGCAGGTGCATGACCCTCTTCGGAGTCTTCTTTGCGGTCTTGTGGCTCTTGTAAGCCCTGTTTCTCTTGACCTTGCCTGTTCCGGTCAGTTTGAATCTCTTCATTGCCCCTCTGTGGGACTTCATCTTGTTCTTTGCCATTTTCTGGATCCTTCCTGATTTATTGCTGAGCTGCCTGTGTTTCGCCGTTTTCCTTGGCCTTCTGCCTTGCGGCCTTGGCCTCCTTTTCCTTTTCCTTCTCGGTCTTGGGAGCGATGATCATGGACATGTTGCGCCCTTCAAGGATAGGCTGCTTTTCGATGCGGCCCAGATCCTTTACCATGTCGCAGAACTTGAGCATGTTCTCTCTGCCCTTGTTCACATAGCCCATCTCCCTGCCCCTAAAGCGCATGCTGATCTTGACCTTGTCTCCCCCTTCGAGGAACTTGGCCGCCAGGACCGCTTTGGTATCGAGATCGTGTTCCTCGGTGAAGATGCCCAGGCGAAGCTCCTTGACCTCAGTGGTCTTCTGCTTCTTTTTGGCGTCCTTCTCCTTCTTCTGCTGGTCATAGCGGTATTTGCCGTAGTCCATGATCCTGCAGACCGGAGGAGCCGCGTTGGGCGAGATGTTCACCAGATCGAGATTGGCGTCGCCAGCCTGCTGCAGAGCCTCTTTGATGGGAACGATGCCCACCTGATTGCCTTCGGCATCGATGAGCCTGACCTCTTTCGCGCGAATTTCTTCGTTTATGAGAGCTTCCTTGATAATGTTTTTAGACCTCCGTAAAAATGAAAAAAGCGGCGCACAAGCTCCGCTGTCAAAGAAACTACTCCAAAGAGTGGTCCTTATGAGCCCTTTCAGCCGTGCTTTAGGGCGAGAAGCGGATACTTCTGCTTGATACGGCAGATAATTTATCACCCTTCCCGCCCTTTGTCAAGGCCTATTTTTCAAGGGATATCAACTTTTCGCAAGTGTTTTGGACCGCTGGGTCTCAGCAGCTCCGCCGCCCTACTTCGCTACGATAGTATAGATGCGTCCCTTGACGTACTTTTCCATGGTGACGGTCTTGCCTTCGGTGAACTTCTGGACGGCCTCGATGGCCCATGCCTTCTCCTTGACGGAGGCGGCGTCCTCGTCCTCGGTCACGTGGACGGTGCCCCTGAGCTTGCCGTTGACCTGGACGGCGATCTCGATGGTGTCGTCCTTGGCCTTTTCTTCGGAATAGGTCGGCCAGGGCTCGTAGGCGATGGTCCCCTCATGGCCCAGCTGCTGCCACATTTCTTCTCCGATGTGGGGGCAGATGCAGGAGAGCATCTTGACGATGCCTTCGGCGTAGGTCTTCGGGCACTTTCCGGCCTTGTAGGCTTCGTTCATGAAGATCATCATCTGGCTGATGGCGGTGTTGAAGCGCAGGGCTTCGTAGTCCTCGGTGACCTTCTTCACGGTCTGGTGGTAGACCCTCTCCAGGGTCGTATCGCCGTCCTCGCAGATGTTGGCGGGCTCGGTCATGAAGTTCCAGACTCTGTTGAGGAACCTTCTTGCGCCGTCGACGCCGTTCTTGTTCCAGGGCTTGGAGACCTCAAGGGGCCCCATGAACATCTCGTAGAGCCTCAGGGTATCCGCGCCGTAATCCCTCACGATGTCGCTGGGGTTCACGACGAACTCGGGGAAGCGCTTGCCCATCTTGATGCCGTTCTCGCCCAGGATCATGCCCTGGTGGACCAGCTTCTTAAAGGGCTCCTTCACCGGAGAGAGGCCGTTGTCGTAGAGGAAGCGGTTCCAGATTCGGGAATAAATCAGGTGGCCCACGGCGTGCTCGGGACCTCCGATGTAGAGGTCTACGGGCATCCAGTGCTTCAGGAGCTCGTAATTGGCGAATTCCTCGTCGTTATTGGGATCGATGTAGCGCAGGAAGTACCAGCTGGAGCCGGCGGAGCCGGGCATGGTGGAGGTCTCTCTGGTACCCTTCACTCCGTTCTTATCGTATTTCTTCCACTCGGTGGCGTTCTCCAGAGGCGCCTTGCCGTTCCTGCCCTTGTAATCCTCCATCTCGGGAAGGACCAGAGGCAGCTCGTCGTCGGGCAGCACGTAGATGCCGCCGTCCTCGGTGTGGACCACGGGGACAGGCTCGCCCCAGTAGCGCTGGCGGGCGAATATCCACTCGCGGAAGTGGTAGTTGATGGTGCGCTTGGCGACGCCCATCTTTTCGAGTTTTTGGGTGATCGCCTCCTTGGCGTCCTCAACGACCATGCCGGTAAACTCCTCGGAGTTCATCAGATGGCAGCCCTTGCCCAGATAATCGTACTTTTCGAAGGCCTTTTCGGAGACGTCGGCACCGCCTATGACCTGGCGCATGGGGATGTTGTGGAAGGTCGCGTATTCGAAGTCCCTCTGGTCGTGGCTGGGGACCGCCATGACGGCGCCGGTGCCGTAGCTGGCGAGGACGAAATCGCCGATGAATACCGGGACCTCTTCGCCGTTGACCGGGTTCACCGCGTAGACTCCCTCAAGCCTGCAGCCGCTCTTGCCCTTGTTGAGCTCGGTGCGGTCCATGTCGTTCTTCTTCTTGGTCTCTTCGATGTAGGCCAGGACCTCTTCCTTATTCTTGATGCGGTCCATCAGGCCCTGGACGATGTCCCCGTCGGGAGCCAGGACCATGAAGGTGATGCCGTAGATGGTCTCGATGCAGGTGGTGAAGATGGAGAAGGTGCCGCCGCCGACCAGCTTGAACTCGACTTCGACGCCGGTGGACTTGCCGATCCAGTTCTTCTGCATCTCCTTGGTGGATTCGGGCCAGTCGATCTCTTCCAGGCCCTCCAGCAGCTTCTCGGCGAAGGCGGGCTGGTCGATGACCCACTGGTTCATGGTCTTTCTTACGACCGGATAGCCTCCTCTTTCGGACTTGCCGTCGATGACTTCGTCGTTGGAGAGGACGGTGCCCAGCTCCTCGCACCAGTTGACGGGCATGCCGATGTACTTGGCGTAGCCTGCCTCGTAGAGCTTCTTGAAGATCCACTGGGTCCACTTGTAGAACTTGGGATCGGAGGTGGCGATGAGCTTGGACCAGTCGTAGTCGAAGCCCAGCTCCTTCAGCTGCTTTGAGAAGGTCTCGATGTTCTTTTCGGTAAAGCCGGCGGGATGATGGCCGGTGCTGATGGCGTACTGCTCCGCGGGAAGGCCGAAGGAGTCGTAGCCCATGGGATGGAGCACGTTGTAGCCCTGCATCCTCTTCATGCGGGACATAATGTCGGTCGCGGTGTAGCCTTCGGGATGACCTGCGTGAAGGCCTACTCCGGAGGGATAGGGGAACATGTCAAGCACATAGTACTTGGGCTTGGAAAAGTCCCATACGTCGGTCTTGAAGGTCTCGTGTTCTGCCCAGTACTTTTGCCACTTGGGCTCGATGGTCTTAGGGGAATAATCGCTCATCTGGTGCTCCTGTTTATGTGAATAATATTTGAAACGAATAGTTGTAACTAAATGCTAATTTTAATATCACCTGCGGCATTTAGTCAATACAAATATTGAGAATATGAGCCCGGGGATCAGATTATGCAGGTCGAGAGCTCAAATAGAACTGAGGTCCGTCCCGTCCGCCTGACGGCAGCCGGCGCGCCACCCCTCGCTTGAGTTAATTGTGACAGATTTCATACGAACAATGGATCATGTCACAACATTTCACGGCAAATGCCATGCTGATCTCATTTTTTCTCCAAATATACGCTATTTGTGACATCAACACCGATCAAATCAGAATTATGTCACAAATTCGGCTCTTATACAGAGCGGTATTAAGTAAAAATAACGGATCTGTGACAACGATCGCATATTCTGTTATCGATGTCACAAGTTACAGCTATTTTTTTGACATTTGTCCTTCATTCCGACCAAAAGTGTCATTCCTGTTTCAGACCTGCTGCCATTATGAGCTTTGAGCAACAGATCTGCCTGAATTCTTTATCTATGGATGCTGTATCACACCGCTTGGGGTCCTGGCGCAGGCGCTGCGGCGGGTCCTGCCTCTAAGGCATCCATCCCATCCGCCTGCGGGCCCTCGTCGGCAGGCCCCACCTTCGAGTCACCCGCCGCGCGTTATGATATGCGCGGTGCCTCCTTGCGCTGCCCCTCGCTTGAGTTAATTGTGACAGTTTTAATACGAACAATGGATCATGTCACAACATTACACGGCAAATGCCATGCAGATCTCATTTTTTCTCCAAATATACGCTATCTGTGACATCAACACCGATCAAATCAGAATTATGTCACAAATTCGGCTCTTATACAGAGCGGTATTAAGTAAAAATAACGGATCTGTGACAACGATCGCATATTCTGTTATCGATGTCACAAGTTACAGCT
>JAFRQL010000130.1 GCA_017428655.1 Bacillota bacterium | reverse complement strand
TCCAGAGGCCTCCCGCATAACGGCAGCTCACTTCCTCGTCGCTGCTGTTTGTCCAGACCGGCTGTTCCGTCACCTTCAGCTGCTCGTAAACGAAAACAGGCGTAGTGTAGTTCACATAGCCGTCTGCGTCCGTTACCCGACAGCGGTAGGTAGCGGGAACGTCGGTGGTGAGTGTAGCGCCTGTAGCGCCTTCGACGTCGGAAAACGATCCTTCGTGGGTAATCTCATCCTCGTCGATCCAGAGTATATCCAGGCTGTTCTCGGCGCGCTTCGCGTCCTTCAGGACGTGCGCGATGATGGTGTCCGCCCTTTCCCATTGATAGGTGAAGGGTGCCCGGCCGGGCGCGCCTGTAGTAAAGCTCAGCGTCGCGCTGCCGCCGGCGGGTATGACGGCTTCCTCGGGCTGCTCGTCGATGAACCAGCGGAAGTCGTCGGTGGTCACGGTCTCCTCACCCATCCCTCCGTAATACGGCGACGGCTCGAAATGGACCACGGCGTGATAAGTGCCCCGCCCCAGATCTTTGATATCAAGAACCTGATCAAACTCCCAAGGGTGATAGCGTTCAGAACCGGCTCCCGGGATCAGGACTCCGTCCTTGTAATACTGGATGGAGAAGGATTCTCCCCTGCAGAAGACATCCCACCGGAGCCTTTCGCTCACTGTATCGGGCTTTCCCGCGGTATAGGCATCGAACCAGCGTTGGCGGTAATTCTTCTGTACAGGCCCGGTCACCGCGTTCCTGTAAACGACCCTGCACCCCGCAGTATCAGACTGTACGCTCTGTCCCAGCCTGTCCGTCACCACGCAGAAATACTCCGCGTCGAACGGGTCTTCCCAGTATCTGGAGATATCCGTATCAGGTCTTTCTTCGAACTTGACTCCCTCATGGTAGTGATGCCACTTGTAACGGTAGTTCCCGTCATCATCCTGGAGCTTTATCTTGCTCACGTCCAGCGTGGGGGAACAATAGTCCGGTGTGTCTTCAAAGGTCAGCTTGAACGGCTCGTCGTCCATCATGCATTTATACACGTCGACCATTAAGGTGTCGTAATCGTCATGATAGGCGTGGGCTATGGCATACCACTGGTAAGTATAGGGCTGATGACCCGCGTCAGCTTTCACGGTCAGTGTCGTATCCTGATCGGGGACTCCTTTCACGATGACCCTGTCGACGGGATGCTCTGCGATCGCGACAGGCGGATTGGGATCAAACGTCACGACCATCTGGTCGGAAGTGACGCTGGCTCCGGCAGCGTCGGTAACGGTGCAGGCATAATTGCCCGCGGCAGTCACGGTCAGAAACTGCTCCTGTACTCCCTCGATAGGCACGCCCCCGCGCGTCCATTGATAGCTGTAGGGCTTTTTGCCCTTATAGGGCAGCACCGCCAGCGGCAGGCTCCGTACGCTGTAGTTCAGTTCGCCTCCGCTCGTCTGGTAGATCAGACTGAGTTCACCGGGATCTTCTTCCTCGGGCGGCTCCGCGGCGATCGGATCCGGCTCCGGTGTTCCGGGGACTTCAGGCTCCGGCATTCCGGGGACTTCAGGCTCCGGTGCGGGACCGAGGGTCACCTCCACCCTGGCGGTCTCATCCATCATGCGGGTAAGTATGGCCGAGATCTCGGATCTCTTGATCCTGTCGTCGGGCTTGAAGCTGTGATCCGCGCCTTTCCCGTCCAGGATCCCGGCTCTGTAGAGCCTGTAGATCTGGGCCGCCTGGGGATGCGACATGCCGACGTCCGGTATATAGCCATCCGCGACGCTGTTCTTGTCCGCCAGAGCGGAGGAAGGCAGTCCGTTCACGAATATCTCCGCCACGTCGGCTCTGGTGGCGGTGCCTGTCCAGCTGTAGTCCTTTGATATTATGCCCTTTTCCTTGGCATAATCCACGTACACCTTATACCAGGGGCTTCCCTCGCCCGCGGGCAGGGTGATCTCCCCCGTACTGTACTTTTCATTCATGCAGGCGGCCAGCTTGACCACCTCAGAATACCTGATGTTGTTCTCGGGCTTGAAGCTTCCGTCGTCGTAGCCGCTTATAAGGCCCATGTCCCTGGCCTTGATCACGTCGGAATAGTACCAGGCCGACGGGGCCACGTCGGAAAAGTCCTCTACCGCAAAGGCTTGAGCCGGTATAAGGCTCAGCGCTAGAAAGAGCGCGAGCAGAAGACACGGCACTTTTCTCTTTTTCATCATATTCCTCCTCTCTCATGAAATAAAAAGCAGAGCATCCGAAACGGACGCTCCGCGAAAAAACTGCGCTATAAACAAATGTCCCGCAAAACGGACAGGCGACATATCACTGACTGACCGGCAGACCGACTGGATCATCACATTCACCTGCTGCTCATTCAAGCCGTTCCTGAATAAAACATTTGACTATTGTCATTATAACATCTGTTCAGGGATCTGTGAGCATCAAAATGACGGTTCGTTCATTATCCTCATCAGCAGGCCGGCGTCCTTTGCGCGGGCAGGAAGACCAGCTGCGGGCCGGACCACTCCGGATAGTCCGTGACGGCGGCGACAGCGGCCGCGCCTGCGCCCTCGACTATGTACTTCTCGTTAAGGGCCATGTGCTTCACGGCCCTGCGGATGCTGGATTCCCTGACTTCTATGATATCGTCGGCATAGTCTCCGAGGATCGAATAGCTGAGCAGGCCGACCCCGCCCACCAGCGCGTCGCAGACAGTATCGCCGTTTATGGGATATTCCTCATAGAACACTCTGTCCCGGAGAGACCTGCGAGGCCTGGAACATGGGCCTTAACGCGGCCAACGGATACCTGGTCAAAGAGATCGAGACCGCCCTTGAGGCCGTGCTGAAGTAAGCGGGAGCCTCATAACGGACCTTCGGCTCAAGCCCGACCCCAGATACTATACAGGTCTCTACGACTACTGCGTCCGCTGCGGAGCCTGCATAGGGCGCTGCCCGGTGAGCGCCATCAGCGACGAACATCTGAGGAATCTAAGGCTGTGCTCGGGCAGATCCGCGTACATCAGGCAGACCTACGGATACGGAAGCTGCGGCAAGTGCCTGACGGGCGCCCCTTGCGAACACGGTATCCCGGCGGCAAAGCTCTCAAGGCCGTAAGACATATGATCAAAAAGGAGCCCTCGCGGGCTCCCGTTTTTGCATCAAAGAAAAGGACCGACCCTTTCGGACCGGTCCTTTGAAAAGTCTTCAGTTTTATTACTGCTCTTCAGCAGGAGCTTCTTCGGCCTTTTCCTCGTAGATCTGAGGATCGATGGTAGCCTTGATGCTCAGGGAGATGCGCTTTCTCTCCTTGTCGATCTCAAGGATCTTGGCGTTGACGACCTGTCCGATGGAGAGCTCGTCGCTGATCTTGCCGACTCTCTTGTGGGCGACCTCGGAGATGTGTACGAGACCGTCAAGTCCGGGAGCCAGTTCTACGAATGCGCCGTATTCCTTGATCTGAACGACCTTGCCGGTGATGATGTCGCCTTCGTGATACTTCTCATCGATGACAGACCAGGGCTCGGGCTTGTTCTGCTTCATGCCGAGGGAGATCTTTCCCTTCTCGGCGTTCATGTTCAGGATCTTGACGTTTACGGTCTGACCGATCTCAAGAGCCTCCTGCGGATGCTTGAGCTTGCCCCAGGAGATCTCGGATATATGAAGGAGTCCGTCGATGCCGCCGATGTCTACGAATGCGCCGTAATCGGTGAACCTCATGACCTTGCCTTCTACAACATCGCCAACATTGAGGGTATTCCAGATCTCGGCGATCTTCTTGTTCTTCTCTTCGATGAGGAACTGCTTGTGGCTGAAGACTGCCTTGTTTCTCTTGGGATCTACTCTGGTGACCTTTACGGGCAGGGTCTTGCCGATGTACTCGGCGACCGCGCCTGCTTCAACATAATGGTCAGCAAGCTGGGACATGGGGATGAAGCCGGAAACTTCCTTGTAGTTTGCGATGACTCCGCCCTTTACTTCCTTAACGATAGTGACATTCACGACCTCGCCGCTGGATGCGCAGGCATTGATCTCTTCCCAGTTCTCACCGGACTGGATCCTCTTGTTGGACAGAAGGATGTTTCCGTCGCCGTCATCGGTCTTGATGACCTTTGCCTGGACTTCGTCGCCTTCCTTGAACATGTCGGTCAGTTCCTGGCCCTCTTCTCTTGCGGTCTCTTCCTTGGGAAGCATACCGTCCTTCTTGCAGCCGAGGTTCATCACGACGTAATCGTTGGTCACCTGTACGACCTTACCGGTAACGACCTCGCCTCTGCCGGGAAGCTTCAGGGACTTTTCGATCTCGTCCATGTAAGCTGCCATATCGTTCATTTCTTCGTTCTGCTGATCTTTAGTGAATTCTTCACTCATGTTGGCAATAACCTCCTTAATTATACGTTCGGGCGCCGAAGCCCCCGCCGCAACGCCTATCTTATTATACTTTTGAAGAGTTTTCAAGTCTAAATCTTCAATTCCTTCTATAAATAAGCTATTTGAGCATATATTTTTACATATCTCATACAATTTCCTTGAATTGGAACTGTTCCGGTCGCCTATGACGACCATGCAGTCGCATCTTGAGGCCAGCTCGGCGGCGCTCTCCTGCCTTTCCTTCGTAGCCTTGCAGATGGTATCGTGGATCGCCAGATCGGCGCATCTTTCCCGGAAGATCCCGCAGATCTCGTCGAACCTGCCCCTGGTCATGGTGGTCTGGGCCGCCAGGGTCACCGGGAGATCCCGGCATCTTTCGGCGAGGGATATGGCGTCTTCCGCGGTCTGGACGGCTCCCATGGGCATCGAGGTGCTCCCAAGTATGCCCTTGACCTCGGGATGAGTCCCGTCGCCTATGACGATGAACCACCTTCCCTTCTCCCCCGCCTCCTTTGCCAGCCTGTGGATCCTTGAGACGAAGGGACAGGTGGCGTCGATGATCCTGATGCCCTTTTCCTTCGCCTTCTCGTACGTGGCGTCGGGCTCACCGTGAGCCCTGATGAGGACCCGGCTGCCCTCGGGAGCGTCGTCGATGGACGCGATCGTCCTGAGGCCCTTCTCTTCAAGCTCCTCCGATACGGAGCGGTTGTGGATCAGTCTTCCTATGCAGTACAGCGGATCTCCGCCGGCCTCGGCCAGCTCCTTTTCCGCGGTATCCACCGCCTTGGTCACTCCGAAGCAGAAGCCCGAATGCTCTGCAAGTTCTATTTCCTTCATCTGTCAGGGTCCTTTCCGGCGCTTTTATGCACCTGAATGTATGTATTTTATACATTTCACTGCCAACGTTTGTACGAAAGGTGGGAATCGTTGATATCTCAATGATTAGCAGCGCGATACTTAAAAATATCAAAAATGAGATCTGTTGAGCGCTTTATGTAATTGTATCACACAAACAAGTGATCGGTCATTTCCTTTTATTATATTTATGGTATTTGAATAACATTATAATCCGAATTCTGCTGTTTTTAATAAAAAATCATTTTACAAAAATTATTTTCAAGCTTATAATAACGATATCTAATTCTTCCCAGCAAATAAGGAGATCAAAAGAAAAATGGAAGACAAAGTATTGGTTTGTCAGGACTGTGGCAAAGAATTCATCTTTACTGTAGGCGAACAGGAATTCTACAAGGCAAAGGGATTCGACAACGAACCGAAGAGATGCAAGGAATGCAGAGACAAGAGAAAGGCCCAGAGAAGACTTAGAGAGGCTGAAGCTCCTGCTGCAGTGGAATAAATTCTCCGGAATAGTACAGAAAGCTGAAACTAAGGGCTGCGGGATACCGCAGCCCTTGTTTTTTACGTATCGTTATTCTGTCAGGACCTACTCGTCTTCAAGCATGATGTTGAGGATCTCGATATCGGTGGACTTCATGCCGGTCTTGCCCATCCTGCCGACGCTGGCGATGGTGGCTTCGATATCGTCCTTTACGATGCCTTCGCCGGGAGCGAACACCCTGCCCTTGAGAGCCATGTTGTAGCCGGTAAGGGCGGTCTCAACCGCGGACGCGATCTTGGCAGCGCAGGAAGGCTTTGCTCCGTCGCAGACCATGCCTCCGATGGTGGCGATGGAATTGGTCACAGTATCGCAGATGACCTTATAGTCTCCACCAAGCATCCAGGCGATACCGGCAGCAGCGCCTGCAGCGGCGCTGGTAGCTCCGCAGTACGCGGAAAGGTTGCCGATGAAGCGCTTCTGGTGGCAGGACATCAGGTTCGCGAGGGCGAGAGCTCTGAGCATCCTCTCTTCGGAGATGTCGTGATGCTTTGCGTAAATGTAGACGGGCATGGAGATGGTGATGCCCTGGTTGCCGCTTCCCGAATTGATCACCACGGGCAGCGGGCAGCCGCTCATCCTGGCGTCGCTTCCGGCAGCCGCATAGGCTCTTGCCTTGATCTGGACTGAAGGATCGGGAGCGTTCTCAAGGAGGGTCTGACCCACGTTGGTACCGAAGGTCTTGGTAAGTCCCTCGCCTGCTATGGCCAGATTGCATTCTATCTGAGTTCTGGTGAGCTCTTCAAACTCGGAGAGAGGAGCGTTCTCTGCGTAATCGATGATATCCCTGACGTTGAGTGTCGACTTGTCGATGACCAGCTGTCCGGAAGCCTTGGCAGCCTCTTCGTTCTTTTCGAAAACGGTCTCGCCGTTTTTGGTGATCCTTACGATGTTGGTGTGTCTTTCCTTGAGAAGGACCGTTGCTTCCTCGCTTCCTGCAAAGACCTTGACGTCGATGTAGAGGTTCTCAACGCCTTCCGCAAGCTCAGCCTTGCAGAAATCGGTCCCGAGCAGGGCCTTTGCCTTTTCGATGTCCTCGGGCTTTACGGTCTGAAGGACGGAGAGCTCGCTGTCTGCGTCGCCTCCTACTATCCCCAGGACTGCCGCGGCGCTGATACCCTTCATCCCGCCTGAATTGGGAACGGTAACGCCCTTGACGTTCTTTACGATGTTCCCGCTGCAGCGGACCACGCAGTGCTCAGGCATCTTTCCCAGCACGCTGCGGGCCTTGGCTGCCGCATATGCGACCGCGATAGGCTCGGTACAGCCCAGCGCCTTGATCATCTCGCTCTTCAGTATCGCAGTATACTGCGCTTTGATACAGTCGTTCATTTCACCCTCCGAATGAGTTAATTCTAAAAACGGATGAATTATAACACTGTATACACATTTCGTTCAAGACAATTGTTGACGCAGACAAACAATTAAGGCATAGGCCCTATCATATTGAGTTATATGTAGTCAGGACCGATCGCGCGTTTAGGGGGATCCGGAGCATCACTGGCAGAGCTCGTCCTCGATATCGCCGAGCTTTTTGATGTGCCTTGCTATATCCATCCACCGGACCGTTCCATCCTGCTCATGCCCCAGTATCATCTCTGAAATACCGAGGGAGATCCCGAAGGAGTCCCTGTCCAGGGCTCTCACAAGGCCAGCAGGGCCTTCCCCGCTGTCTTCATCTGGGGCTGCGGGACAGAACCTCACCACGGCGAGATCTTCATCCCAGAAGACTTTTTGAGGCTTCAGAGATACGCTCCGGGGATCTATGAGCCAGTCGCCGAGCCCGGTCAGATCCCTTAAGGCGTACCGGATGGACCTTGCTGCATGGATGGCCGGGCCAAGACCGCTCCGGCGTTTTTCCATCCCTAAGGAGGAGAGCTCCCGAAGTCCTGACGTGTCAAGGCATATGCAGATCCCTCCTTCGTCTTCGTAATACGAGCCGGGGACGAGATACGGGCACCTTCCCCTTTTCAGGACCTCGAGCAGGTATCCCGAGATCCTCCCCTTCGGGACCGTATATATCATTTCATTCGCCTCCTCCGCAGATGAGACACGGGGTATACCCCTGCGCCCTTGCCTGGCTCCTCAGCATGCTGACGTAGCTCTTGGTTATGCATGCGCATTCCTTTCTGTGGAAGGTGCCGCTGGTCTCAAGGAACATGTATACCTTTGCGCCGTCGGGAAGGACTCCCGGTCCGCATATGCGGCAGGCGGCATATTTTTTTCTCAGCTGCCTGGTCAGCACCGCCTCGGCGCAGCCGTCCTGCATCACATGGCAGCCCTCGGCGTGATACC
>JAFRQL010000129.1 GCA_017428655.1 Bacillota bacterium | reverse complement strand
GCCAAGTATCTCATGTCCTGCGGCATGACCGAGGAGCAGGTGCTGGCTCTGGTCGAAAAGCTCTAAGAGCGCTGCCTGACAGGTCAAAACTCAAGTATCTAAGGGGGCGGAGCCATACGCCCCTTTTTTCATGTCCGCGGATCGCTCAGCCGGGACTTCCTCCCCTTGCCCGAAGAGGACAAATGATGTAAAATCAAAATGCAAAAAAATGATTGACAATCATCCGGACCGGTCTTATAATCGAAAAAATTTATCCAAAAGCCGGCGGATGTTGTTTTCGTACACAAACAGAGGATCGATACAGGGGAATGAGATCAGGGGAAAAAGAGAATAGAAAGATGGATCTTATACTAGCGAAAAAGATCGCCGCGGTGCTGCTGAGCACCCTGATGATGCTTCCGGCGGGGACCGGCTGCGGAAGCAAGGAGGAAGCCGGAGACGGCATGAGGGTCATAGAGAACCCCAAGATCGCAAGCTCGGAGCCTGCTGAGGAGAGCACCGGCAAGGAAGCGGAAAAGCCCTCCGAGGCCCCGGACGAAAAGAAGGACGAAAAGGCGGCAGAGCCCGCTGATCCCGCAAAGGACAAGGAAGCTCCGGCAGAGGATCCGAAGCCCGCGGAGCCCGAAAAGCCCGCGGAGCCCGAGGCTCCCAAATACCAGCCAATAGCCCGGGCCTATGATGGATGGGTAAGAGGCGAGATCAAGACTCAGTCTGACGAGACCAAAGATCTCATGGACAGGGCGGCCTCCATGCAGGACTACAGCCACGCTCCCGGAGAGGACGCCGCTGCCATCGATACCGTAGACGACAACATCCTGCTCCTGGTCAACAAGACCCACCCCTTGAGCCGCAGCTACAAGGCTGAGGACATGGTGACCCTCTCCAAGATCACCTCGGGAGTCGGCACCGAAGAGACCCACAAGATGAGAAAGGTCGCGGCCGACGCCCTTGAGGAACTGTTCAAGGGAGCCGAGGCCGACGGCTACGACATAAGGCTTCGCACCGGATACCGGTCCTACAGCTACCAGAACACCCTCTACAGCAACTACGTGAAGAACAACGGCCAGGCTGCCGCCGACCGGTTCTCCGCAAGGCCCGGCAAGAGCGAGCATCAGACCGGCCTGTGCTGCGACGTAGGCGTCAACGGCGTCAGCCTCACCGGCTTCAACAAGAGGCCCGAGGCCAAGTGGATCGCGGATCACTGCCACGAATACGGTTTCATCCTCCGCTATCCCGAAGGAAAAGAGGACGTCACCGGATACATGTACGAGTCATGGCACATCCGCTATGTCGGCATAAAGGCCGCGACGGAGATCCACGACCAGGGACTGGTCCTTGAAGAATACATGGGCGTTACCGATAAGACCGAAGGTCTTTAAAGATAATTTCACGCTAAAAAATTGCCCCCAGGGCGGAACAGGAGAACTATGGCATACTATTACGAAGAAGTATCACGCACCTTCAGCGAGTATCTGCTGATCCCGGGCTACTCCGGCCCAGAGAACATCCCTTCAAACGTGTCCTTAAGGACCCCGGTCACCAAATACCGCAAGGGTTTTGAAGAACCGGCCCTCTCCATGAACATCCCCATGACCTCTGCAGTCATGCAGGCTGTGTCGGGCGACAGACTGGCTGTGGCTCTGGCAAAGGAGGGCGGGATCTCCTTCATCTTCGGTTCTCAGAGCATCGAGAGCGAGGCCGCGATGGTCGCAAGGGTCAAGAGCTCCAAGGCGGGCTTCGTTCCCTCCGACTCCAACATCAGGCCCGACCAGACCCTGGGAGATCTGCTGGCCATCAAGGAAAAGACCGGACATTCCACCACCGCGGTCACCGATGACGGCACCGCCGACGGAAAGGTCCTGGGCATCGTCACCAGCAGGGATTACCGTGTCAGCCGCATGAGCCTCGACACCAAGGTCTCCGAGTTCATGACCCCGCTGAGCAAGCTGGTCTACGCCAAGGACGGCATCAGCCTCAAAGAGGCCAACGACATGCTCTGGGACAACAAGCTCAACGCCCTGCCCATCCTGGACGACAGCGGAAGGCTCAAATACTTCGTGTTCCGCAAGGACTACGACAGCCACAAGGAGAATCCTCTCGAGCTTCTGGACGACAAGAAGCGCTACGTCGTCGGCGCGGGCATCAACACCAGAGACTACAAGGAAAGGGTCCCGGCACTGGTCGAGGCGGGAGTTGACATCCTGGTCATCGACAGCTCCGAGGGCTATTCCAACTGGCAGCATGACACCCTGGCCTGGATCAGACAGACCTACGGCGACACCGTCAAGGTAGGAGCCGGCAACGTTGTCGACGGCGAGGGCTTCAGGTTCCTGGCTGACTCCGGCGCTGATTTCGTCAAGATCGGCATCGGCGGAGGCTCCATCTGCATCACCCGCGAGACCAAGGGCATCGGCCGCGGACAGGCTACCGCAGTCATCGACGTCGCCCGCGAGAGGGACAAGTACTTCGAAGAGACAGGCATCTACGTGCCTCTCTGCTCCGACGGCGGCATAGTCCACGACTATCACATGACCCTGGCCCTTGCCATGGGAGCAGACTTCCTCATGCTGGGCAGATACTTCTCCAGATTCGACGAGAGCCCGACCAACAAGCTCCTGGTCAACGGCAGTTACGTCAAGGAATACTGGGGCGAGGGCAGCAACCGCGCCCGCAACTGGCAGCGCTACGATCTGGGCGGGAGCAAGAAGCTGAGCTTCGAAGAGGGCGTCGATTCCTACGTTCCCTACGCAGGCGCCCTTTCCGACGGCGTAAGGAGCTCCCTCTACAAGGTCCGCTCCACCATGTGCAACTGCGGAGCCCTGACCATCCCCGAGCTTCAGCAGAAGGCCAAGCTGACCGTGGTCTCCAGCACCTCCATCGTGGAGGGCGGCGCCCACGACGTCATCCTGAAGGACACCAGCACCCAGAGATAACGGTCAAATATGAAGGGAACCTTTTCGCGTCATTGAAAAGGGTCCCTTTATTTGTTATATTTATTCAGATAACTATCACAGAGTTTCATTTATTACGGAGGCAAATATGCTTGTAAAGGATGTCATCAAGAAGGAAGATCTGGATCTTACCAAGGCTGAGCTGGTAGAGCTCATCCAGCACGGCAACCGCCAGGTCGATCTCGTTTTCGCAGAGAAGAAGACCGATGAGGACGGCTACCTCTCCTGGAACCAGGAGAACTGGGTAAGCGTCGACGGCAAGCGCTTCATCTGCAGCTACTTCAGAGACGGCAAGGCTCTCTCCGAGTTCAGCGGATACAACATCAGCGATATCAACAACTACTTCGAGCCCGACAAGGCCGTCGAAGTAAGGCTCGGCTAGGAGGACATCATGGACAGCAACAAGCGCCCCGACGATATGAAGAGGATAAATACCCCCCAGCTGGCCAAGGCCTTCATCGATGAACAGGTCGAGGCCGTAAAGGCTCAGGTGGGCGACGGCAAGGTGCTGCTGGCTCTCTCCGGAGGAGTCGATTCCTCCGTGGCAGCGGCTCTGCTCATCAAGGCCATCGGAAAGCAGCTGACCTGCGTTCACGTCAACCACGGCCTCCTTCGCAAGGGCGAGCCCGAGCAGGTGGTAGAGGTGTTCGGAAAAGAGCTGGGCGCCAACCTGGTCTACGTGGACGCCACCGACCGGTTTCTGGACGCTCTGGCCGGAGTCAGCGAGCCCGAAAAGAAGAGGAAGATCATCGGAAGCCTCTTCATCGACGTGTTCGCCGAAGAAGCAAGAAAGCTGGAGGGCGTGAAGTTCCTCGCCCAGGGCACCATCTATCCCGACATTCTTGAGAGCGAAGCGGGAGTCAAGGCCCATCACAACGTGGGCGGCCTTCCCGAGGATCTGGCAGCCAGATTCGAGCTGGTAGAGCCGGTCAAGCTCCTCTACAAGGACGAGGTCCGCATGGTCGGCAAGGAACTGGGTCTTCCCGACAACATGGTATACCGCCAGCCCTTCCCCGGCCCCGGCCTGGGAGTCCGCTGCGTAGGCGCCATCACCAGGGACAGGCTCGAGGCCGTAAGGGAGTCCGACGCCGTCCTCCGCGAAGAGTTCGCCAAGGCCGGCCTTGAAGGCAAGGTATGGCAGTATTTCACCGTCGTTCCCCCCTTCACCTCCACCGGTATCAAGGACGGAAAGCGCACCGACGACTGGATGGTCATCATCCGCGCCGTCAACAGCGTGGACGCCACCGCCGCCACCGTCCCCGAGGTCCCCTACGAGCTCCTCTTCAAGATCCGCGACCGCATCCTCGCCGAGGTCAAGGGCGTCAACAGAGTCCTCTACGACCTGTCGGCCAAGCCCGTCGCGACGATAGAATTCGAATAAAGACCGCCATTTAAGACCAAGCCTCGTGCCATAACGGCATGGGGCTTTTTTTCTTTTCTGCGAAATGAGACGATAGTCCGGGTACTCTATCTGTATAAGGATGTTGATACCTTCGGCGCCGGTATCTGTAAAATCTATTCCCTTTGCGAAACGGCAGGGGTCGATATCAACTACGAAACATCAACGTGGATTTCAGGATCAGGCGTTCAATGATCGACCGGATAAGATCTCCGTTATCTGGTCAGAAAAATGGCCGGATAAATGACCATATAAGCGATCTGGGACAGGCCATGCTGAGTTGTCTGCAAGCTTATCCTGGGAATGACGAGCTTGAGCAGATCGTGGAGACTGTGGAGAAGGTGCTGCTGGACCGGTTCAATATCGACTGATCCATTGGAAGACCGCACAGTGTCCGTCTTCGTCCGGGTTGACAGGTGGACGGTCCTTTTGTATGATAAGTTATACAAATTATACTGAACGAAAGGAGAACGCAATGAAAGCACCAAAAGGAAAAAATGCCTGGACCGCGACTGTGGGCGAGAAGGGGCAGATCGTTATCCCCAAGCAGGCCCGCGAACTGTTTGATATCAGGCCGGGAGATACTTTGCTGCTTCTGGGGGATGAAAAGCGGGGGATCGCCATCCCTCCCAAGGGCGCCTTTGCCGAATTGTTCGGCATGGCCTTTGAAGAAAAGGAGGATGAAGAGCTGTGAAGATCGCGTGGTTCTGCATCCCCGCCCACGGCCATACCAATCCCACCCTCGGCCTCGTCAAGGCCCTGACCGCAGCGGGACATACCGTCTATTATTTTTCCTTTGAGATGTTCAGAGAAAAGATAGAGGAGGCCGGCGCGGTCTTCATCCCCTGCGACGGGTACGATTTCGAGATGGAAGACAAGGAAAACGGCGACCGGGTGGGAAAGGATAAGGCCTTTGCCGTGGAGCTCCTGGTCTCGTCGACCCTGGCGCTGGACGGGATGGTCACCGAAAAGATCGCGGAGCTGGCGCCCGACGTCATCGTGGCGGACTCCGTCGCCTACTGGGGCAAGCTGGCCGCCATGAAGCATGGCATCCCCTTCGTCTCGTCAACGACGACCTTCGCCTTCAACCAGTACTCGTCCCGCTACATGAAGCACGGGGCCCTCGAGACGCTGAAGATGCTTTTTGCGATGCCTAAAGTGAATAAGCAGATCAGACGTCTTCAGGAAAAGGGTTATCCGGTGAAGGGCATTTTGGACATAGTGCAAAACGACAACGACACCAACACGGTGGTCTATACGTCAAAATACTTTCAGCCCTGTTCGGAAACCTTCTCCGAAAAGTATCATTTTATAGGTCCTTCGATGCGTCCGGTCCGCCAGCCCTTTGAAAAGAAGGGGTCGAAGACGGTCTATATTTCCATGGGCACGGTAAATCAGGACAGGGAGTTTTACCGCAGCTGCATCGAGGCTCTGGGCGGCACGGACTATCAGGTCATCATCTCCATGGGCGCCAACAGGGACCGCTTCGAGGCGGCGCCGGACAATATCGAGATCTACGAGAGCGTGGACCAGATGGCGGTGCTCTCCATCGCCGACGTTTTCATCACCCACTGCGGGATGAATTCGGCTTCGGAGGGTCTGTATTACGGGGTCCCGCTGATCCTCTTCCCACAGACTCCGGAGCAGGACGCGGTGGCAAGAAGAACGGAGGAGCTGGGCGCCGGCCTTAGGCTCTCATCGATAAGTAAAGACGATATATTAAAAGCGGTCGAAAGGGTCCTCGGGGAGGAAAGCTTCAGGCAGGGCGCCGAAAAGGTCTCCGAGAGCTTCAAAAACAGCGGCGGGATCGCGGAGGCGGTATCCTTTATCGAAAGCGTCGGCCGCAGGTGATCCGGATCATTGAAAAATCTTCCACGGCAGGTATACTGTAATCGTGGAAGCTAGATCAGGCAGGTCTGTTCAGAGAGGCAGTCATGTATTCCGCGATAGAGATACGAAAAACCAGCATCACCGATCTTGATACGGACGCGATCGTAAACGCTGCCAATGAGGCGCTGGCCGCGGGTGGCGGAGTCTGCGGAGCGATCTTCAGGGCGGCAGGGCACAGGGAGCTTCAGGAGGCGTGCGACGGTATCGGCCATTGCGATACCGGTGATGCGGTCATCACTCCGGGCTTCAGGCTCAAGGCGGGATATGTGATCCACGCTGTCGGTCCCAGGTGGCAGGACGGAAGGCACGGCGAACCGGAAAAGCTCAGGAGCGCATACAGGAGATCTCTGGAGCTTGCAGCCGCCCATCACTGCCGGTCTGTCGGTTTTCCCCTGATCTCGGCCGGTATCTTCGGCTATCCGCCGGAAAGGGCCTGGGCCGACGCGGTCTCGGCATGCATGGAGTTCCTCGTCCTTCATCCCGAAGCGGGTATTCGTATCGTCTTCGCGGTCCTGGATGAGAGGATCCTTGCCCTGGGCGAAAAGATGCTGCAGCAGAGCGGCGCTTCGGGGCTCAGGATCGCCGAAAAGAGGGACTGGAAGACCCTTGACATGCCCGAGAGCCGCGATACCTTTATACTGGAAAGGCCGTTCACTCCAAAGGAGAGGGCGGCCCTCTGCCGCGGGAACGTCCCGCAGGATATGGGGGACAAGTGGTTCTGGTATGTGGAGGACGGGGTCCTCTGTGCCCACCGCAGCTGGAGCGGTTTCTGCATCTACCGGATCGTCCTTAAAGATGACGGCCGCCATACAGTCACCGTGAACCGGGACCCGGAGCAGTACGGCTGCACCAGCATCGACGAGGACAAGGAGGTCTTAAGCGGACTTCTGGACCGGTGGACGAAGCCGGCATACGACTATTATGAACAATGGCTTTCCGAGACAGCGGACATGCTGGACAGGGCAGGCCGCAAACGGAACGAATGATCATCAGGATAGAAACAGGAGGGCGATAGAATGAAAAAGATACTTGTAGCGATGGACCTGAACGAAGAAAAGCGCGGATCCCTTCTCGACGCCGTCAAGGGCTGCAAAGAAGAGGGCGTGCTGGTCTTCAGGGACGGAGCGTCCTGGACCGAAGAGGACATAAAGGACGCCAGCGCGGTCATCGGAAGGCTCCCCGTGCCTCTGATCAAGGCCGCGAAGGACCTGGAATGGCAGCAGCTCAGCTCCGCCGGGGCGGACGCGGTGATCAAGGCCGGATATCTCACCGACAAGATCGTGCTCACCAACGCGTCAGGAGCCTATGATATCAGCGTCTCCGAGCACATGGTCGCCCAGACCTTCGCCATGGTCAGGAACCTGGGCAAGTACATGATCGACCAGACCAAAGGCGAGTGGAAGAACGAAGGCGCCGCCATCTGCATCGAGGAGAGCACCGTTCTCGTCCTGGGCGCGGGACACATCGGCAACGCCTACGCCGCCAAGATGAAGGCCCTCGGCGCATATACCATAGGGGTCAAGCGCACCCCCGGCGAAAAGCCTGAGATCTACGACGAGCTTCACACCATCGACTCCCTCGATGAGCTTCTTCCCCGCGCGGACATCGTCGCCATGGTCCTTCCCGGAGGGGACGCCACCGTACATATCATGGATGAGAGAAGGCTGCGCCTCATGAAGAAGGGAAGCTGCATCCTCAACGTGGGCAGGGGCAACGCCATCGATCCCGACGGACTTTACAATGTCCTTTCCGAAGGCTGGCTCAAGGCCGCGGCTCTCGACGTGACCGAGCCGGAGCCTCTTCCCGAGGGCGACAGGTTCTGGAGCCTGGACAACGTCATCATCACCCCCCACGTGGCGGGCGGAAACAGCCTCGCCATCACGTCCTACAGGTTCCTGAACATCGCGTCTGAGAACATCAGGCACTTCCTCAACGGCGAGCCTCTCATCAACGTGGTGGACAAGAAGCTGGGTTACTGATATTAGAGGAGCAGGGGGATAAAAATGGAAAGCGTAAAGACTAAGATCGAGAGCGTCAGCGTCTACAGAAACGGAGCAGAGATCAGAAGAAAGGGCACTGTCCATCTTTCCGCCGGTCCTCAGACCGTGCGCATAGAGGGACTGGGCAGCAGTTTTGACCCGGACACGGTGAGGGTATACGCTGCTGCGGGACTTGGCTGCTCGGACATGAGGATCGTCTATCCCGGGCCGGACGATGAGAGCGAGGAGCTCAGGGCGCTGAGGGACAAGTTCACCCTTCTTGATAAGAGGATCGAGACCGCGAAGCTTCAGCTGGAGCTCTGGAAGACCAACGGAGATTTCACCTCCAAGGACGGAGTATCCGCCGGCGAGGTCTCCGATTACATCGAAAAGCTCCCGGGCCGCGTCATGGCCCTGGAAGAGGAGCTTCTGGCTGCCGCAAAGGAGAAGAAGGTCCTCGCGAAGCAGATCGAGGATCTCAGTAAAGGGGAGGCGAGGCCCGCCATGTCGGTGGGGATCGACGTCCCCGCGGACGGCGCCTATGCCTTTGAGCTCAGGTATTTCAACTATTCCGCGTATTGGCAGCCCCTTTACGAGATAAGGTCCGACGGGAAGAACGCTCTGGACTTCAGGTACAGGGCCAAGGTCAGCCAGACCACCGGAGAGGACTGGAAGGACGTCAGGATGAGCCTCTTTACCGGCGATCCAGCGGCGGGAGGGATGCTACCCAGGCTGGATCCGGTCTATCTCGACATCCTCGTCCCGCGGCCTGCTCCCAGGGTCAACTACGCGGCCGCGGCTCCCGCCATGGGGCTGATGAAGGCTGCGGTGATGGAGGACACCATGGCCATGGAGGAGGCCGATGCAGCGTATGAGGCCCCCGTTTCCCGGATGACGACCGCCTCCGCGGACGTCAGGACCGGCGAGACCATGACCGAGTACGCCCTCCCAGGCCTTAAGACCCTGGCCAGCGGCGGCGACGGCCTGACCGCGGATCTGAGGAGCGATGCGGTCCCGGCCGAGTACAGGATCGCGGCAGTTCCCTCCCTGGACGTCAGCGCGTATCTCACCGCCAGGGTAAAGACCTCCGATCTTCCGGTGACCAGTCCGGTGAATGCCGGGATCTATCTGGACGACACGTATACCGGAAGCCTCATGGTCGACCCGGATCCCGGCGAGGATCACATCGATATAACCCTCGGCCGCGAGGAGAGGATCGGGATCAGGCACAGGGAGCTGGGAAGAAAGACCCAGAACACTCTGCTCAAGGGTCTCAAAGTCGTAGAATATACCTTTGAGACTACGGCGGCCAACCGCACCGATGTTCCCCAGAAGGTGTTCATCAGGGACCACCTGCCCGTGTCCCAGAACAAGGATATCACCGTGGAGGCCCTTGAGCTTTCGGGCGGCAGCCTTGAAAAGGAGACCGGCATGATCGACTGGACGGTCGAGATCCCGGCGGGCGGGACGAAGGCCCTGACCTTCTCGTACAAGGTCTCAAGGCCCAAGGACAAGGAGATCACCAGGAGCTCCGGCGGAAAGACCTGCCCGGTGTGCGGCGCCAGAGTCACGGGAAGCTTTTGCCCCGAATGCGGGACTCCCGTCTGATCCGGTGGGGAAAGTCACTCACTTGTCCTCATGTGTCCATTGAATGCCCTGAAAGGGGGTATAAAATGATATGGAGGGACGATCTCTGATATCATTTAAAGGAGACGACAGATCGATGAGGCCGGTTTGGATCATTTTCTGCCTGCTTCTGGCATGCTGCTGCTTCACCCACAGAAGGGTGATCAAGGCTCTGATCGACCATGAGCCCATGCCCAAGGCGCCAAAGCGGCACGTTTGGGTTAAGCCCGAAAACAGAAGAAAGTAAGACAGAAGAAAACCGAAGGCTCCGGGGCATCCCGGAGCTTTTGACTTTTCGGGAAAGCGCCCGTAAGACCCCTTTGCATCACGCCTTGCAACGGAAGTGCCGCGATGTTATTATTTAGTCAATAACGGTTCACATTCAACGGATCCAAATACAAGGAGCAGTGAAACGATGAGATCTAAAAGGATTCTTTCTCTTTTTCTGGCGGCGCTGGTCGCTGCCTCCGCGCTTCCTCTGGGTGTCTTTGCCGCGGGCGGCGTATTCTCCGACGTGCCCTCCGGTCACTGGGCCGAGGCGGACATCGACAGGGCCTTCAACGAGAAGGTCATCGAAGGCACCTACTACAACGAGCAGACCGGCGAAAGGCGGTTCGCTCCGTCGAAGACCCTGAACTACGCCCAGTTCACCACCATCTTGTTCAGGGCTGCGTATCCCGAGCACATGGCCTACTATCTTGACGAGAAGAAGCTGGCCTGGGACGAGACCGCGGTGACCCTTGCCAGAGACTTTCAGTACGAGGACGAGGATGTCACTCTTGAGGACTTCAGGCAGCCCATCCCCAGATACGATATGGCCAAGTACCTGGTCCTGGTGCTGATCAGCAAGGACAGGTTCAACATCTCCGAATACGACGCCGACGAGATCCTGGCGGACATCCCCGACGGAGATCAGGTCCCCGAGATGTACAGGTATCTGGTCTCGGCAGCCTACGGCAGCGGTCTGATCACGGGATTCGACGACGGTTCCTTCAAGGGCGACAGGTTCATCACCAGAGCCCAGGCGGCGGTGGTCTACTGCAGGTTCTCGGATATCCTCAACGGAAAGGAGACCGCAAAGCCAGAAGCTCCCGCCCAGCCGACGGTCCCCCAGCAGCCCGCCATCCCGGTCCCGGTGGTCCCCGACCAGCCCCAGCAGTCAGAACAGCCCCAGCAGCCTGCGCCCGAGGCTCCCGCCCAGCCCGCGGCTCCCAAGGCGGCCACATCCGATGACGTCATCGCCGAGGTCATCAGGCTGACCAACGAAGAGCGTGCAAAGGAAGGTAAGAAGGCCCTCATGGTGGACACCTCCATGCGTGAATGCTCGGACATCAGAGCGGACGAGATCACCGGAGTCTTCTCCCACACCAGGCCGAACGGCGAGAACTGCTTCTCCCTCAATCCCACCGATTACTGGGTGGTCGGCGAGAACATAATCATGGTGCCCGTGGGCAGCAGGACCGTCGTCGAGGTCGCCGAGTACATGATGGACCTTTGGATGAACAGTCCGGGGCACAGAGCCAACATCCTCAAGGACGGATTCACCGCCATCAGCGTGGGAGTCGCCATCAAAGACGGATACGCCTTCGGCGTCCAGAATTTCATCGACAGAAGGGACACCTCGACCTACGCGGAGCCCTAGGTCCGCAGGCCTATGTGATCATATGCGCTGTCGCGCTTTAAAAGACCGCAGCTCCATGCGGTCTTTTTGTTGTCAAAAATTTAACATCAGTGATATAATGATATCAGGAAAACAAATATCATCGTTCGATTTTTTATAGAGGAGGCTGTCATGAGCGAAGAAAGAAAACTTGAATACGCATCCCGCCTTCAGAGGATGATCAGGATAGAGACCGTTTCCGACCCCGGGCGCAGGAGCCCCGAGGAGGATTTCGACCGGTTCCGCGGCCTTCTGCGGGAGCTCTTCCCCGCCCTGTTCGCTGCCTGCGTTCAGGAGGACGCCGGCGGCTCCATCCTTCTCAGGTGGCGCGGCGACGTCAGCTCGGCCCTTCCGGTCATGTTCATGAACCACTTCGACGTGGTCCCCGCGGACGGCAAGGGCTGGACCTTCCCACCGTTCTCCGGCGAGATCGACGGCGAAAGGCTCTGGGGCAGAGGGACTCTCGACGACAAGGGCGGCGTCTGGGCAATGATGCAGGCGGCGGAGGAGCTGGCCGAAGAGGGCTTCGTCCCGCCCAGGGACATATATTTCGAGATCGGCTGCGACGAGGAGATCCGGGGGCATAACGCCGACGCGATCTCCGCCCGCTTCCACGACCAGGGAAAGCGCTTCGAGATGGTCTTCGACGAGGGAGGCGACATCGTCCGCGACCCCATATCCGGAGCAAAGGGCCTTTTCGCCATGGTCGGCGTAGGGGAAAAGAGCGTGGTGGAACTGAAGTTCACCGCCCGTTCCGAGGGCGGCCATGCCTCGACCCCGGACAAGGATACCCCCTTCGTCAGGCTGGGAAAGTTCATGGCCTACGTGGACAGGCATCAGATCTTCGATGTGGAGATCTCTCCGGTGGTCTCCGAGATGCTGACCAGGCTCTCGCCCTACATGAAGGGCGGCGGAAAACTCCTGGGCAAGGCCGGAAAGGCGAAAAAGCCCATAGAGATGCTCAAGCCCAAGCTGGGCGGCACGGTGGGGGCTCTTCTTTCGACCACCATCGCCTTCACCATGGCGGGGGGCGGGGAGGCGGTCAACGTGATCCCCAAGGAGGCCTGGGCCATAGCGGACATGAGGTGCTCCCATCACCAGGGCCAGGACGCTTCCATCGCGGCGGTGACCAGGATCGCCAAGAGATTCGGCCTTGAGACCGAGGTCATCACGAGGAGCGTCAGCTCGGATATCACCGATCACGGATGCAGGGCATTCAAGCTGGTGGAGGAGGCCGTGGCGGCGGTCCTTCCCGATGTGGACGCCTGCGTACCCTATCTTATGACCGGAGGCTCCGATTCCAGATATTTCGGCAGGGTGTGCGATCAGTGCATCAGGTTCCTGCCCTTCGTCCTGGAGGCGGGCCAGCTCTCTTCCATCCACGGAGTGGACGAATACGTTGGACTGGACAGCCTGGAGCCCGCGGTGGACTATTACAAATACCTCATAAAGAACGTATAAGTCCTAAAAATGGACGAAAAAATCGGAGGCCGCAAAGCCTCCGGTTATTTTTATATGACCGGTCTTTATCTTTCCTTGAACTCCTTGAGAAGCCCGACGAATTTATCGATCTCCTCCTCGCCGATCCAGTAGTGGGTGACGAAGCGGAAGTCGGGGCCGGCTCCGTTGATGACCACTCCTCTTTCGTAGAGCCAGGGCTTGAGCTCTTCGGTCTTTGGCCAGTCGAGCCTTGCGAAGACCATGTTGATCTCGACGTTCTGGGTGATGGTCACGCCGTCCAGCTGGGCCAGCTTTTCGGCCAGCAGTTTAGCGTGGGCGTGGTCCTCGGGGAGCCTCTTGGTCATGTCTGTCAGGGCGATGATGCCCGCGGCCGCGAGGACGCCGGTCTGGCGCATGCCGCCTCCCAGCATCTTTCTGAATTTTCTGGCTCTTTCGATGAACTCCCTGGAGCCGCAGAGGACCGCTCCGATGGGAGCGCAGAGGCCCTTGGAGAGGCAGCAGGAAACGCTGTCCACGCAGGCTCCGATCTCCTTTACGTCGACGCCCAGGGCGGCGGCCGCGTTGAAGACCCTGGCTCCGTCCAGATGGACGGGGATCCCGTGGCTGTGGGCCATGTCGTAGATCTTCTTCATGTTCTCAAGGGGCACCACTCTTCCGTTGGCAAGGGCGTTCTCGAGGCAGATCAGGGTCGTGGGAGGCTCGTGGATGTCGCCGGACCAGATGGCCTTCTCGATCTGGTCGGGGTCGTAGATGTCGTCCTTAAAGGTCAGAGGCTTCATGTTGAGGCTGGAGAGGACCGCTGCCGCACCGACCTCGTGGGTGAAGATGTGGGCGTTGGCGCTCACTATGGCCTCGTCCCCTTTGCGGGTGTGGGTCATGAGGGCCAGCTGGTTCCCCATGGTGCCCGAGGTCACGAAGAGGGCTGCCTCCTTGCCAAGCATCTCCGCCGCCAGCTCCTCAAGGCGGTTGGTGGTCGGGTCGTCCCTGTAGACGTCGTCTCCGACCTCGGCGGTGTACATCGCCTCTCTCATGGCCGGAGTGGGATGGGATACGGTATCGCTTCTCAGATCGATATACTTCATAGATTCCTCCTGATCAAAATGCGGGATGAAGGCCGGCCAGCTTCGGCGCGGCATGTATCCGGGATGGGGGATGTGCTGATATTGAACAAAAATATGGTAACCTGTCCGGAGGATTTTTGCAAGTGTCCATCGCTTCCCGCATCATGCCGCTGATACTTTCGGACAGTCTGCCGTTGAAGGCCGCGGCTCCATTTGTTATCCTGAATGAGAGAAGGAGCCGGCGTCCCGGCGCGGGCAAAGGCCGCGGTCGGAGCCGGACAGTACATATGAGCATAAAAGAACACAGCATTTTCAACGACGTGCTGGGGCCGGTGATGGTCGGGCCGTCCAGTTCACACTCCGCGGGCTGCGCAAGGATCGGCCTTGCCGTCAGGAACCTGTGGGGCAGGGATATAAGAAAGGCGGAGGTGGTCTATGACGCCGCCGGGTCGTATCCCGCGACCCATGTGGGCCAGGGCTCGGACCGGGGCTTTGCCGGAGGGCTCCTGGGCTTTGCCACAGGGGATCCTAGGATCAAGGACTCTCTTGAGATAGCAAAGAAGATGGGCGTTGAGATCGGCTTCAGGATCGAGCCTCTGACCCACCGCCATCCCAACGAGGCCAGGATCGAAGTCTACGGCGATGACGGCAGGGTGGGCATGTCGGTCCTGACCCATTCCACTGGGGGAGGGACCTTCAGGATCCTGGAGGTGGACGGGATCCCCGCGGATATCGACGGCGGAAGGGACATCGAGGTCGTCTGCCCGGACGGGATCAAAAGGCGCAGCGGGGTGGTGCTGCCTGTCCCGATGAGGGGCTGCCCTCCGGTGTTCTCGGACACCGCGTCCGCCCTTGCCTTCGCAGGAGATAAAAAGAGCCTGGCGGAGCTTGCCCTGGCCTACGAGACCTCCATCGGCGAGGTCGATGAAGAGGGGGTAAGGGAGCTTGTCATGAGCACTCTTGCCGTGATGAGGCGCTCGGTCGTTCCCCCTGCCGGGGACGCTCAGGTCTTCGGTTTCAGGCGTTATCAGGCGGAAGACATGATAAAGAAGGCCTCGGAAGGGGGCCTGCTCGATACCGGGATCTTGGGCCGGGCAATGATGTATGCGGTCTCCGCCATGGAGAACAGCTGCGCTCACAATGTGGTCGCCGCCGCTCCGACGGCGGGATCCTGCGGCGTGGTACCCGCGGCCCTGCTCTCGGCGGGGGAGGCTCTCGGGCTTTCAGACGATGAGCTTGCGGACGCTCTTCTCGCCTGCGGGATGGCCGGGGCGGTCATCGCCAACAGGGCGACCTTCGCCGCGGAAGAGGCGGGCTGTCAGGCTGAGAACGGAGCTGCGTCCGCCATGGCCGCTGCCGGGCTGGTCCACCTGATGGGCGGCACCGCCGCGCAGGGCTTCGCGGCAGCGTCCCTGGCCCTTCAGAACATGCTGGGCCTGATCTGCGATCCGGTGGGAGGCCTCACCGAGATCCCCTGCATCGGGCGCAACGTCTCGGCGGTGTCCAACGCGGTCACCGCCGCCAACATGGTGATGGCGGGCTTCGATCCCATGATCCCCTTCGACGAGACCGTGGAAGCCATGCTGGCCGTGGGAAGGCAGCTTCCACCGGGGCTTCGGTGCACCTGCGGGGGAGGGCTGTGCGATACTCCCTGCGGCAGGCGCCTCGCCGATAGATCGGCGGATCTATAAGACTTGTAAATAAATGGCGGCCGGGCGGTAAAAAGTGGTATAATATTCGATGCTGCGGCCTGCCCGGAACGTAATAATGCCGGGGCAGGGCTCGAGGCGAAAGGAGATCGGAACATGAACTACGAAGGCCAGATATGCAGGGCTCCCATGGAGAGGGGTTCATTCATGCTCCCCGTCCAGGTGGGGTGTTCATACAACGGGTGCAGATTCTGCACTCTTTTCAAGCATCTTCAGTTCCGGATCCTTCCCAGGGAGCAGGTGAAGGCAGAGCTTGAGAGGGTCAAGGGCCTGGGCGGAGACCCGAAGAGGGTCTTCCTCGGGGACGGCAGCGCCTTCGATCTTGAGACTGACAGGCTCCTTGATATCGCTTCGATGGTCCACGAGGCCTTCCCGGGCTGCACCGAGATCGCCATGGATTCCTCCGTCAGGGGCATCGCGTCGAAGACCGACGAGGAGCTGCAGGCGCTGGCTGATGCCGGAGTAAAGAGGCTCTATGTCGGCATCGAGACCGGCCTCGACGACGTCCTCACCTTCATGGCCAAGGGCGCGACCGCAGGCGATGCAAGGCTCCAGACCGCGAGGATCGCCGCGGCGGGCATCGAATACGGGGCCCACATAATGACCGGCGTCGCGGGGGAAGGCAGGGGCCTTGAGAACGCCAGGGCAACGGCCGCTCTTCTCAACGAGACCCGTCCCGCCGCCATATGCAACTTCTCCATGTTCGTTGGAAGACGCGCGCCGCTCTGGAAGAGCGTCATGGACGGCAGCTTCAGGCCGGCTCCCCTGGCCGAGGCAATGGAGGAGGAGAGGTTCCTCATCGAGCTTTTGGACATCGAGACCGATTACGACGGTTTTCAGGACATCGTCGAGTTCCGCACCAGGGGAAGGCTCCCCCAGGACCGGGAAAAGATGCTGAAGAACCTCGACGCCGCCATCGAAAAGTATAAAGCCCAGCCTCCTATATACACCTGCACCGAGGATCCCACCGGAGCGGTCTTCAGAGACCAGGCAGCTTCAGCTGGCAAGTGATCCGGGGCATTACCATCGATCATACCGGCCGCCCTTTCGAAGGGCGGTCTTTTTGTGCAGTTATCATGGGCAGCGGTCGACTATCACTCTGCTATTATTTCTAAAAATTAGTTGACAAATATCTATATATAACATATTATCGATCTGAACGACGGAGAAAAGGATCGACATGCCAACGATCAGTCGTTTTCATGGGATCATCATAGTGATGTTCCTCCGCGGAAAGGAGCATGAGCCCCCACACGTCCATGCGGTAATGCAGGACTTTTCCGCGCCCTTTCTTATCTCCGACGGCTCGGTCATGGACAACGCAGCCTTTCCTCCCGCTTCGGCGGCGATGGTCAGGCGGTTCGTACAGAGATATCGCGAAGAACTGGAGGAAATGTGGGAGACCGGCGTATACCGGAAGCTCCCGCCGCTGGAATAGATGTTTCACCGCGCGGTAAAGCTGGAACTTAAAGAAGGAACGGTCATAGAGCTGACCTTTGAGGACGGAAAGGTCAAGGCTTTTGACATGGCGGCGCTGTTTGGCAAATATCCGCAGCTTCGCGCCCTCGAGGACAGGGAGCTCTTCGGGGAGGGGCGCCTGGCCGGCCGCTACGGCGTGATCTGGAACGACGATCTGGATATCGAAGCCGAGACCGTCTATCGCGAGGGCGTGACGGTTAGGATAGAAAAGCCCAGGGAGCGCAGAGCAGCAGGAAGGGCGGTGGTCACCGCCAGGGTCCGCAGAGGCCTGAGCCAGAAGGAGCTGGCGGCGCAGGCCGGGATATCCCAATCGGACCTTTCAAGGATAGAGCAGGGGATCGCCAACCCTTCAGTCGCGACTCTGGGCAGGATAGCGGAGGCCCTCGGCGCGGAGCTCAGGATATCCATCGAATGACCTGTCCAACTTGCCGACTTGTATTGTCCCTCTGTTTCGGTGTAAAATAACAGAAAATACCGCGGCGATCTCTGGAGGGACATATGGCAGACGCACATGCAGCACGCTCTAAGCTTTGGACCTTGGATTTCATAAAGGTCGGTATGGCGAGGTTCTTCTCGGCCACGACCCTTCAGGTCCTTCAGACCATATTCCCCATATTCCTTGATTCCAGAGGGTTTTCTGCCACCGCTATAGGCACCGTGGCCACCCTTTTCACCACCTGCTCCATGATAATGCGCTTCGGGGCGGGACGCATGGTCGACAGCGGCAGCCGCCGCAAGGTCGGGATGCTGGGCGCCTCCTTCGTAGGCGTCGGACTTATCGCCTGCCTTCTTGTCGTCCTCTTTGAGCCTCATTTCATGTCGTCCGTGACCCTTCCCGGCGGGAGCGTCCTCACCGTCGGCATGATCGTCATAATCCTGGGCCGCATGATGCACGGTCTGGGCAATTCCACCGTGAACATCACCTACACGACCATGTTCGCCGACGTCCTGCCCAGGGACAGGTTCGTCGAGGGCATCGGTTATTCCGGCCTCTTCAATTCCGTCGCTCAGGCCATCGGCCCCGCCATCGGCATCGCCCTCATCGCACTGAGCCCGACCATCACCTTCTCCGCCTGCCTCGCGCCCATCGTCATGTGCTTCTTCATCGTAAGCTCGCTGCGCTACGAGAGCGATCCCGACTACATAAAGCGGGCGAAGACCGAGGACGAAGCCATCGGCGAGGAGGAATACAAGGGCATCTGGAAGTATTTCGAGAAGAGGTCCCTGCCCGCGGCGGTGATCATGTTCATCATGGCCGTCTGCTCGGCCGCCGTAAGCAACTTT
The DNA here is from genome assembly GCA_017428655.1 of Bacillota bacterium. GTDB lineage: Bacteria > Bacillota > Clostridia > Peptostreptococcales > Anaerovoracaceae > RGIG2707. Next base: position 3,604 of record JAFRQL010000129.1, on the reverse strand, counting down.
CTCGCGCTTTACACCGCAAGCATAGGCCTCGCGGGCGTCAGCGTATACTTCACCTTCAAGGCCGCCTTCATGATCCTGACCAGGGTCACCTCCAGCAGGTTCAGCGAGAGGCTCGGGATTTACAAGACCATCATGCTGGGCATCATAATCACCGCGGTGGGATATTCGATCATCCCGGCGGCGAAGAGCCCTGCCATGCTCTATTTCTGTGCTGTCTTCGACGGCCTTGGCTGCGGCCTCGCCTATCCCATGCTCAGCGTCCTGACCCTCAACGGGGTATCGAGAAAGCGCAGGGGGACGGCCAATTCGACCTACCTGATCATGTGGGATGTGGGCGTCGGCGTCGGGGCCATGATCTGGGGAGCTCTGATCGACGCGACCGGAGGCTACACACCGATCTTCACCCTTTCCGGAGCCCTGCTGGTCGCCGATTTCATCATCTCGGTCTGGCTCTCAAAGAAGTATCCGGCCAGGATGTAGAAGTCTTCAGGGCTGTATTTCCGGATCCGGGGAACGCCGCAGGGGGAGCGGCGCCGGCCAGCGTTATTTGATAAAAAGGGGGAACAGGGGAATGAAGATCAAAGCATTGTGTGCTTTTCTGGGGATACTGTCGGCAGTCTGCGTCCTGTACGGGGCTGCGGTGATCTCGATCATCGGGCCGGGCAGCTGGTTCAACTGGGCGTTCGTCGCCATCGGCGTCTTCGCAGGGGCCGGAGCGGCGCTCCTTTCGAGGATCGGAAGGCTTCCCGCAGGAGTAAGGACCGGGCTTGCCGCGGTGCTGTGCGCCTGCATCCTGATATTCGCGGTCACGGAGGCCAGGATAATGTCCTTTGCGGCTTCGGACGAAGCTCCCGGGGCGGACTGGGTCGTGATCCTCGGGGCCAAGGTGGATCCGTGGGGCCCATCTCTGGAGTATTCAGCCAGGATCAGGAGGGCAGCCGAGTATCTTAAAAACAGCCCTCAGAGCATTGCGGTGACCACCGGAGGACAGGGCGTGAACGAGCCGGTATCTGAAGGCAGGGCTGCCGCCGACATGCTGCAGGATCTGGGAATCCAGGCGGACCGGATCATCGCAGAGGACAGGAGCACCTCCACCGCCGAGAATCTGGCCTTTGCCAGGATCCTGATCGAGGAGGCGGGAGGCGACGTCGCAGCGGACCGGGTCGTAATTGTGAGCTCGTCCTTTCACCTTTTCCGGGCAGACCTGCACGCAAGGGACTGCGGCTACGGGAACAGGGGATCTTTAGGCAGCGAAGGCCTGAGGATACTGATGCCCCAGTATTATCTGAGGGAGTTCGCGGCTCTGGTCAAGGAGTACGTTTTGTGAGTCAGGCGTATTGAGACAGAAGACATCTCAACGATAGACCGATATGCGTCTGCAGAGCTCATAATATGCGGCGTCATCATATGCCCTGTCGGGGTTTTCGGTCCCGCCAATGATATTAAACTACTGTCATTTTCGATCACAGAAGGGAGCAGTAAAGATGATAAGAGAAAACACCAGAGAGATCCTTAAGCACATCAGCGGGGAGAGGGCCTTCGAGACCGTTGCCGTGGTATCCACCTATCACCGCATCCAGGCGTCCACCGGCTACAGGGCCGCGGCGGAGCACCTCAAGGAAAAGCTGGACCGCATAGGCCTTGGCGGGAAGGTACTGTCCTTCGACGCTAAGGAGGGCGGCACCTGGGGACCCTATCCCGCCTTTGCCGAGTGGGACATCAAGGGCGCCTGGTGCGACCTGGTCTACCCCTTTGAAGAGAGGCTGGCCGATTTCGACTCCTGCGCCATCTCGGTGATGCAGAAGAGCGCTCCCGTCGATCTTTCGGACGCTCAGGTCCCGGTGATGTTCCTGGACAAGGGTCCCGACGAAAAGGCCTACAAGGGCCTGGATCTTGAAGGAAAGATCGCCTTCTATCAGGGAGACATCAACGATATCTACGACTGGGCGGTGGAAAAGAGGGGCGCCATAGGCCTGATCACCGACTTCGTCCTGCAGGATCCCTTCGTCAGGGAACGCCACGATCAGTCCGACACCCGCCGCTATACGTCCTTCTGGTGGAAACCCGGCCAGAAGAAGGCCTTCGGCTTCGTGCTGACCCCGCGCCAGGGCGACAAGCTTGCCGCCCTCTGCAGAGAGCTGGCCGCGAAGAAGGACTGCCCCAAGGTCAGCTGCAGGGTGGATTCCTCCATCTATGACGGACACATCGAAGACGTGGAAGCCTTTATCCCCGGAGAGACCGACGAAGAGATCCTCCTCACCGGCCATCTCTGCCATCCCAGATCCTCCGCCAACGACAACGCCAGCGGCTGCGGAGCGGTCATCGAGGCCATGAAGACCATAAAGGACCTGGTGGACAGCGGAAGGCTGGCTCCTCTTAAGCGCGGCATCAGGATGCTGCTGATCCCCGAATTCTCCGGCACCTACGCGTATATCGACAAATATCCCGAGAAGGCCAGGAAGATCAAGGCGGCCTTCAATCTGGACATGGTCGGCGCCCGTCAGGACAGGGGATACGGTCCCATAACCATCACCGACCTGCCTCTCGCCATGCACTCCTTCGTGGGCGACGCGGCGGCTGTGATTCTGGACGAGATAAAGCATCAGGTCACCGGAATGAACCCCGAGTTCTACTGCCCCATGTTCAACAGCCATCAGACACCCTTCACCGGCGGCAGCGACCATCTGGTCTGGTCCGACCCGGCCATGGGCGTCCCCTGCCTGATGCTGGGACAGTGGCCCGACAAGTACTACCACACCAGCACCGACACCCTTGACAAGGTCGATCCGTACATCCTCTCCCGCTCGGCTGCCCTGGCTGCGGCCTACGCCTACAGCCTCGCCAACCTTGAGCAGGACGACGTGATGCCCATCATCGAGACCGGCCTCGCCCGCACCGCGGACTGGATGAAGGAACTGAAGACCCTGGTCGCGGCAGGCAAGGTCAGCGAGACCTTCTACGCCGGCAGGATCGACGCCTACACCCGCTTCAGGCTGGGCGCCATCGACAGCTTCAAGGGCTGGGATCTCTGCAGCGAAGATGACGAGACCGTCTTCTTCGAAAGGCTGGAGGATGAAAAGCTCCGCTTAAGGAGCCTTGTGAAGCTCCTGGCCGGCTTTGATCCCGTCGCAAGGCCAGCGAAGAGCCCCGTCACCCGCACCCAGAAGGAGAAGTACAGCCTGGTCATAGAAAGGACCGTCCCGACTCCCTTCCAGATCCTCAAGCCCAGAGCGGTCTACGACGCGCCCATCCAGGAGAAGATCGACGCCTTCGGCGAAAAGTACGCGAAGAAGCTGGGCTACGGGTTCATGACCCCCATCGGCTACTATTTCGACGGGGCGCGGACCACCGCCCAGGCGGCCAAGGAGCTGGCCTTCGAGACCGGGAAATACGCTCCCGACGCCGTGGACGATTACGCCAGGATCCTGGTGATGCTGGGATATGCCAGGGTCGTCAGCGAATAGCGGACAGAATATCCGGGGCCTGCCCTCGCGGGCCCCGGGAGCAGATCAATGAAGACAAGAGGTTACTATTCCCGCACCCTTATCATCCTTATCCTGCTGACAGGCGCCGCAGTGGTGGGAAGGTGCTTTCCCTCAGAACT
>JAFRQL010000008.1 GCA_017428655.1 Bacillota bacterium | reverse complement strand
TACGGCGACTTCATCAGCCAGGGTGTAGTGCTTCTCACCGAACTGAGCGTAGGTCTCAGTGGTCTTGACTTCCATAGCTGCATTGGTCGGGAACTCAACGAGGACCTTGAAGGTGTTCTCCTGGTCAGCCTTGAACTCTTCGACCTCAGTGATCATGCTGCTGGCATCGAGGGTCAGCTTGTACAGGTTCAGACCTTCCTTGACGTCGTACTTCTTGTCATAGTTGGTCTTGGACTTGTAGGTAGTGGCGGTGCCATCTTCCATGACCTTGAGCTTGTAGGTGTTGTCAGCGATCTCGGACCAGCCGGTGAAGAATACGAAGTTGTCATTGGTGGAGGTTCCGCCATTGGTAACTGCTACCTTGACGACGCCCTTCTTGACGACTGCTTCGAACATCTCGGGCTCGGTTCCGTAGAGAGCCTCAGCCTTTACGACTGCCCACTTCTTGGCCTTTGCGAGGTCAGACTTGTAGCTGCCGTCGGCATCCTTTGCTCCGCTGTAGGAGAAGATGACGACCTTGTCGTCGAACTTGTACTCGTTCTTGAGCTCGTAGATGATGCCCTTCTTGTTGATCTTGGCGTCATACTTCTTAGCGTCGACGAGCTTGATCTCGGTGACCTTGCTGTCTTCCTTGTTGACCTTTACCTCAACGAGGGTGCCTGCGAATGCATCCTTTTCAGCTTCGATAGCTTCTTCGAAGTCAGCGATATCGGCATCCTTCATGTCGAGCTCGTAGATCTTGTCCTCGCCCTTGGCGTTGAAGATCTCAACCTTGCTTACAGAACCGTCGATGGACTTGGTGTCGCCTTCGGCTGCCTGGTACTTGAGCAGGATGGCGTATGCGGAATCGGTGGTGGGATCGGTCACGGTGTAGACCTTGCCATATACGTCAAAGTACAGGGTGGCTTCCTTGTGTCCGGCCTTTGCGAACTCGAGCATTCCGGCCTTCTTGATGTCATTGTGGAGCAGGAACTCTTCCTTCTCGGTCTCGGGATCGTCATAGTCGCCCCTCTGATCTGCGAGATCATAGGTGGTTCCGTCAACGATGGGCTTACCGGCGGAAGTGACTTCCTCGATGTCTCCGGTCAGGGTCTTGGTTCCGACCTGGACCTTGACGATGGTATCAGGAGTCTTGGCGTTGTCGTCTGCGTCAGCGGCATAGACATAAACGATGTGGTTCTTCTCGATGTCCTCGAGCTTGTCGACGCCTTCGAGAACGAAGGAGTTCATGTCGAGCTTGTCATCGTCATCAAGTGCGAACTCATAACCGAGCAGGGAGGGTTCGTCCTCGTCTGCGAGGTCCTTGAGGTCATCAGCGGTGACCTTCTTGTCGGCATTGGCGATCCAGTCAACGACGGATACGACGTTGTCGACCTTGCCGTTCTTCATTTCGACCATCCAGGTATAGGGAGCCTTAGCCTGAACATCGAACTCATCAACTATACCGTTGATAAAGGTGTACTGGGGATCGGTGGCGTCTGCATCAGCAGTGAGCTTGATTCCATCGATGGTGTTCTTATCGGCATCATACTTGCCCTTGAGTTCTTTGGTGAGAACTTCGTAGACAGCGACGACCTTACGATCCTTCTTGTTGGTCTCATTGGTCTCATAGTAGGTGACCTTGTGACCTACGAGATCATGGAGATTTACGAGTACGTTGTCTGCATCCGGATCGAGCTCGTCAGTACCGACGACTACTTCGTCCTTCTTGATGAGGGCTCCGGTCCTCTCATCATACTCGCCTGCGATGTGGGCGCCGAGTCTGAGGAGCATGGTGTCCTCTTCGCCGTTGTATCCCCACTTGTCGTCCTGGCCGGTCTTACCGATCTGCTTGGGCAGAACGTTGTAGATCAGCTGAGCCATGTCGGCTCTGGTAGCATCCTGGCTGCCGGATACGAGACCCTTCAGAGCGCCGAGACCTACAGCCTTGCTTACGAAGGCGGAGGGATAGACGCCGTTGAGTCCGGCTTCGGTGTAGCCGAGAGCTCTCATGACCATGGTGATGGCCTGGTCATAGGTTACGTTGCCCATCGGGTCGAAGATAGTCTCGGACTTTCCTTCGATGATTCCGAGGGTGATTGCATAGTATACATATGCAGAGTACCAAGCATCGGGCTTAACGTCGGTGAACTTGGTGGTGTAGGTGCCCTCGGTTACGGGCAGGGCCAGTGCTGCGCAGATCATCTTGACCATCTCAGCTCTGGTGACTTTGCCTTCAGGCTTGAAGGTTCCGTCGGGATAACCCTCGAGTACGCCAAGTCCGGTCAGAACGTTGATGGCTTCCTCAGCATCGATACCCTTGATGTCGGGGTAAGAGGTTGCTGCTGCGAAGACCATGCTTACGCTGCCGAGGATCATGGCAAGAACGAGGGCAAATGAAAGTACTTTCTTCATTCTTAAATCCTCCTTAAGAATTACGAGGGGGCTGATATCGTCTTGCCCTGCCCCTCTCAGGACGTTTTCAGACACTGTGCATTATACGGGCCGGACCGTATGGTTTCAAGTACCGTCGGCCAAGTGTAACTTAAGTGTAACAATTGAGAAATATTTAGAGCTTTCGCTTCTATTTTCACCGGAGAGGGCTCTGAGGCTCATCCGCCCCGAGGGCCCTGCGGCGCCCTTTCTCTCTTGTTACGCCTACACTATAACACCTTAGTATTGCAACGCCGTTTCAGCAAAATTGCATCTTTATTTCTGATTGTTACAGGATCATTTCCAAAATGCCGGGCAGGACGTTTTGATTAATTATTCATTTTTTAACGTGCTGCGGGGACACGGCAGGGACAATTATTATTTTTCCAATTAACTTATGCAAATTATATTATTATCAATAATAACATAATAAGTATAATAACGTTTATTTATCCGTGTTAAGCATCTCCAGGGCCTTCCTTGCCGCCCGTTCACCTGTCTCCGTACTGTTTATATAATAGAGCATGGTCGTCTCGATGCTGTTGTGGCCCGCCATGCGGCAGAGCTCGCTGACGGGGCAGTTTAGGGCAGCGATCTGGCTGCAGAAGGTGTGCCGCAGGGAATGGAAGTTGAAATCGCCGATCCCCAGCTCGAGCCTGAAGACTCTGGACCAGTGCTTGAAGGCGTTGGACGTGAAATTCCTGCCCTGTTCATCCACAAGAAGAAAATCCCGGACCATGAGATCGTCCGAAGTCCCGCCTGTCCTGAGATCCCTGACGCGGTTGGCGAAGGTATACCTTGCTCCCAGCTTTCTTTTATTATCCTCCTGCAGCTTCCGGGATTCGGAGAGCAGCCCCATCAGATAGTTGTTGATGAAGATCGTCCGGTAGCTCGATACGTATTTGGGCTGGCAGAAGGCCCAGCTGCCGCCGATGCTGAGCATCTGCTTGTCGACCCTGAGGGACGCGGCTTCAAGATCGACATCGCTCCAGGTAAGGGCGAAGACCTCGGATACCCTGAGGCCGCAGTTGAGGCCGATCTCAAAGGCAATCCTGAGGGGTGATCCGGATATGCGCTCCCTCATCAGGGCGATCTCGTCCTGAGTGAAGACCCTTACGCCCATGCGCTTTCTCAGCAGGTCCTCATCCTTCATCCTGGGCATCTGGATCCGCCCGGCTTCGTCGATGAGGCATTCGCTGTACTGCTCCCGCAGGATGATCCTCTTCCGGTAGGCAAAGCCCAGGACCGCGTAAAAGCACTTGAGAAAGCTCTCGACGTAGCCGAAGGAATATCCGCCGGAGAAACCGTTGTAGGCGTCACCTCTGATATAGCAGCTCTCAAGAAAGAGATTGATCTCGCCGGGATGGAGCTGGCTCACCGGCCTCATGCCGAAGACCGGGCCAATGTGATGCCTGTAGACCGATCCGCGCTTTCGGACCGTGCCCGCGGCGTTGCTCAGGACGCCTTCTTCCATATATATCGAAAAGACCTCGTCCAGGGTCAGATCTTTGGCCAGGCCGTGGCTCCGCTCGTACTGCCTGATAAATTCGACCCTTGCCGCGGTGGCCGCGGCCCTGGTCCTGAACCCGGTCCTCTTGTAGTTGCGGTCGCGGACGACCCGAAAGCTCCAGGTGCCGTTCTCATCGTTCCTGAAGACGCCGGAGCCTCCGCGTCCCGCCCTTGTTTTAGGATGCGGAGCATTTGATTTCACTGAAGAGCCGCAGTTGTCTTGTTCCTTATTATCCATAAAAACCTCCGTATTCACATCATATTTCTGATATAGTTCCTATCATTGATCGGGCCGCGCTCACAGGCAGCCGGCTTTTCGTGGCGGTCCTGTCTTTGGATAAAGGGCGTATAAGCAATAACTGTAATTTCCCGCGCTCCATAAAATTGTTCTTTAAATTGTCCTTTGCTTCATTTGGTTTTTGCTGTCAACCATTGAATTTAATTGGATTATCCCAATGGTTACGACTATGATGTTAAGAACGGACTTGATCTCTTCAAGCTCACCCTTGACACCAATGGCATGATCACTGATGCCACCAAGTTCGAAGCTGACGAAGAGAACGACACCTACAAGGTCGTTACCGAGTTCGCTACCGACGCTGCTATGGAAGTCAAGACCACCAGCACCTACGTACAGCTTGGCGAGAAGCACTACACCCTCGCTGATGAAGTTGCCGTATACCTCCTCGACGCTGACGGCGCTCTGACTGTAAAGTCCCTGAGCTTCGTTGACGGTCTGAGAACCAAGAAGTATGCCGGCGTCGTCCTCTTCGACACCGTAAAGGGCGACGAAGAGTACAACATCATCGTTGTAGTCGAAGCTGCTAAGTATATGCCCGCACCCGCAGTTAAATAATCTGTGAAGAGCTGTCAAAGGCTTTAACTAAATTAAGTCTGAAGATGAGCCCCCGGAGCGATCCGGGGGCTTGTTGTATCTAAACCAGCATTATATCTCTTTTTGAGATCCAGATCCGAGCAGTGCAGCCTCGAATCGTCCCCACCTTGCATCCAGAACCTCCCTTTAGGCCCTATTCAATGACATTATAACTTGATGAAAGCCACAGCTCATGGAAAAGTGTCTTATCATGTCCTTCATTTGCGTGGAAAAATGTATAAAAAAGTGCCCATAGGCGTCGATTTTCATGCAGATTTGTGTTACACTATTGATCACATAGGGAGGCGCATATGCTAAAACGAAAGATATATCATGCACTTGAGGAATTCTATGCAGATAAGCCCGCCAAGGCGCTTATGATAACCGGAGCCCGTCAGGTCGGGAAATCTTACATAATAGAAGAATTCGGCAAGTCGCATTTTGATTTCTTTATAAAACTTGATTTCATCGCAGATCCTTCAGCACTGCAGCTTATAAACGGCGCAGAGAATGCAGAAGAGATCCTATTGCGCATGTCCGCCCGGTTTGGCGATCAGATGGTCCCTGGGCAAACGATGATTTTCTTTGATGAAGTCCAGGAGATCCCAGCCCTGATAACCCAGATAAAATACCTTGTTCAGGAGGGATCCTACGCCTACATTCTTAGCGGATCTCTGCTCGGAACAGTGTTCCGCGACATCGTTTCCGCCCCTGTCGGATATATGGATATGATCAGGATGTTTCCTCTTGACTTTGAGGAATTTGCGTATGCAAACGGAGTCAGTGACAGGGTCATCGGCTCCCTAAGAGATTCTTTCAATTCAGAGGAACCGGTCGATGAATACATCCACGAGCGCATGATGCAGCTCTTCGAGCTGTATTTGATAGTGGGCGGTATGCCGGCTGCAGTGTCGGTGTATTTGGAGACAAAGAATCTCCGCCGCGTCTGGGATGAGCAGAACGCGATCCTGCGTCTGTACCGCCACGATATTTCCAAATATGACGAGCAGGACCGGCTGTATCTGAACGATATCTTTGACATGATACCAAGTGAACTGAATGCGAAAAACAAGCGTTTCATTCTGAAGAATATGAATGAGAACGCTCGATTTGACAAGTATTATGACAGCTTTCTTTGGCTGAAAAATGCAGGGACCGCCTTGCCCGCGAATGTAGTCGAGGAACCCCGCGTCCCGCTGCTTTTATCAAGATCGCGCAATCTTTTCAAACTTTTTTCTAACGATGTCGGCCTCCTTGCCGCCCAATATGGCGGTGATATCCAGCTCAAGATCCTCCGCCACGAAACAGCCATCAACTTTGGTTCGATCTATGAAAATGCAGCTGCTGAAGAGTTGACCGCCCATGGCTATCCGCTGTATTACTACAACAGTAAGAAATATGGCGAACTGGATTTTGTAATTGAGGACGACGGGAAAGTCATCCCGATCGAGATCAAATCCGGAAAGGATTATTATCGACATAACGCGATAGACAATGTGCTAAAGCAGCATGATTTTAAGATCGAAAGAGGATTCGTCTTCTGCAACAGCAATATCCAAGTTCAAGAACGCATAACCTACTACCCCGTGTATATGCTCATGTTCCTTCAGAAAAAAGCTCCTGCTGAAGACATACTCTTCGACACGGATTTTACGGATCTTGATCAAAGATTATAGCGATCCTGCCATCCTCAGACCGCCTATCATTATTATCACCAAATGCTTTTGCCAGTTGAACTGGTGAAAGCTATTTTATTTACGCATCATGCATGCGGCTTTGATCTACTGCTGATCGGCGACCTTATACTCTATTTCTTCCGTCAAACGCAGACTCCGTCAAAATATGAATATATTCATTTCACTAAATTGCTTTAAAAAGCCCTTTTCGACCTGATTTTCGTGTCTATCTTCGACCCGCAGGGCAACGTAACTTATGACCAGGCCATCACCATGGTCATGAGAGCTCTCGGCTACACCGAAGCTGGACTCAACGGCGTCTATCCCTCCGCCTTCGTAAGCAAGGCCGTAGGTCTCGGCGCTCTGAAGGGCCTCGTGTCCGGAAGCGAAGATGGAACCAGAGCTGACATGGCTCAGCTGATCTACAATGTCCTCAAGCAGCAGATCGGCAAGACCGGCCAGGATGACAAGTGGGACTCCAACGGCCCCACCGACACCATGCTCAGAAGACTTGGTGCAGTCGTTGCAACCAAGACTGTTGATGGCAAAGAAGTAATCGATGAAGCCGTTGTAGGCAAGGACATCAAGCCCAATGACGAGGACACCCTCGTTGATCTCCACGATCTCATCGGCCACAAGGTCACTTATTATGTTGACAGAGAGACCGGTAAGAAGATCGTAGCAGTAGAAGAAGTCAAGACCGAAGAGATCTCCGGAAAGCTGACCCAGGATAACAAAGGCGACTATAAGATCGGCGATACCAAGTTCGCAAGTGACTATAAAGGCACTGATCCTCTCAAAGCCAATCCGTTCCTCAATGGAGTTCTGAATAAGGAAGATTTCGTAGTTAAGACTGGTGTAAAGTACACCTGGACTGTCGAGATGAAGGGCGGCAGAGTTATCGATGTCGTATCTGCACTTGACTGGGTGGTCAATGCTGATAAGAAGGTCGTCGCAAAGGATCTTAAGAACCTCACTAGCGATGAGCCTTCTCTTCTCAACATCAACTTCGCTCTCAACGATGACGATGAAATGGATATGAACTCCTTCGTACTTGAAGGCGTTGATAAACTCGAAGACATCGAAGAAGGCAATATCGTTTATGTCTATGCCGCTGATGCCAATGAAGATGGCGAAGACGAGATCGTAAAGATCCAGGTCGGAAACAAGGTTGTCTACGGAGTAGTCGATGAAGTTGCTTCCAACGGTAAGCCGACTGTTGATGGAACCACTTACAACCTGGCATTTGCCGATGTAAAGGGCACCAAAACTCATACTATTGATAACAAGGACGTCACTGACAAGCTCGATAAAGCTATCAAGGCCGGCGAGATGCTCGAATGGGCTTCTGCAGGTAAGGATTCCGCAATGTTCCTTGACTACTTCGGCAAGGTTTACGCTGTGGATAACGACGATACCACCGATGCCGGATATGCTATCCTGCTCAAGTATCAGGAAGCTGATGCCAAGAAGACAATCGACGGTTCTGTAGAGAAGGTCGAAGTCTTTACCGCTGCAGGCGAAGATAAGATCTACGAAGTAAAGAAGGGCGTTGAAGTTCCTAAGCTGCTCAGCCTTGTAAAGATCAAGGTCAACGATGCTGACAAGATCACCAAGTTTGAAGTTTGCAAACTTGATGAGGTCAAGGATCCCAGTGTCAATAAGAAGGGTATCGTAGATAACCAGCTCCTCAACGAGAAGACCATCGTATTCTCCTATAACTACACCGGTACCAAGAACGATGAAGATTATGAAGATGCTCCTTATGATGCAGCTAACTACTCCATCGTAAAGGCGGAATCTCTCTTCGGTAAGGAGCCCGATTCTCTGTCCCTCTACACCAAGGAAGATGCTACCTCTGTCACCGTTGCATACATCACCGGTGCCGAAGCAGCAAATGATGATTACGTATTCATCACCGCTTACTCAGAGCTTGCTAACAGCACCTATAAGCTCACTGTAATGGAGAATGGCTCCGTAGTCACCTACAAGACCAAGAATGATGATGTTGCGGACAACCTCGATCCGACCGCTCTCGTCAAGCTTACTCTCAATGCCGATGGCATGATCAGCAGCACCAAGGACTTCGCTAAGACTGATGCAAACTATGTCAGCTTCGATCTTACCACTGGTGAGGCTATCGAGTTCAGCGCGACTGAGGCCTATGTAAAGGCTGGCGATACTTACTACACTCTTGCTGATGACGTCGTAGTTTACCTCTATGACATCAGCGACAAGAAGTACACCGCAAAGGATACCGGATTCCTTGATGGACTCAAGGTCAAGAACTTCACCAAGGTCGAGTTCTACGACACCATCGACGAGAAGGAGCCCGTTGAAGAGTTCACCATTGTCGTGGTAACCCAGAAGTAGTCTCGATAAACTAAATAGCTACTAAAGCTAAACTTGCAGGCCCCCGGAGCGATCCGGGGGCTTGTTGTTTATAAGTTACACTTTCTCTGGCTCAAAGATCCGGACCTGAGCAACGCAGACTCAGCGATGTCCGGCTTAGATAAGCCCGTTTATACTGAAGTCGAGCCCCATTCATGTTGAAACTCACAACAATGTGGTATTTAGCACTGATATCATTTAAATGTACCCATCTGACCTTCCCCTACCTCCTGTCGAGAGCTTGTCTGACAGGGTAAAGTGGGTACACCTGTGACAAAAGAGTACCTATCATCCCCATCAGGACTCCGATAAAAGTCTTTCAAACGCAAAAGCGGTCATAAAAATGGGGTCAAACACGTAAAACGATAGAAAAAGTCCCCACTCAGTTCAAAAAACCGGCTTCCGCCGATCCCAACAAATAAAAAAATGGGGATAGAATATGGATCAACACGCGGATCGTCCCCATCGGACGCTCACTACCCTTTAGAGATCCATCAAAACGAGCGCTTTGAAACAATCGATCTTGAACGCGGCTTCTCGAAGAAAATTTTACCAGTAAAATATTGACATTTATCTTCTGCTATGCCATAATATGTATGCAACCACATCTCGAACTACTAACAAGAACAACATGGATAAACTGCGTGAAATAATCAAAACCAGGATAGATCAGGCCTCCCGAAAAGTAGAAGAACTGCAGCGTGAGCTCCGGGCCATGCCGCCCGGCTGCCTTGCAGCTGATAAAAGAGGCTCCCACTGGGCATACAGGATCAGGGGACATGACCCAAATGACCGTACGCAGACGAAATATGTTTCGGTCAAAGATGCACGCACCCTAAAGATGCATGCCAGAAAGAAATACGTCCCCCGACTGATCAAAGCACTGAACGATGAGATCGATTCTCTGTCTGAAGCATGCCGCGGTCTCGATCATGATGCCAGATATCGTGCGTACGAGGATCTTCCCGACGGCATACGAAGACTGTTCACACCTGACTTCATCCGCCCCGAGCACCTATGCGAAGAATGGTCGCTGCAGGATCATCCGCAGCACACTGGACACCATGAAAACCTGATCTTCGAGACCTCAAGAGGCGATATGGTGAGGTCCAAGACCGAGGTCATCATTGCCGATATGCTCTACAGCAACGATATCGCATACCGGTATGAGCAGGAGGTCAGCCTGGGTCCGGGATACATCTGCCACCCGGATTTCACCATCATGCGCAAAAGCGACGCCAAGATCTTCTACTGGGAGCATTTCGGAAGGCTCACCGATCTCCAATACGCGGAAGAATTCGTAACGAAGCTCAACATGTACGCCCGTGCAGGGATCACCACGGCAGATGATCTGTTGATCACATGGGAATGTTATGAGGTCCCCTTTGACAGAGCCGCTGCGGCACGGTATATCAGGATGCTTAAAGAATAGATGGACCGCTCATGAGTACAGACCGGCATCGTATCGGGCAGGATAAACATAGGTAATTCACGATAATGGGACAGATGCCTGAATCAGGGCAAGACAGTCCCCACTAAAGGCTGTTCTGACTCGGAGATCGGTCAGGGACCGGCAGCATAATGGGGACAATTGCACAAGAATTTGCCTGAAGTACCCATTAGAGATGCTCTAACCGCTCTATGATGGATCGCTCGACTGGGAATAGTGGGAACAATCACGTAAAACAGTCCCGATCGTCCCCATTTATCCCTGGATAATTGACCTTCCGGCGCAAAAGTGACCATAAGAATGGGTATTATCACAATGAATAATGATCATAGTCCCCATTCTGCATAACAATGATGGCTTTCGAACATCCCATCCGCCAGATCAGTGGGGACAAAATGCTTACTAACACATACATCGTCCCCATCGGGCATTCTGTATATCCTTGAGGAATCCTAAGAAAAGAGCGGCTGGTGCATTGATGCAATATATTTGTCAGCGCAAGTAAATTCAGTAAACTTATTATTGACATTACAGCCATTTTTGGCATAATATACCTGCAGTGTGGTCTTGACGCAAGCAAACCTATCCGTTATCCCCCACCGCAGTCTGCTCAGATCAGTTTGCAAGGCATAGGAATGACCGTCCTTGCATCCGCTGGCCAGGCATGCGGCAGCAGTAAAACACCACAGTCAACATGGATCAGAAAAAGTTCAGATCATACCTTGATCAGGAGTTAAACAAAGGCCTTGAACCGTCACGGGCTCTCAGCGCCGTGATGGACAAGGCGGTAAAGGAAGACCTTCTGGAAGGCTTCATGGAATACTATAGAAAAGGATCGGCAGTCCCGGCGAAGATGGCCGTTGAAGAGACTCTGGCAGCCGGGTGGAAAGAGACCCAGAGAGCAGACGCAAGGCAGCACATCCAGTACGGCGCGGCGCGGGAAGAGACCGCCTATCCCGCCACTGATGACGCAAAAGAACAGGCGGTCATGGAACTCTTCTCTTCCCTGATAGAAAAGGAACAGACTGAACAGATCATCCAGGCGCTGAAGGATCCCGGATATTTAGAGGTGCTCCTGAAGGGCTGTGCAGAATAAAAAAAATGACCAGTTGCATCACGCAGCCGGTCAGGACTTAAAAACGAGGGAAGCAGCCGCCCAGGACGTCAGCAATACCTGCTTAAGACCTGCGCCCTACTCCGCCAGCAGTTCGTCTATGATGTCGACGATGCCGTCTTCCTCATTGGATGGGCATACGATGTCGGCGATCTCCTTGACGTTGTCGGTGGCATTGCCCATGGCGACGCTGACTCCGGCGGCCTCCATCATGTGGACGTCGTTGTTGCTGTCGCCGAATACCATCATATCGTCCGCGGTGAAGCCCAGCATGGAGCAGAGCTCCCTGAGGGCCGACGCCTTCGAGGTCGCGGAACCGCTGATCTCGACGCCGAGGCCCAGGTGCTGATAGCAGACGACCGTAAGATCCGGATCCTTGGCGAGCTCGGCGCTGACAGCCAGCTGCCTGTCGTAATCGCCGAAATCCAGCTTGAGGTTCTCAAGACCCGCGATATGCTCCTCGAGCAGCTGCCCGATGTCCTCCACCTGTCTTCTGGTCGTCAGCATGTAGTTCTTGCGCTTGTCGGTCAGTATGCCGTACTCCTCGAAGTGCTCGGCGCAGTGCCTGCTCATGTAGGCATTGTGGTCGAAAAAGACCTCGGTCATGATGTCCGGAGCGGTCAGAACGCCCATTATGCGCCTTACGGCGGCCTCGGGGATCAGGCTCTCGTAGACGGTCGAGCCGGTCTTAAGATCGACTATATGGGCCCCGTTGGAGCTCACAGCGTAATCGAGGACCGGTATCTCCGCGATGTCGGAGGGAAATGAAGTATATACGCGCCCGGTGGCAAGGGCGAGCACGTAGCCGGCCTCAGAGGCTCTCACAAGGGCGTCTCTGGTCCTTTGGGTAACGTGGCTGGTGGGATCCAGAAGGGTCCCGTCGAGATCGAAGGCAAGCAGCCTGATCTTCTTTTTATCGATATTCCTGAAATAGTCCAATTTTTGGTCCTTGATCTTTCAATCGTAGTTATAAAGCATCAGCAGGGCTTAGGTCATTAATCTTCCTTCTCAAGCTCTCCACCTAAGGCCTCGAAGGCGTCCATGGGGATGGTCAGCTGATCGGGATCCTGCAGCAGGCTGTCCACATCCTCGATGGGAGGAAGATCCTTCAGGCTCTCAAAACCGAAGAGCGCGAGAAAGTTCCTGGTGGTGCCGTAGAGCATGGGCCTGCCGATGGCGCTGCTCCTGCCCTTTTCCTCGACCAGCTCCCTTTTGATCAAGCCGTCCAGCACCCTCTCGCTCTTGATCCCCCTGATCTGGTCGATCTCGGTGCGGGTGACCGGCTGCCTGTAAGCTACGATGGCCAGGGTCTCCAGAGCCGCCTGGCTCAGCCTCTTTTCCCTGACGGGAGTGCACAGCCTGGTGATGAAATCATCGTTCTCCGGGTCCGTGGCCAGCTGGAACGCCTTGTCGATCTCGCGGATCACAAGGCCGCTCCTCCTCATCTCATAATCCGAGGCCAGCTCCCTCATGATCTCCGTCATCTCCTGGGCGGATATGTTGAAAAGCTCCGCCGCCGTCTTCGCCTCAAGGGGATCTCCCCAAACGAAGAGCAGCGATTCGAGGGCCGATTTGATCCTCTCTCTAGTCATCTACTGCTCCTTGCCCGCGGGGACTGCGGTCAGCTTTATGTCCCCGTAGCGCTTCTTCTGCTCAGCCTTTATGCCGCCCTGCTTCATCATCTCCAGCAGAGACATGAAGCTGAGGATCCGGTTGAACACCGAAGGATCCTCCCTGATGATCTCCGAGAACATCAGCGTCTTTCTGCCCTTGAACATGGCCGAGATCTCGCTGATGCGGGTCTCCATGGAGCGGCGGTTCTCCTCCTGCCTGCGGTAGGTGCGGCGTATCTCGTCGATCCTCTGCCTTCTGGTCAGGAAGAGCTCGAAGGCCTTGACCAGCTGCTCGGTGCTGCCGGTCAGAAGCTCGTCCTCTTCGCCCGTCCAGCGGGAAAGGTCCTCCCGGGGCTTCACGTGCATGTGGGAGGTCTGCTCCTGCCTGTCGTCCAGCATGGAGGCAAGCTCCCTGAACTGCTTGTATTCCAGGATCCTCTGGACCAGCCCGGTCCTGGGATCGTCCTCTTCGGCCTCTCCCTCCTCCTTCTGCCTTCCGGGAAGGAGCATCCTGGACTTGATCTCGATCAGCTCCGCGGCCAGCACCATGAATTCCTGGGCCAGCTGGGGATCGATCTCCTGCAGTTTGGAAACGTACTCCAGATATTGAGTTGTGATCTCCGAGACCTTTATGTCGTAGACGCTCATACGGGCGTGCTCGATCAGATAGATCAGCAGCTCGAAGGGTCCCTCGAAAAGGTCCAGCCTTACTTTATAACTCATACCGCCGTCCGCTCCGCCTTTGGAGAAAAGCCCGCTACTTTCCGGTCAGCCTCTCCGAGACCTCATGGAAGGTGTTGCTGTAGCCGTGGCTGCTGCACCAGTTGATCAGGCTCGTCCTGTAGCTCTGGACCTTGGCCGAATATCCGGTGGAATAATTCCCGCTGGCGACCTTGCCGGAGCCCTGATTGTATGCCGCGAGAGCCTTGGTCTCGTTGCCGTTGTACATTTCGATCAAAGCCGCGATGTACGAGGCTCCGAACTGGATGTTGCCGTGCTTGTCCCGCACCTCTTCGATGGTCCAGCCGCTGCCGGTGACGGTCCTGGGCATGAGCTGCATCAGGCCTATGGGGCTCTTCCTTTCAAGAAGGCTCAGGTCGTAGGTGCTCTCGGTGCGGCAGAGCGCCATCAGGAAGTCCTGATCCAGCCCGTGGACGGTCGCCTCGTGGCGGAACAGGTACTCGAGGATGATGCTGTCGTTCTCCGTAAGGGCCGGCTGGGCGTTCCTCATGTAGGCTGCCCTTCCCTCGATGTACGAGCGGTTGTCGTTGCTGAAGAGGTACTGGGCGCTCACCGAGGCGTCGGTGCTGATGGAAAGACCGCCGATGCTGTCAAAATACGCGGTGTAGGGAAGCTGCTCAAGGGAAGTCAGTGCAGTGAGCCTGACGTAGAGCGTCCCGCCGCAGTCGAAAAAGTCCGAAGCCTTGAGATCCAGTCTCACCGGCTCGTCCTCCTGCACAGCGGGAGCATCCGCGGTCACGGACATGTTGTCCCCCGCGGGATCCTTGCTCTGGAATATCCCCGCCAGCTGCTGTCCGTAGCGGACCAGCCTCTGAGCCTCCCGGGCTGCCTCGGTCACCGCCGAGGGATCCAGGAACTCCTCCACCAGATAGAACTCGGTCCCGCTGTAGATGGGGACCCCGGTCCTGTCCTCGAAGTGATTATCGTTGAACCTGAGATTCGAAGGCGCGCTGTAATGGACCGCATCGGTCTTCTTCAGCTGGACCGCACCGCCTCCGGTCAGATGCTCAAGGCCGAGAAGGCTTGAAAACAGGCCGTCCAGAGGGATGTAGGCAGAGCCCTTGTAGATGCAGACGGGGTCTTCCAGCTGAAAATTGTTGATGTGATATCCGTCCACGTAGATATCCTTGAAAAGATAGTTGAGATACGCGCCCGAAGCGCCGTGGACCGGGACCGTGCCCAGCAGGAGCAGGACGGCCGCGATAAAGAAAGCGGCGAGCCTCCTGATATGACGGGCAGATCCCTTTCTGTCAAATTCTCTGTTAGTACACATAGGAAAGATAGTATACCATAAATGTGTAGATTTTGAGAAGCCCTTAAATATCAAGGTGAGACAGGACTTTTCGTCCCCCCGGTCGAACACTTCTTCTCATCTGTCATACGCCGCGTCCCGCGTTATATGCGACAGATATTCACATTTTTCCTCCGGGATGATATAATACTTTGCCAAACCGGTTCGAAAGCGAGGCTCAATGAAAGAAAGACCGAAGGAAAACAAAACTGCCGCAGGCAAAAAGGACAGGCTCACCTTCAGGGAATGCGCCGACCACATGTTCGCAAGAGATCAGCTGATGACCATCCCCAATCTCATGAGCGTGTTCAGGCTGATGCTGATCCCCGTCATGGTCAGGCTCATAGACCTTGGGATGTACCGCTGGGTCCTCGCGGTCATGATCATATCCTGGACCACCGACATCCTGGACGGGGTCGTCGCCCGACGCTTTGACCAGATGTCCGACTTCGGAAAGTTCCTGGACCCCCTGGCGGACAAGCTGACCCAGCTCTTTCTGCTGATCGCTCTCGCCAGGATCCACCCGGTCCTCTATTACCTGATGGTCCTGCTGGTCATCAAGGAGTTCACCCAGCTGTACTTCGGTTACATGCAGCTGTCCAGGACCGGCGGCGCCATGAGCTCAGAATGGTACGGAAAGCTCTCCACCGTCGCCCTCAGCGTTTCCATGGCCATCATAGTCCTGATGCCCGGCCTTGGCACCGACGCGGTCATCGCCATCGTCATCGTTTGCAGCGCCCTGCTGCTCCTTTCCCTGGTCCTCTACACCAGAAGGTTCATAATCTCCGGCAGGACGGGAAAGCTCCCCCACGATTAGAACGGCGCCGCATCCCCCAAAGTCTTAAAAACATCAAAGGCTTCCCCTGCTTCGGGGAAACCATTTTAGTGTTTCATTCATGAAGCTCCGGGCCGGGAGGCCCCGGCAGGCCTTATCAGTCGATATACTGTACGAACTGCTTTCCGGGCCCGTCGACCACTCCCAGATCCGTCGGAGTGTAGCGCTCAAAGACCGGCAGGGTGCAGAAGATGAGCTTCGAGATCGAGAACTCCGGAAGGCCGCACTGCCTTGCGATCTCGTTCTCCACCTCGGCGCACTGATAGGCGGTGTCGTCCAGAGGAAGATCGGACATGAGGCCGGCCACGGGAAGCTCCAAGAGCGCCTTGACCCTGCCGCCCTCAGCGTAGCAGACCCCGCCTCCGCAGGCCTTGAGAGCCTCGACGGCGATGAAGGCGTCCTCGGGATCGGCGTAGATGATGCAGATATTGTGGCAGTCGTGGCCTATGCTGGAGGCGAGAGCCCCCTTCTTAAGGCCGAAGCCTTCGTAAAGGACGATGGTCTTGTTGGCCTTGCCGTAGCGGTTCAGGACGCAGATATAGTTGAGGCCGCCCTTCTTTTCTTCGGAGAACTCCGCGAAGCCCCCGCGGCACGTGAGCTCCTCGAAATACTGCTTCTTCTCGTCGTAACCCTTGTTCACGATCATGACCCTGCGGGAGGCCTTACCCTCCGCCGGGATCCTGAAATCATCTCCTCCGGTGATGCCCACGTAATTGATGGTATTTCCCAGGTCGTATGCAGCCT
>JAFRQL010000128.1 GCA_017428655.1 Bacillota bacterium | reverse complement strand
GTATGAAATACTGTCAATCACGATTTCATATAGCAAGTATATCTTTTTAACAAAGGAGAAAAGATCATCATGGCAAGAATTTGTGACAGGTTTATCGAGGAAGTTAAGCAGAGATATCCCTACGAGCCTGAATTCCTTCAGACCGTTGAGGAAGTTCTCACCTCCATCGAGCCCGTGCTCCAGGCACATCCCGAGTACGTAGAGTCCGGCATCATCGACAGACTCCTCGAGCCCGAAAGGATCATTTCCTTCAGAGTACCCTGGGTCGACGATCAGGGCAAGCCTCATGTGAACAGAGGCTACAGAGTCCAGTTCAACAGCGCACTTGGACCCTACAAGGGCGGTCTCCGCTTCGCTCCCAACGTATACCCCGGGATCCTCAAGTTCCTCGGATTTGAGCAGATCTTCAAGAACTCCCTCACCGGACTGCCCATCGGCGGCGGCAAGGGCGGCGCAGACTTCGATCCCAACGGCAAGAGCGACGCTGAGATCATGAGATTCTGCCAGAGCTTCGTTACCGAGCTCTACAAGTATGTCGGACCCAACGAGGATGACCCCGCAGGCGACCTCGGTGTAGGCGGCAGAGAGATTGGATACATCATGGGCCAGTACAAGAGACTGACCAACCAGTACGACGGCACCTTCTCCGGCAAGGGCACCGAGAACGGCGGACTTGCAGGCAGAACCGAAGCTACCGGCTACGGCATCGTCTTCTTCGCAAGAGAGATGCTCAAGCACTACGGCGACACCCTTGAAGGCAAGACGGTCGTCATCTCCGGCTTCGGCAACGTAGCATGGGGAACCGCTCAGAAGCTCGAGCAGCTGGGCGCTAAGGTCATCGCATTCTCCGGCCCCGACGGGTACATCCTTGATGAGGACGGCGTCCTTGGCGAAAAGGTCGATTACTTCCTCGATCTGAGAAACAGCGGCAAGAACATCTGCGCACCCTACGCAGAGAAGTTCCCCGGCGCCAAGTTCTTCCCCGGCGAGAAGCCCTGGGGCGTCAAGGCCGACCTGTACATCCCCTGCGCAATGCAGAACGACGTACATCTTGAGCACGCAAAGCAGATCGTTGCCAACGGCTGCAAGTACTACGTTGAAGGCGCCAACATGCCCACCACCAATGAGGCTGTTGAGTACCTCCAGAAGCACGGCGTAGCAGTAGGCCCCGCAAAGGCAGCTAATGCCGGCGGCGTTGCTTGCTCCTGCCTTGAGATGAGCCAGAACGCTCAGCACATCGTCTTCACTCCGGAGGACGTATTTGCTCAGCTGGAAGGCATCATGGTCAACATCTTCAAGCAGATCGAAGATGCTTGCAAGCAGTACGATCTGGGCGACAACTTCGTAGCAGGCGCCAACATCGCAGGCTTCGACAGAGTCGCAAAGGCCATGAAGTGGCAGGGATTCGTCTAGTCTGAGGCTGGACGCGTACCTACATAACGCATAACACGAGCTCCGTCCGGTCTCCGGGCGGAGCTTTTGTAATGGGAGAAGAGGACGCGGGGACGGACCTGAGGACTTCGGTACCATCTGAGCACGGGCTATTGACAAAATTTAACATCTGGTATATCATAAGCAAAGAACGGCGGGCGGAAGATCTCTTGAGAAGACCTCTTTTGCTTTTTTGTTTTGCCCATATGGCGGGGATCCTGCTGGGATACTATACGAAGATAGATCTTGGAGCGCTGACCGCGGCGTCCGTGATCTTTGCGGCAGCGGTCCTCGCCGCTTATATTGCCCGGCGGCCGCAGGCCGCTCCTGACCCGGATGCTTCCTACGCCCGAAAGCAACGGAGAAGAAGGACCCTGTGTTTGATCATATCATCGGCCCTCTTCGCATTTGGAGCTGCTCACGTAAGGCTTGAAGAATCAAAGGAAAGCGTCCTTGCGGAGCTGGAGGGGTCCGCTGCGTCCTGCTCCGGGATCGTGACCTCCTGCAGGGTCAAAAAAGGATATTCGGAGCTCACGGTCCTGGTGAGAGAGGCGGGGGCTCCGGGCTCTCCGCCGGCTTCCTGCAGGGAAAAGGTGCTGGTCAGGACCGATGAGATGGCGCCTTACGACCTGTTTTCAATGGCAGGAAGGCGCGTCGCGTTCACCGGAAAGGTCTCAAGGCCCGACGGCCGCAGGAACCCCGGGCTCTTCGATTACAGGCTCTATCTCAAGGGAAAGGGCGTCAGGGAGATCGTCACCGTGGGACGCTACCGGTTCAGCACAGGGCCGGTGGTGAAGGTACCGCTCAACATGATCTCGGCCTTTAAGGGAGGCTTCCTTCAGGAGGCGGCCGGGGTCCTGGACGAGCGCTCCTTAGGGATCCTGACCGGCCTGCTCTTCGGCGAGAAGGGCTTCATGGAGGACGACGAATACGAGCTCTTCCGCCACAACGGTATCGCCCATGTGCTGGCGGTCTCGGGCCTTCACGTGGGCCTTCTCTACGCCGTCGTAATTAAGCTCCTGGGAGGCAGAAGGGACGGCAGGAGCGATGTGACCGTCCTGGCCGTCCTGACGATCTACGCGGTCCTTTCCGGCCTTTCGGTGTCGGTGCTCAGGGCCTCTTTCATGATCGCCCTCAATATCGCCTCCTTCAGGCTCAGAAGGCGCTACGACCTGGTCAGCGCGGCCTCCCTCTGCGCCCTTGTGTTCACTGCCGTCTCTCCCTATCAGATCTTTGACAGCGGTTTTCAGCTGTCCTTTGCCGCCGCCTATTCCCTGGGGATCGTCCTTCCGTGGATGCAGGCCAGGGTGACACAGATCTCCGACGAAAGAAGGAGCGATCTCTTCTACTACGCGGGAAGCTTCGCCGCCCCGTGCGTCGCGGTCCAGCTGGGGATGCTCCCCCTGACCCTCTTTCACTTCCTCTGCTTTTCTCCGGTCAGCGTCATAGTGAATCCCATCGCCATCGCCATAGCCGGCCTGCTCCTTCCCGCCGGCCTTTCCATGATGGCTGCCTACGGCCTTTGGGCGTCCTTTACCGCCCTCGCCGTGGGGCAGGGGATCTTCGGTGCTGCCATGAAGCTTCTATTTGCCGGGACCTGCGGGCCTGCGGGGGCCCTCGCCAGGCTGTTGTCCGCCGTGGCAGCGCTTTCCGAGAAGGCGGGCCTTCTTCTCGGAGGCTTCGACGCTCCGGCTCTTCCCTTCACCCTGACGTGCCTTTATTACGCTCTGTTCTTCTGGATGTTCTCCGAGACCCGCCACATCCTTCGAAGAAAGCGCAGGACCGGCGCTCTTTCCGCGGTCCTCGTCCTGCTCATCGCGTCCTCGTGCGCCCTTCCCAAAGCCCTGGGCATAACTGAGAGCGTGATCCCGTGGGACTACTGCAGGGCGCCCTTCACCTTCCTCGACGTGGGGCAGGGGGACTGCATCCACATGAGCTCGGAGGGTTTCGAGGTCCTGGTGGACGGGGGAGGCAGGCAGGACCAGGACATCTCGGAAAGGATACTGCTGCCTTATCTTCTCAAGCAGGGGATCAGGAAGGTGGACCTCTGCGTCGTGACCCATCTGGACAGCGATCACAGCCTTGGCCTCGCCCAGCTGTCGCAGAAGATCACGGTAGGATGCTTTGCCTTTTCCTCGGTCTATGAGGGGGATCCCCGGCTGGAGGATCTCAGGTCCGAAAGAAGGATCTTCCTTTCGAGGGGAGATACGCTCAGCCTTCCCGGGGGAGCGGTGCTGAAGGTCCTGTCGCCGGAGCCCGGGGCGGAGAAGAGCGGCGAGGACAACGACAACTGCCTGATCATGGCTGCGGAGTGCCGCGGGATCAGGGCCCTGTTCACCGCTGACGCCACGGAACCCGCAGAGCTCGAGCTGGCGGCGTCCTTTGGTCCGGAGCTCAAGGCCCACATCCTCAAGGCTTCCCACCACGGGTCCGCATATTCCAACACCGAAGCCCTCATAGGCTGCGCGTCGCCTTCCTTTTGCGTCATATCCTGCGGCAGGAACAACAGTTACGGCCATCCCGCCCCGCGCGTAATTGATTTGCTGGAAAAAAACAGTATAATATATGGCAGGACGGACGAAAACGGAGCCGTCGTCATAAGAAAAGACAGAAAAGGCATCACCGCGGAAAACGCGGCCAGGGACAAGGAATGGCAAATACCTCAAGGCAGTCTCAGTCCGCTGAGCACCCCTTCAAGACCATAAGAAAGATAATGACGTCGGCTCAGGAGACCGGCCTGTACCCCAAGGTCATGCTCCTTTACGGGGCGGAGGAATATCTGGTGAGCTGGGCCTGCAGGTACATCACCGGCTGCGTGGTGGAGCCTGCCGTGGCGTCCATTGACCTGACCCGCCTCTCCGAGGAGAGCGTCAACGCCTCAGAGATCATGTCCACCTGCGAGACCCTGCCCTTCATGTCCAAAAGAAAGCTGGTCATAGTCGACGCGGATCCTCTTTTCTCATCCGCAAAGGACGAAGACGGAGCAGGAAAGAAGCTTTCGGATTACATCCCGATGATCCCCGACACCACCATGCTGGTTCTGGTCTGCACCAGGCCCAACAAGACCAGGGCGCTGTACAAGGCGGCCGCCAAGTCCGGCCTGGTGTTCGACTTCACCCCTCTGGACGACGCGACCCTCAAGGGCTGGATCCAGAAGCGCCTGGCCTCCGCGGGAAAGACGGCGGATCCCGTGATGCTCCTCAATTTCGCCAAGGCCAGCGGTTACGGCGAAAAGGACAGCACCTACTCCCTGTATAATCTGGAGAATGATCTCAACAAGGTCGTTGCCCTTTCCGCGGGAAAGGAGATCACCAGGCAGGAGCTCTTCAGGATCTACTCCGCTCCCGCCCAGACCAACGCCTTCACCCTGATCGATTCGGCCTTCTCG
>JAFRQL010000127.1 GCA_017428655.1 Bacillota bacterium | reverse complement strand
GCGATGATGTCGTGCATCCGCTTGTCGTCGTCGGACACTCCGTAGTAGTCCATGACCTCACCTATGCCCATGATCCCCTCTTCGTCGAGAAGGTGAGAGATCTCCTCAGCGCCAAAAACAGCACCCGATTCCTCCAGCCCCGGCAGGGACGGGATGCACGAGGGAGCCAGCTGAAAGAGCCTGATAGGCTGGTCCTTTCCGCTTTTCAGCATGTATTCAACGCCCCTGACTCCCAGGACGTTGGCGATCTCGTGGGGATCGGCGACCACGGTGGTGGTGCCCCAGACGCAGACCGCTTTTCCGAAGTTCTCCGGGACCATCAGGCTGGACTCCACGTGAAGATGGGTGTCCACGAAGCCCGGCACCAGGTACCTGCCCCCCGCGTCGATGACGGAGGCTGAACGGATCTGAGGGATCTCTCCCCTCTCCCTGATCCTTACGACGACGCCGTCCAGGATGTCGACGGCAGCGTCATATATCTCGCCGGTGAATACGTTCACCAGCTTCGCGTTTTCTATAGAAAGGTCGCAGGACCTCCTGCCCATGGCGGCGGCGGTCAGACGGGAACGGTCTTTTTTCACAACATTGATCATAGGATACGCTCCTCCCTACAGAACGAACTGCAGGCCCATGAGAAGGGCCAGGATTACGGTGGCGACGCTGGGCATGTCTTCCTTCCTGTGGTCCTTCTTGAAGCCGTAGTGGACGAGGCGGACGAGGATGTCGGTAAAGAGGCCGACGGTGACGCCGGTCGCCATATCGGCGAAGGCAGTGAAGCAGACCATCATGCAGACCGGTGTCCAGTTGACGAGGTCGAACTCCAGGGTCCTGAGCTCCTGCATGCAGGAGATGCCTATCATGAGCAGGACCGGGCCGGTGGCGGAGGAGGGGATGGCGACGAAGAGCGGGGCGAAGATCAGCGAGATCACGAAGAGAGCGCCGGTGGTGAGGGAGGTGAGGCCGGTGCGGCCGCCCGCCTCGACGCCCGCGGCGGATTCGGCGTATGAGGTCACGACGGTGACGCCCATGGAGGCGCCGATCACGGTGCCGGCGGCGTCCACGAGGAAGATCTTGCCCAGCATGGGCATATTGCCGTTCTCGTCCATGAGGCCGGCCTTGTGGCCCGCGCCAAGGGCGGTGCCCATGGTGGAGGTGAAATCGCCGATGAGGAATATCAGTATGTATGGGATGTACTTGGCCTGGAAGATGCTGGCCACGTCAGCCTTGAAGGCCACGTTGCCCAGTGCTGCGAAGGTGGTGGAGAGGCCGTTGCCCGGATCCACGTGGACCAGGCCCATGAAGGCGCCGACTATGGTAGTCAGGATAATGGCGATGAGCATGTAGCCGCGGATCTTGTACTCCCTGCCGTTGATGTCGATGCGGATGAAGTTGAGCACCAGGGCGATGATCAGGCCATAAAAGGTGAGCCTGATGCTGGGATCGTGGAAATCGCCCCAGCCGGCGTTCGCGGGCTGCAGAAGGCCGGTATTGGAGATGCCTATCTGGAAGAGGAAGATGCCCAGGGTCGCGGTGAGGCCGAATTTGATGCTTTTGGGCAGGTAATCGGCCAGCTTCTCCCTGATCTTGAAGCAGCTGAGCAGCAGGAAGACTCCGCCGGTGAAGACCATCATGCCCATGCAGGTCTGCCAGGTGGCGATGCCCATGCCGACCAGGGTGTAGGCCACGAGGGCGTTGTCGCCCATGCCGGGAGCCAGGGCAAGGGGGGCGTTGCTGATGATGCCCATGGCGATGGTGACGAGGGCGGAGACGATGGCGGTGGCGGCGAATACGCCAAGAGGATCCATCCCGGCGTCGGCCATGATGGCCGGCTGGACCGCGAGGATATAGGACATAGTCGCGAATGTGGTGAGACCCGCCAGTACTTCGGTGCTCAGCGAGCTTTTGCGTTCCGAGACGAGGAAACGCTTATCGAGCGCGTCTTTCATGATAAATACCTCCGATGCAGTGACAAAAGGTTATGGATAAAAGTATAATCCATTATATATCGGCGCGTCGAGTTATCAATAAGTTACTTGTTTATTTTGACGAAAGATTCGCGGCCGCCGGCGGCCTTCCAAGCCTTGACGCAGAAGGCTTTTCCCTATACAATGATTGCGTATGCACACACATGCATCGTTGTTCAGAATGCTGCCGCGGCGGCCTCAAAGCGCGGGGCAGCTGGCAGTCTAATATCGAAACGGAGTGATAAACATGATCTATTCAGCAGAAGTTCAGCACATGTGCCCTGTCGCCAAGGGCGCTGACCACGGTCCTGCTCCCATCCCCGAAGAGGGCAAGTGGGTACAGGCCAAAGAGATCAATGACATCAGCGGCCTCACCCACGGCATCGGCTGGTGCGCCCCCCAGCAGGGAGCCTGTAAGCTCACCCTCAACGTCAAGGACGGAGTCATCCAGGAAGCACTGGTCGAGACCATCGGCTGCTCGGGCATGACCCACTCGGCCGCCATGGCTTCCGAGATCCTGGTCGGAAAGACCATCCTCGAAGCCCTCAACACCGACCTGGTCTGCGACGCCATCAACACCGCCATGAGGGAGCTCTTCCTTCAGATCGTCTACGGCCGCAGCCAGACGGCCTTCTCCGAGGGCGGACTTCCCATCGGAGCGGGACTTGAAGACCTGGGCAAGGGTCTGACCAGCCAGGTCGGCACCATGTACGCCACCCTCGCCAAGGGCCCCAGATACCTGCAGCTCACCGAGGGCTACGTCACCAGGCTCGCCCTCAACGAAGGCAACGAGATCGTAGGCTATGAGTTCGTCAAGATGGGCCCCATGATGGAGAACATCAAGAACGGCATGGACGCCAACGAAGCAGTCAAGAAGGCGACTTCCCACTACGGACAGTTCGACAACGCGGCAAAATACATCGATCCGCGCCACGAGTAGGAAAGGAGGACTGAAAAATGGCACTGTTTGAAAGCTATGAAAGACGTATAGACCATATCAACGAAGTCCTCGCAGGCTACGGCATCGGATCCGTCGAGGAATGCAGAAAGATCTGCCAGGACCTGGGATTCGACCCCTATGAGATCGTCAAGGGAGTCCAGCCCATCGCGTTCGAGAACGCCGCCTGGGCATACTGCGTAGGCGCGGCCATCGCGGTAAAGAAGAACGTCAAGTCCGCAGCGGAAGCCGCGGAAGCCATCGGCGAAGGCCTTCAGGCCTTCTGCATCAAGGGCTCCGTCGCCGACGACAGAAAGGTCGGCCTCGGCCACGGAAACCTGGCAGCCATGCTCTTAAGGGACGACACCCAGTGCTTCGCCTTCCTGGCAGGCCACGAGAGCTTCGCGGCCGCTGAAGGCGCCATCGGCATCGTAAAGAACGCCAACAAGGCCCGCAAGACTCCTCTCAGGGTCATCCTCAACGGCCTCGGCAAGGACGCTGCCCAGATCATCAGCAGGATCAACGGCTTCACCTACGTCCAGACCAAGTTCGACTATTACACCGGCGAGCTCAACATCGTCCGCGAGATCCCCTATTCCACCACCGAAAGGGCTCAGGTCCGCTGCTACGGAGCTGACGACGTCCGCGAAGGCGTCGCCATCATGCACAGCGAGCACGTGGACGTCTCCATCACCGGAAACTCCACCAACCCGACCCGCTTCCAGCATCCCGTCGCAGGCACCTACAAGAAGGAGTGCATCGAGCAGGGCAAGAAGTACTTCTCCGTCGCATCCGGCGGCGGCACCGGCCGCACCCTGCATCCGGACAACATGGCAGCAGGTCCCGCCAGCTACGGCATGACCGACACCATGGGTCGCATGCACAGCGACGCCCAGTTCGCAGGCTCCTCCTCCGTACCCGCCCACGTTGAGATGATGGGCTTCCTGGGCATGGGCAACAACCCCATGGTCGGAGCCACCGTCGCCACCGCCGTCGCGGTATACGAGGCTCTGAAGTAGTAAGAGCCAAAGGCCTCCCGATCAGGCGGCCGAAATAAACATCAAAAAATAAGCAGGCCTTCGCCCGATAAGGATGAAGGCCTGTTTTTATTTCATGTCATGTGCAGGCTCTACTGCTGCCTTTGGATGTAGGGCACCCTTGCCGACGGGACCAGCTTGGAGGCGGGACCCGTATGGACGCTCTGATCGTCGAAGAAGATGTTGGCGCCGAAGGCCCTGAGCACCTCGCTCTTGGAGACCCCTCCAAGGAAGAAGGCCTCGTCTATGCGCACGTTCCATGCCATCAGGGTCCTGATGACCCGCTCGTGGGCCGGGGCGCTCCTGGAGGTCACCAGGGCAGTGCGTATGGGCATCCGGTCTTCGGGGAAGCGGTTCTGGACCAGGGATATGGTCTTGAGGAGCTTTGCGAAGGGACCCTCGGGCAGAGGATCCATGGCGCGGCGCTTCTCGTGCTCCGCGAAGGCTTCGATGCCTTCCCTCTGGTAGATCTGCTCAGCCTCGTCGGAAAAGATCACCGCGTCCCCGTCGAAGGCGATGCGGATCTGGTCGGTCTCCTCCTCAGCTCCGGCGGGGAGGCCTCCGCTGCAAATGATCCCCGCTGCTACGCCGGCGTTGACCGCGTCCTGGACGTCCTGCTCGTTGGCGGAAAGGAAGAGGTCGGTCCTGAAGGCGTCGAGATAAGGCGCTACAGGCCGTCCGCCCACCAGGGCCGCCCTGCTTATATCCAGGCCGTAGTGGCTGATGGAATTGAAGATCCGAAGGCTGGTGTCTGCGCTGTTCCTGGACATGACGATGATCTCGGTAAGGCCCTCCCCTTCGCAGTTCAGGTTGTGGAGAGCCCTGATCAGGGGAAAGGCGATGCCGGGCCTTAAGATATCTTTCTCGTGGTCCTGCTGGTAGCGGGAATAGGCCTCGAGGCCTTCGTTCTCAAATATCTCGTTCTCCTTTTCCAGGTCGAAGAGGGCCCTCGAAGAGACTCCCACGACCAGCCTGTCGGTAAGATCGTATGACATAAGAGTTCCTTTCCTAATGGCGGGGCGCGTGGGGCCTCTGCGAAAGACGGTCCGGGGACGCCGCATCCGCCCTGAGCTTGGCCAAAGGGCCTACAGTCTGTACATCCTCGAATACTTCTCTCTGATGTAGTCGATGTAATGCTTTGCGGTCAGCTCCTGGCCGTCCACCCTCTTAAGGACCTCGGCGGGCTGATACATGCCGCCGGTCTTGTGGAGCTTTTCCTTCATCCAGCCGGTGATAGGAAGCAGATCGCCCCTTCTCACCTTCTCGTGGAAGTCGGGGATGTCCTTCAGCATGGCCTCGTAGAAGTGGCCGTCGTAGAAGTTGCCCAGCACGTAGGTGTGGAAGTACCCGATGTAGCCGCTGGACCAGTGCATGTCCTGAAGGACGCCCTCCGCATCGTTCTCGGGGACGGCGCCCAGGTATTCTTTGGACTTCTCGTTCCAGACCTTGGGCAGCTCGTCAAAGGTGATGTCGCCGTCGAAGAGCATCTTCTCCAGCTCGTAGCGCAGGATTATGTGGAGGTTATAGGTCAGCTCGTCGCAGCGCATCCTGTGGGGGCTCTGGCGGACGCAGTTCATCGAGAGGTAGAAGTCCTCGGGGCTGATCTTTTTCAGCTGGGGGAAGTATTCCGCGGCGACGGGCAGCAGGTACTCCCAGTATTCGGGGGAGCGTCCCACGAAGTTCTCAAGGTATCTGGACTGGGCCTCGTTCATGCCGGCGCCTACCATGTGCTCAAGGGTGGTATACCTGAGGGCGGGGTCGATGTGCTGGCCGGTGAGGGCGTGGCCGCCCTCGTGCAGGCAGGAGCAGACCGCCATGGTGAAGTTCTCTTCGTAGTAGCGGGTGGTGAGCCTGATGTCGTAGATGTCGTTGCCGGTGGTGTAGGGATGAGCGCTGACGTCGACTCTACCCTTTCTGAAATCAAAACCGATGTCGTCCAGGACCCTCCTGCAGAGCTTCTCCTGAAGGGGGATCGGGTATTCTCCCAGTATGAGCGCCGGATCAGGCTTCACCGGGGAAGCCTTGATATCGTCCAGCAGAGGGAGCATGAAGTCCTTGAGCTCGCCGAACAGCCTGTCCATCTCTTTTCTGGTGATGCCCGGTTCCCACTCGTCCATAAGGCCGCTCATGGGATCCTTCTCCCAGCCGTGACAGGCGGCGAGCTTTGCCAGCAGCTCGAACTCCTTCTTCATCCAGGGGGCAAGGCTGGCGAAATCGTTGTGCTTCTTGGCCTCCTGCCATACCACCTCGCACTGGAGGTTGTGGGAGGCGTACTCCATGTAAAGGGCGGGATCGATCTCGGCCTGATACTTGTACTGTTTGCGGTACTTTTTGATCATGGACTCCAGGATCGGATCCTCCGCGGGCTTTTCCTCAAGGACGCAGAGCAGTTCGTTCATCTCATCGGAGGTCTTGCGCTTCATTGCCTCCCCCGAGAGGAAGGCGATGCTGTCCCCCCTGTAGCCCGCAGCGTCGAGGGGAAGGTTGACCCTCATGTCCCACGACAGGGTGCTCCTTATATTCTCAAGAAAATCTATCTCGCGGACCAGGGCCCGGAACCGTTTTTCGGCATCTTCGTATCTCATCTTTGCTCCTTTTCAAAAGAACTTCACTATGCTTGGATTATGTGATTAAATAATACCATCGTTCAAAGGCAAGGAGAAGCGATCATGATAAAAAAAGAGACTCTGTACGGCATCAGGATCATCGCGGCGGACCTGGACGGGACCCTGCTCGACGCGGACGGGATGCTCTCCCAGCGGACCGAAGGAGCCCTCATAAGGGCCCAGGAAAAAGGTTTTCACATCGTAGCGTCCACCGGAAGGGCCCTGCACACCATACCGGACTTCATCAAGAAGACCAGGGGCATGACCTTCATGGTGACGGGCAACGGAGCGAGGATCGTGAGGCTCCCGTCCGAAGAGACCATATACGAGAGCCTGATGACAAAAGAGGACACGGCGCGGATCATGCCCTGGATCTCAGACAAGTCCTACCTGGTCGAGGTCTTCTCCGAAGGGAAGGTCTACATTGACCAGCGGTGCATGGACGACCTCGCCGGCTTCGGCATAACCTCGCCCTGGAGCCAGCATTACCGCAGGACCACCAGGATCCCGGTCCCCGACTGCATTGACATCGTAAGAAAAGCTCCGGACCGGATAGAGAACGTGAACATAATGATCGCGGACGAAGAAAGAAGGCTTGAGATCGCCGCCCAGCTGGAGAAGCTCCCCGGCCTCAACATCGTGAGCTCGGCAGCCCACAATATCGCCATCGGAAGCTGCAGGACCTCCAAGGCGGAGGGGCTCAGGTTCACCGCCGGCCTCTACGGCCTGGGGCTTGAGAACATCATCGCCTTCGGCGACAGCACCAACGACCGTGAGATGATCGCAAGATGCGGGATCGGCGTCGCCATGGGCAACGCCGCGGACGAAGTTAAAATGGCAGCGGACCTGGTCGCCCTGCCCAACACCGAAGACGGCGTGGCAAGGATGCTGGAGGAGCTGCTGGGGATATGACCCGGCCGGATAAAAGCCCTCAGGACCCGGCCTTTTCCTTCAGGACCATCAGCGAGTTCATGAATCTGGCGGAAAGGCGCCTGTCGTCAAAGTAGAACCGCCTGATCAGGTCTCCTTCGTAGTAGGCTATGTACCCGTCCCGGTAGTCCGCCGAGACCCCGGGAAGGATGCTCAGTTTAACGTCGAAGCTCTCTTCCGGGTCCTCGTAATGAAGGCCCTCCCTGTCAAGGCGCAGTCTGCCGACGCACCGTTCGGTATAGTCCGCCTCTTTTCCGATGACCATGGTCTTCTTTCTGACCGAAAGATCCAAGGAAGCGCCGGGATCCTCCCAGAACGCCCGCTCGTGATCCAGCTGGATCCGGTTCCAGGCGGGTATGGAGCCGGGAAGACCGTTTTTCAGCATGCCGTCCGCATCTGCCTCATAACTGCAGGCCGCGGCAGCCTCGCCGCTCTCGTGAAGGAACATGTCTCTGCCGGCAAAGACCTTCATCCCGCAGGACGAACAGAAAACTTCTCCTCCCTCATCTCTGACCGTGTAGAGGCTTCCGCAGGATGGGCATAGATAAAACAGGTTGGAGACCTTTTCCATGGGAGCCTTTTTTCTGCTCCCGTAGGTCCTGCCGCTCCCCTGCAGCTCCCTTGAGGCGTCGTAGGAAAGGGCCGCGGTGAGCCTCTCCATGATCTCGCCTATGGTCAGGCTTTTCGCCTCTCCCTCGTCAAACAGGGGCGTCATGCGGCCACCGATTTTTCCCCTGATGAGCCCGCCGTAATTATACGAAGGCTTTACGAAATAGGTCCCCCAGGGGACCATGACCGCCGTGGGGCAGGCGAGCTTTTGCAGCAGCTTGGCAGTGGAAGGATCTATGGGGCTTGAGGTCCCGTCCAGGGACACCCTTCCCTCGGGCATCATGGCGAGGACGTCGCCGTCCCTGACCGTCTTTATCATCTCTTTTACCGACGACATGTCGGGGGTGAACTGGCGCTTGGGTATGACCTTAAGGCTCCTGAGCATCACTCCCTGCCAGCCCTTGTAGAGCTGCTGGGCGCCCACCACGAACCGGCTGAACCGGGGGAAGAGGGCAGCGATCAGCACCACCGCGTCCATCTCCGAGGGGTGGGCGCAGAGGACTATGAAGCCTCCCTCCCGCTTCTTCCACTCCCTGACCTTCGGGTCGATCTCGAGCTCAAGGCCGAAGAGGAGCTTTCCCAGAAGGTTCGCCAGGAACCCCAGTATGAGAAAGATCACGGGCCTCTTTTTGCCTTTTTCAGCGGTCCTTCCGTCACTATCCGTCATCTTTTCCGCCTCCGGGCCTGGAAGCCCTGCGCCTTTTTTCTTCGTTTTCAGCCTTGCGGGCCATGGCAAGGGTCTGCTTGAGGGCGCTCTCCCTGTCTATCCCTGCCAGCCTGAGTTTGTGGGCATACTCCAGATATCCGCCCAGCTCGGGCCCCGGAGCGATCCCCGCTTCTATAAGATCCCTGCCCTTCACGTAGGGCTTGGCCATGGTCTTTTCGTAAGCCTCGAGCCTCTCAAAGAGAAAGCCGCTGTCGCCGGAGAACCTGTCGCTCCCGGCGAAGACAGGCCTGTCCGCAAGACCGATGTATATCAGGTCCTTCGGGGCGCAGGCCTCGTCGAACATCCTGTTGGTGGTCTTGAGGGCCGACCGCTTGTAGGCGACCACGTTGGGCTTCATGTGGAGGGGCACCATGTTCATGACGTAGCGGATGACCCTGGTCTCAGTGGTGAAGCGGGATAGAAAGCTCTCCACCAGGGGAAGGCCCTTGGTCTCGTGCTCGTAGGCGTGGATCCTTCCGTCTATGGTCTCGGTGGTCACGATCTTGCCCAGATCGTGGGTAAGGGCGAGGAGCATGAAGGGATAGGGATCCGACGCCTGGGTCCGGTACTCCGCCGCCCTGTCCAGCACCTGAAGGCTGTGGGTCCAGACGTCCCCCTCGGGGTGAAAGACCGGGTCCTGCTCGATTCCGATGGTCATGGCCAGCTCTTCGAACCAGGGACTGAGCTTTTCCATGTCCCTTAAGACCTCGAAGAATACCGAGGGCTTCGGAGCGTCCAGAAGGGCCTTCTTGAGCTCCCCTTCCACCCGTTCCGAAGAAAGTGCAGCGATATCGATGGTCCTGCACAGGCTCACCGTCTGCTCAGCCACTTTAAAGCCCAGCCTCGCCGCGAACTGGGCAGCCCGAAGGACCCTCAGGGGGTCTTCCGCGAAGCTCTCGTCGTTGACGTGGCGCAGCACCCCGGCCTTAAGGTCGGAAAGCCCCCCGAAGAAGTCCAGGATCTCCCCGGTGAGGACGTCCTTCATCAGGGCGTTGACGGTGAAATCCCTGCGCCTGGCAGCCCCCTCGGGCCCTATGAAGGGATCCACCGAGACCTCAAAATCCCTGTGGCCCCTGCCGACGGCCTTCTCCTTTCTGGGCATGGCGACGTCCAGATCAAGGCCCCTCAGGGAATAGATCCCGAAGCTCTCGCCGTAGGCAATAGGCTCACCGGCCTTTGAGAGAATGTCAAAGAGATCCTGAGGGCTCACGCCGTGGACCTCTATGTCGGTATCGTTTACGGCCCTTCCCAGGAGCTCGTCCCTGACGCAGCCTCCCACGTAATACGCCCTGCCGCCCTTTTCCTCGGCAAGCTCCGCTATCTTTTTCGCGGCTTCCCTTGAGGCAGCATTTTTGTCTTCAAATATATCTTCGCTCATCAGTTCCCTGCGGTCTTCTCCTGATTTTCGCTCCAGAGCCTGCTGGTCGCTTCGTCCTCGTACTGGCGCTGCCAGAGCCTGCTGTAGTACCCTTTGGCAGCCAGCAGGTCGTCGTGGCTGCCCTGCTCCACGATCTTGCCGTCCTTCACCACCAGGATTATATCGGCGTTCCTTATGGTCGACAGCCTGTGGGCGATGACGATGCTGGTCCTGCCCTTGATCACCTTGTCGATGGCGGCCTGGATGGTCTGCTCGGTCATGGTGTCGACGGAGGCGGTCGCTTCGTCGAGGACCAGGAGCCTTGGATCCGCCAGGATCGCCCTGGCAAAGGATATCAGCTGCTTTTCGCCGGTGGAGAGCAGGCTCCCGCCCTCTCCCACGTCGGTGTCCAGACCCTTCTCCAGCTTTTCGACCACCGGGACGGCGGACACCTTCTCCAGGGCCGCGTATATCTCCTCGTCGGTGGCGCCGGGCTTTCCGTAGAGGAGGTTGTCCCTTATGGTGCCGGAGAACAGGTGGGGAGTCTGAAGGACGTAGCCCAGCCCCGAGTGGAGCCACAGCTGGGACCGTTCCCGGGCGTCCCTTCCGTCGATCAGGACCCGGCCTCTGGTGGGCTCGTAGAAACGACAGACCAGATTGACCAGGGTGGATTTTCCCGCACCGGTCTCCCCGACGATGGCAACGTTGGTACCAAAGGGTATTTTGAGGCTGAAATCCTCAAGGACCAGCTCGTCCCCGTCAGGATACTGAAAGTCCACGTGGTCGAATTCGATGTCGCCCTTGAGCTCCTCCCAGTTTTCCTTCTTGGGATCGAAGCAGTCGCCGTATTTTTCCTCCACCGCTTCGCTGTCTCTCACGTTGGGGACCGACTCCATCAGGGCGGTATACCTTCCGATGTTGACCTTGCCGACGATGAACAGGGCGAGGCTCTCCACGATCATGCTGACCGGCTCCATCAGGTCGCGGGCGTAGGTCATGAAGAGGGAGAAGGTTCCGATCTCCTCCTTGGCGATCAGGCCGCCCTGCCACAGGACGATGGCAAGAGCCGCGGAGGCTGCCATGCCGGTGACCGCTCTGAAGACGCCGCGAAGCCTCGCCGCCTCCATGGATTTGTTGAAGATCGCCCTGGTCTCGCTCTCGAAATCCTCGAAGATCCGGTCCTCGACCACCAGGGATTTGATGGTCTTTGCTCCGGTGATCCCCTCGTTGAACTGGCCGGTGATCCTGGAGTTGATCTCCCTCACCTGGCGGTTGAGCTCGAAGAGCTTTCCCTGGAAAAGTGCGTAGAAGACGCTGATCACCGGGACGATCACCAGTATCATGGCGGTCAGCTTGGGATCGATGGCCAGCATGACCGCGATGGATCCGACCACTGTCATGGTGAAGAATATGCCGTCGTTGAGGTTCCAGGTCAGGGTCTCGCCGATGTGGCCGGTGTCGCTCATGACCCGGGCGTGGATGTAGCCCACGCTGTTGGTGTTGTAATAGTCGAAGGAGAGCTTCTGAAGGTGGGCCATGGCCTCGTTGCGCATGGTGGTGTTCATCCGAAGCTCCGTCGCCATGCAGACCCTGGTGTTGATGTAGCCGGAAATGGCCATGCCCGCGATGGCCGCGATATATGCCAGGATGAACAGGCCCATGCCTTCAAGGGTCCCGCCTTCGACGAACCGGTTCAGGGCGTAGCGCTGAAGCACCGGGTAGGTGATCTCCATCAGGCCGAAGATTATGGTGGTGACGATGACCACGGCCAGGTCTTTGCGGTATTTGATGATCAGGGGCATCATCTTGGGGATCCCGAAGAAGGGGAGGCTGTTCTTTTCTTTAGTTTTTTTCATGCTATGCCTCCTCTCCCGCCGCTTCCTCAGGGCCTGCGGCGCCGGACTGGATCTCGAAGATCTTCTGATAGATGCCTCCGGAGGTCCTGAGCTCGTCCGGAGTGCCCTGCTCCGCCACCCTGCCGCTGTCCAGAACTATGATCTTGTCGCACTTGGAGAGGGTCGTGAGCCTGTGGGATATCAGGATGGTGGTGGATGAGCCGAATCTCTTTTCCAGCTCTCCCCTGATCTTCGCGTCGGTCTCCGTGTCGACCGCGGAGAGAGAATCGTCGAAGATCATGATGGGCGCGGGGGAAACGAGGGCCCTTGCGATGGCCGTCCTCTGCTTCTGGCCTCCCGAGAGGGTCACGCCCCTCTCGCCGACGAAGGTGTCGTAGCCCTTGGAGAACTCCCTGACGCTCTCGTCCAGGCTGGCCGCCCGCGAGGCCTCCCTCACCCGGTCGATGGTGATGGCCCTGCTGCTGATGGCGATGTTGTCCGCGATGGTCCTGGAGAAAAGGAAGGGCTCCTGAAGGACCATGGAGATATTGCTCCTCAGGTATTCGGTGTCGATGTCCTTGATGTCGGTGCCGCCGACGGTGATCCTTCCGGAGCCTTCAGGCAGCAGATACATCTTGTCGAGAAGGAGCATCAGGGTGGACTTGCCGCTGCCGGTGCCTCCCAGGATGCCAAGGGTCGATCCCGCCTCGACGTCAAAGGAGATGTCGTGGAGGGTCTCGGAGCTCCCCTCGTAGGCGAAGCTCACGTGGTCGAAAACGATGTCGCCGTTCATGGCAGGCTTCAGGGCCTTTTCGGAGGCCGGCTCCTCGGGCTCGTTCATGATGTAGGCGATCCTGGCGAGGGATACGTCCGCCTTGCTCATCTCGATGAGCATGCGCCCCAGCCTTCTGATGGGCCAGGCGAGCATGGAGTTGTAGGAGATGAAGGCGATGAGGTCGCCGGAGGTCATGGTCCCGTTGACGCAGAAGGCGCAGCCGAAGACGATGACCAGCATGACCTGCAGGGCGGAGAGGATGTCCTGGATGGAGAAGAACCGGGTCATGGTCTTTCCCATCTCGACCCAGAGGCCGCAGTAATAGTTGTCCTTTTCGATGAAGCGGTCCCGCTCCCAGCGCTCTCTGGCGAAGGCCCTGACGACCCTGACGCCGGTCAGGTTCTCCTGGACCAGGGCGGATACCTGGCCCTCCACCTCGTCGCAGTGCTCAAAGCCCGCGTGCATCTTTCTTCCGAAGGATACGGTGAAGCCAAGGATCACGGGGATCATGCTGACGCCGACCAGGGTGAGGCGCAGGTCCATCCTGACCATGAACCAGATCGAAAGGACGATAAGGATGACGATGCGGATCACGTTGGACAGCTGCATGGAAACGAAGCGGCGGACGCTCTCCACGTCGCTGGTGCAGCGCTGGATCAGATCGCCGGTGTGGTTCTTCATGTGCCATGCGTAGGGCAGCCGCTCGATGTGGCTGAAGAGGCTGTCGCGCATGGTCTTTACCAGGGTCTCGGCGCCCCGGTTGTTCAGCACGCCCACCAGGTACTGGGCGCCGTTCCTGATGACGGCGATGAGGGCGAGGGCTGCCGCCATGATCCAGAGGTGCTCGCCCAGGTATTCGAAGCCTCCGAACCGGTCCGCCAGGGCGACGGCCCAGCCGGGGAGGTCCGGTTCAAGGCCTCCCAGGGCGTTGTCTATGGCTGCCCTGATTATCTGGGGGCTGACCATGTCCGCCAGAGAGACCAGGGACGAGGCGATGACTCCGAAGATGAACCAGCGCTTGCTGCCCTTGAGGAAGGTCCAGAGCAGCCGGAAATTCTCTTTTCTTTTCTGTCTTTTTTCGTCTTTCATATCGCGGGTGTGGGGCGAGGACCGGGGATGGAGCAGATCGAAGGACCTGCTCTTAGCAGGATCCGGCGGAACGGGCGCAGGACGTCAGCGTTTGATGACATTTCGCCTGCACTAATTCATTTTACAATGAGCGGGGGCCTCAGGCAAGAGGAAAGGGGGCGGGAGGGGTGCTTGGCAATTCGGGCTTTCCGGGGCTCGGGGTCCTGCCTCTGAGGCATCCGGCCATGAGCCTGAGGACGCAGCGGGTCCTGTCACCAGGGCACCTCCCGCATCCCCTCGCTTCAGGCTCGGGGCGCGGGCCCTCCCTGGCGCCACCCGCTGCTCCTATACACTTTTATGTGAAGGCTTTTCAAAATGCCTAAAATATAGTATATTTGTGTGGCAGTTGCGCTTTACTAACTCCGGCTGTTCCGGAGAGCCGCGCGGCTAGACAGGAGAAATGATATGATTGGCAAAGCGTACGGCGTTGGCGTCGGTCCCGGGGACCCGGAGCTCATGACCCTGAAGGCCGTAAGACTCATAAAGGAGAGCCGCGTCATCGCGGTGCCGGGAGAAGATCCCAAAGGATCCGTGGCCTACAGGATCGCGGTGCAGGCGGTCCCAGAGCTTGCGGAAAAGACCCTCATCGCCCTTCCTACTCCCATGACCATTGACAGGGCAGCCCTCGCCGCAGCCCACAGAAGGTCCGCGGACCTGGTCGAGGAGCACCTTAGGACCGGCGAGAACGTGATCTGCCTGGTGCTTGGCGATCCCACGGTCTACTGCTCCTTCAGCTACATCGACGCCCTGCTCAAAGCGGACGGCTTCGAGACGGAGCTGGTCAGCGGGATCACCTCCTTCTGCGCGGCGGCTGCAAGGCTCGGGACCTCCCTCGCGGAGAGCCGCGACGCCCTGCACATCTTCCCCGCATCCCAGAGAAAGACTCTCCCCGAAGACCTGCCCGGGACCTGGATCCTCATGAAATCGGGAAGCAGGATGGCAGGCGTCAAAGAAATGATCGCGTCTTCCGGCAGGGAAGCCTGCGCCGTCGAGAACTGCGGCATGGAAGGCGAAAAGGTCTACGGCAGCCTGGAGGACATCCCCGACGACGCCGGATATTACACACTGATCATCGCAAAAGAACGATAAAGCCTTTGATCCGCAGCCGTCAGGAAGCGCCACGGGGACGCGGCAGACCCTCCGAACTGCGGTCATCCGCAGCCGCAGGCCGTTCAAATAAAGAGCACCCCATAGAACAGGAAAATGACAATGAAAAATAAAAAAGCAATGCTCGCCGTCAGCTTCGGGACTTCATTCCCTCAGACAAGAGCCCTGACCATCGACGCCATAGATGAAGACCTGAGAAATGCTTTCCCCGGCCGCGCGTTCTACAACGCCTGGACCAGCGGAATGATAAGAAAAAAGCTCCGCGAAAGGGACGGGATCGTGATACCCTCCCCCGCCGAGGCCCTCGAGCAGATGGCCGCGGACGGCGTGAAGGACGTTCTGGTGCAGGCGTCGGTGATGCTCATGGGAGAGGAATTCGTCAAGCTGCGCGGCATCGTGAGCATCTTTAAAGACCGGTTCGAGCGCATCGCCCTGGGCGCCCCTCTTCTGGCTGGTGAGGCCGACGTTAAGAGATTCGGCGATATCGTCCGCTCGGCGTATCCTGAGCGCACTGAAGGGGAGATGCTGGCTCTCATGGGCCACGGCAGCCCGGTCACGGATCTCAAGGCCTACAAGGCGCTGCAAAGGTATCTGGATGAAAAGGAGCACGGGGACGTCATCCTGGGCACCGTAGAATTTGAGCCGGGGATCGAGCCGGTCCTTGAGGCCGTCCGCTCGAGAAGACCGCGCCGCGTGTATCTTGCCCCGCTGCTCATAGTCGCGGGCGACCACGCGAACAACGACATGGCCGGGGACGAGCCCGATTCCTGGAAGAACCGGATCGCGGACGCTGCGGCAGCCGAAGGCTTTGAGACCGAGGTCTGCTGCATCTTGAAAGGTCTGGGCGAGATCCCTCAGGTAAGGCAGATGTTCGTCGATCATGCGAAGGAAGCGAAGGAGCTTTAGGGCGCCTTTGTGACCGCCTTCACCGGGGCATACGCAAGCTCAGAAAATTCCCAAAATATCATATCAAAACGGCAGGACACCGGTCCTGCCGTTTTATTAATCATTCTTCGACCGACA
Source organism: Bacillota bacterium (assembly GCA_017428655.1). Lineage (GTDB taxonomy): Bacteria > Bacillota > Clostridia > Peptostreptococcales > Anaerovoracaceae > RGIG2707. The sequence continues at coordinate 1,361 of JAFRQL010000127.1, read as the reverse complement.
GCTGTAATATCACAGACTCGGGATTATCTTTGCCACGAATCTGGCCAGCCTGGTCAGATCCTTGACATTTCCCTAAAATCAAATATGGATATTTATGCTCGATCTTCCGGCATATTATGACCTTTAAATGCCGTAGCATATAACTAATCCAAAGTCAGGATAATTCTTGCAAGATAACGGGCAAGCTTTGTCAAATCCTCAACATTGACTGCTTTATCATTTGTTACATCTGCATTTTTCAAATTTGCAGAACCTTCTTCGAGTATTTCGATCCTGGCAAGATGTCTCGCAAGAGTCGTCAGATCAGATACATCGACGGCCTCGTCCAGATTCACGTCGCCCAGCAGCGTCATCGCGCCGGCGTCGACCCACTGCGCGTATAAATGGGTCTCTCCGGTCACATTGAAGGCGCTGCCTGCGGCGAGGATCGTCCCGCCGTACTTGTCCTCGCTCCAGCCTGCGAAGCTCTTTCCCGAGGGAACTGCGAGATTGCTGTTCCAGGCGGGGAGCCCGATCCGCGCACCTACGTAGACCTCGATCGTCCCGTGATCCTCGGTCCCGTTGTTGTAGTGGAAGTATACCAGGCAACTCTCCGGCACGTATTCCATCTCGGTCTCGGCTTCGCATTCTATGCATTTATGACGCCTGATCCCGGGCTCGCCTTCCATAGCGGGCACTATGACCTCGCCATCGTCCCACACGTGCTCAGCGATCTCCTCGGCCAGGCATTCGCTGCAGACTCTCGTATGCGTCTCTCCGTTCTCGTCATCGATCCAGTCGCCGAAGTAATGGAAGCATGCAGCCTGCTCTTCCGCCGCTTCAAGGGCGGCCTCGCCGTCAGGCATGACGTAGAACTTTATGTGAGCGTCCTTCTCCGCAGTGCTGCTGTCCGGGCTGTTGGTCTTCACACTGAACAGCGTGTCGTATACTCCCGGCTCGGCGGTGACCGTTCCGGATATCCTGTAGGCGCCGCCGACCTTGGTCAGGCTGAGCCCGGCAGGCAGTGCGTTCTGGCCGGTATAGGGCTCGACGCTCTGTATCACCGTCTCTCCGAAGCCTGCCGCGAGGAACCTCGGGTTGGTCTCGACCGTAAACTGCAGATCCCTGGAGAGCTGCGCCCCCTTAGCGACCCTGATGTTCTCCGGGTACCAGGTAAGAGTATCCTGCGGATATGTCAGAGCGGTGTGATTATCGTAGCCCACGTAGAGCGAGATCCCGTCGATCCCGTTATTGGGCGGAACGCTGCTGAAAACACCGGTCCTGGTGTGGGATACCCCGTCCAGCGTGAACGGGAAATCATTGTTTCCCGGAGCGCTGCGGAAATACCAGAAGTTGGAGTCTTCAGGACGGCCGAGCACTAT